>CAIQOK010000096.1 GCA_903873415.1 uncultured Verrucomicrobiota bacterium | reverse complement strand
CCGCAGCGACAATTTTTTATCCGGCCCGTCAACGGCAAGAAGCAGCGGCGCGAACTGACCGACTTCTGCATGGTGATGACTTTCCAGTTGCGCGCCGGCATCGCCCTGCCGCGCGCCTTGGACATTGCCGCCGAGGATTGTCCCGATCCGGCCTTTCGTATGATTCTGCGGAGCATGCAGGCTCAGATTGAGACCGGCCTTCAATTTCACGAGGTGCTTGCCAATCATCCCCGGATTTTCAGCCGCCACTTTGTTAGTGTCGTGCGCGCCGGGGAATTGACGGGCAAACTGCCCGACACCTTCGTGGATCTGAAGCTTTACACCGAGTGGACGGACTGGCTGGCGGCTGATGTTCGTCAGGCCACCCTTTATCCCCTCATTATTCTGGTGGCTATTTCCGCCTTCACGCTGTTTTTGTTTAGTTTTGTCATTCCCAAGTTCGCGGATTTACTCGACAAGCTGCATGTGCCGCAGCCGTGGCTCACGCAGGTGGTGTTCTCTGCGGCCGATGTGGTGAAATCCGGATGGTGGATCTGGTTTCCCGGGTTGGTGTTTTTGGGGCTGGTGGTGCCGCTGGGACGCCGCTTATCAAAAAAATTCGCACTCAAGGCCGATCAGCTTAAACTAAGATTGCCTGTGTTCGGCCCGCTCAATGCGATGCTGGCTTTGTCGCGCCTGATGCACAATCTGGCCCTGATTTACCGGTCCGGCGTGCCGATTATTCAGGCTCTGGAACTCTGCCGGCAGGGACTCATCGGCAATCAATTCATCGATCGGGCGCTGGGTGATGTGGGTTCCGACATTAAGAGCGGCAGCACTATCAGCGAGGCGCTCCGCAGGCATCCGGTCTTTCCCACCATGCTCGTGCGCATGGTGGCAATCGGCGAGACCACGGGGAATCTGGACCACGCGCTGGAGAATGTGTCCTCCTATTACAACGAGGTCATTCCGCGCAGGATCAAGACTGTCTTCGGTATTCTCGAACCGGCCCTGATGCTTTTTTTGATTGCTTTGGTGGGGGTCGTTGCCCTGGCTATCTACCTGCCGATCCTCAGTCTGATGGGGGCCATTCATTGAAAGCAAATCCAAGCGGAAAATTGAAGCCATGAATTCCTTCCAACCATTCCGGCAATTCCGCGCCTTCTGTTTTCGACCTGTGTTTAAAAGCCGCGGCTTCACCCTGATCGAATTCGTGGGGGTGTTGTCCGTGCTTTCCATTCTCGCTTCCCTGATCCTGCCGGTGGTGGTCAAGCGGATGGATTATGCGGTGTGGACGGCCGAGGTATCCAACCTTTCAGCCATCACCAACGCGCTGGTCCAACAGGTGGTGATAAACAAGAGCGTGCCCTGCGCCACCAACTGGGCCCAGTCCGCCGCCAACTGGATGGCGCTGCCGGTCTCGCAAATCCTCACCAACACCCGCGGCAACGCTCGCGCCTATCTTATCGATACCAATGGTTGGCTCGGGAGTCCGGATGCGATCAACGGCTACACCCAGTCCACCAACGGCACGGCCTATCCCGTCACCAACGCGCGGGTCCTGATTGTGTCCTCCATCGGCAAAACACTGAGCCTGTCCAACGGAGTTCTTGATGCGACTGGCTTTGCCAACATTTGGAACACCAATCCAGGGCAAAAACCAGCGGGGCTGACTTGGTCCGGTAGCGGGCAGGATTTGGTGATACAGCGTCTGACTTTCACTCCGTATTTTAAACGGCTTATCCTGATCAACCATTTTCCAGATGGTTCGGCCAATTTCACCCTGGATACCAATGTCAACGCCGTGAGTGTGCCGGCCACGAACTGGGGGTGGGATAGAAATTATCTGACTGGCACCAGTCTAGGGCTTAGCTCCAACACCGTTCTGCAGGCCAAGTTGGTCCTGTATAATGACTCCAGTTATGTCTATGAGAGCGGCAACTGGCTTGCGGGGATCTCGAACGGATCGATCGGCACCAACACCAGTTTCAGCAGTATGGCGGGAAACGGCTTCTCAAGCGCGGCATTGAACTTTGAACGGAGCACAGCCAATCCGGCCACGCCGAACTTATTCGGTGTCACCGCTTCACAACAGAGCCTTGTCAGTGAAATGAGCAATCTCATGCAGATCTACACCACCTGGGCTAACACCTCGCCCGCATTCACCCCGGCGCTTCAAGGATCGCTCGGGGTGGATTTTAACGTCACCGCTCTGGCACTGACGCTTAGTGCCAGCTCATTGATTTCCAGATGATTCCCACGCCATGAAACATCAACATCCAAGAGAACGGACGTCCGGGATGTTGGTCCGGGGGATGACGTTGATCGAACTAATCGGTGTGCTGGCCGTGCTGGCGGT
>CAIQOK010000095.1 GCA_903873415.1 uncultured Verrucomicrobiota bacterium | reverse complement strand
GTGATCGAGGACGAGTTCGAGTAGGAGGACGAGAACGATCCTGTTACTCGCAGGACTCTAGCGGATGATGAGTTTCACTGCACCCTGGCCTTGGCGGTCGTCGGCGGAGGAGACGAGGATTTGGGCGAGGTGGTGGCCGCTGCGCCAGGGGGCGCCGTTGATGGGCTTGACCTGGAGGAGGTAGGCGCCGGTGCCGACGTTGCGGAAGGAGGTGATGTTGTTGCTGAAGGGAGCCTGCTGGCCGGGAACTTCGAAGTACTCCATCAGGGTGAAGTGATCTTTGGTCAGATCTGTGACAGGCCAGCCGCTGCTGCTGACGAGCACCAGGATGTTGGCGGGATGGGAGTTGGCATTGGCGGCGGCTCCAGCCGAGGCCTGCGCAGCAATGGTGAGTGCGGTGGCGCCACTTGTGCCGGATTTCATGACAAGCTTCGTCGGGGCGGGTGCAGGCGCGGGAGCGGGAGCGGGTGCAGCAGGTTTCGGAGCGGGAGCTTCAAAGACAGGTTTCAAGACGGGTGCGGGTTCAACCTTTTTGGCGGGTGCTGCGGGCGCCGGCTTTGGAGCTGGCTTGGATTTCACCGCTTCCACCTTTTTCTTGGCCGGGGCTGCTTTCTTCACGGGAGGGCCTGCTTTCTTGCCCGGGACTGGCTTCTTTTTAACTATGGCTGGCTTCTTTGATGCGGCAGGCTTTTTAGCAGGTGCCTTCTTGGGAGCAGGTTTTTTGGCCATAGTGATTGATGGGTCGGAATTGTTTCAATTACTGCGAGGCTAGCAATACTTCCGCCCATCTGTCGAGATTCCTGTTGGTATAGAGATGCAAATATTAAGAGGCAGGCTGTGTATAAAAACGATTGATAGAGGCGGGTGATACTTTGATTGCGAGAGCCATCGTACGGAATGTGCAGTCGAAAGTTGAGCTATCATGAAAGCCGGCTAAGCGTTCGTTTAAGGGTATCTCTAAAACCTCTGGTTGCTCAGATGAACAGTATTCTCGCCATTCTATAAAAAGGTGAAAATTCTGAAAATAGAGGATTGCAAAGAATGTGATCCGTCGATTATAAGGACTGGTTAGAATTTTAGTTTTACGGTCTTTCTGTCATGCTTTGCACATCCGACAGCTCTGCAAATCCGTTTCTTTGATGAACGCGCTCTCAACAATTGGCTATCCTTTGTCGCGGCTCTCCCTTCGGCCAGTCCGACGGGAGCAGTCGTTCGTGAGGCAATTGTTTGCTGGGATTTCCAGACTGATTGAATTTACTCAAGTGGGAGGCCGGGCTTGGTTCGGTGCCACAGACGCCATGGATGATCTCATGCCGTGGGGGCGTGGCACGTTGGTGACACGACAAGGGGCAGGGGGGGGAGGAGAGTCTCCGGAACCCGCCACGCCTGAAGCAGCTATGCGAAATTTACCATTTTATCATGCGCCGGTGCTGCTGGCGGAAGTCGTGGCCTTGCTGGAGCCTGGCCCGGGGAAGCTGTTTTTCGACGGTACTCTGGGCGGCGGCGGACATTCCGAGGCGCTGCTGCAGCATGGAGCGCGGGTGGTGGCGATGGATCAGGATCTGAATGCGCTGAAACACGCGACTGAACGGTTGAAGCCGTATGCAGCGCAGTTCTGCGCGCTGCGCGGCAATTTCCGCAACTTCCCGCAGATCGTCGAAGAGACCGGGGTTTCGGGTTTTGACGGCATGCTGGTGGATATTGGAGTGTCGAGCCATCAGCTGGATGATGCCGC
>CAIQOK010000094.1 GCA_903873415.1 uncultured Verrucomicrobiota bacterium | reverse complement strand
TGCCGGAAGTGTGACCGACCAACCCACGACGAGGAGCGTTAGCGACGAGGAGTTCAACGCCGGACAGCGCGCTGAATCATCCGCCAACCTGAAAGCGTGAAGAAGACCTGAAAATATCCGACAACCTGCGATGTCCATATCGCGCGCGCTGTCAGCGAAAGGCCAGCCGTGAGAAACCATTCGTAAACCTGTGAAGGCTGGCCGGTGCTGGCGTAGCGGTGGCGTTAGCCACCGCCGCCGAGCATGAGCGTCGGCGTCCGCGCGCGGGAAATGATCATCGTAAATGGAGACCGTGAATTTGCCGCGCGATTCGTCATTGTTGAGCGCAGCGAACTAAATGACTATTGAGCGACGCGAACTAAAATAACTTTCGACGCGGACGAATTTCCAAGACCGTTAAGATTGCCCCAAGCTCACGACTTCACCTGGCTGTGGCTTGTGGAATTGACGAGCTACACACGAATAGTCTGAATTAAAAAATGCACCGCAAGCGTTGGCTCACGATGCACTTGAATAATTTTATTTGAATGTAACTTCGACTTTTGACTGCGAAGGATCGAGCGAACTGATTATTTCAACCGACAAGTCGTCTTCGGGAAACATCATCCATTGAGGTTTGCCAAAGGTTTGAGGGTATCCAAGTCCGCCATCTTCATGCCACCGGCAAGCCAACCGAAGATTTTCCTCTCCATCCCAATAACCACGGGCAATCGCAAACCCACCCTTGTTATACACTACGTCATGAACCTTGAACTTACTTGTGCTCTCTATCATATAACACCTTTCGTTATCTTTGTTGCCTTGCGAGTCCTGATAGCAACATCGCCATCCTTTCCGCAAGGTAGTTGAATCTTCATTGTGAAGTGCAGCACGTCAAATTCTTTTTTTCACAAAATTGTTCGCACCTGTTCCGTCCAAATGTCACACCGTTCGCAAGTGTTCGTTAGTGGATTCTCTGCGCAAAAATATTTCTGAAAACCAGTGCTAAAGTTCGCTCGTGCCGGCGAACACCACACATCCTGATTACGACGCCAACCTCGCAACGTGGTTGCGTGCTCGCGATGTCATTGCTGGTGAGGATGCCGTGAAACTTGGTGGCATCAAATATCTGCCTCGCCTGGATTCACAGTCTGAAAACGAATATCTCGGTTACAAATCCCGTGCCTGTTTCTTCAACGCCTCGTCTCGCACCTGTGATGGATTTCTTGGTCTGCTCTTTCGTCGTGATCCTGAAGTCAAACTTCCCGACCGTCATGCTGGTGTTGGTGGTGCTTTGCGTGTCTTCACGGATGACGTGGATTTGATGGGCACTTCGCTTTTCACTTTTTGCAAGGGTGTGGTCGGTGAAGTCCTGACGCTTGGTCGCTGTGGCACTCTCATTGATTGGCAGGCCGATGGTGAATCCCGTGCTTACGTTGTCCGGTATGCCGCCGAAGATATTTTGAATTGGCAGACGCAACGAATCAATGGGCGCAACGTGGTCACGATGATTGCTCTCCGTGAAATGGTGGAACGTCCCGATGAACTGGATCCATTTGTCATGAAGATCACGGAAACTGTTCGTGTCTTGAAGCTCGAACAACTTGCTGATGGCAGCACACGTTATCTCGTCGAAATCTGGCAAAATAATCCGGCCGATAAAAATGCTGGCTGGACGCTGACTGAAAACCGTGTCCCGCTTCGTCTTGGAAAACCGTTGCCGCTGATTCCATTTGTCTTTCACGGTCCACGCAACGCATTGCCCGACGTGGACAAGATGCCGCTGGCCGACATCATTTTCGTGAACCTCGACCATTACCGCTTGGATGCTGATTACAAGCATGGTCTGCACTTCACTGCACTTCCCACTGCTTGGGTTGCTGGCTTTGACAAGAAAGATGATCTTCATATCGGTAGCAGCACGGCTTGGGTGTCGGATACGGTTGGTGCCGTGGCTGGATTCTTGGAGTTCAAAGGTCACGGCTTGTCCACCTTCGAGAACGCCCAAAGCCGTGATGAACGTCTGATGGCATTGCTTGGCTCCCGGATGCTGGAGGACACGAAACGTGTCGGTGAAACCGCCGATGCCATTGAACTCCGTCAGGCTGGTGAGAACAGCATCTTGATGACGCTGGCTTTGTCCTTGTCTGATTCCATCAGCCAAGTCCTTCGCTGGGTCTATTGGTGGAACAGCACCGAACCATTTCCCGAAGATGTCAGTGAAGACCTGGTGCTACTGCAAATCAATACTGACTTCACCGCCAAAGGTCTGACCAGTCTGGAACTCACTGCCATCGTCTCTGCCTGGCAAGCTGGTGCCATCAGTCAGGCCACCATGTTCGATCTCTTCCGTAAAGGTGAAGTCCTACCCACTGGACGCACGGATGCAGAAGAAAAGAATCTCGTCCAAGCTGGACAACCCAAAAACCAAAACGGTCAGCCGAATCCGACCGGGGTCTTTCCTAATGCTGGCACTACCCCGGCCGCAACAACGTCGCCAGCCGCAACCAACAACTAAAAATTTATGGCTCTGAAAAATAAATACGCGAAGGCCGAGGAAATCCCGGCGGAATTGAAATCGTTTTACGTCGAGCGCGATGGCGCTTGGCTGCTGGACTCCGAGCGCAACGAGGAATTGCGCCAGACGAATATCACCGTGATGAAGGAGCGCGATGCGCTGCTCAAACGCTTTGAAGGGATTGACCCGGATGAAGTCCGCAAGCTCGCCGCCGAAAAGGCGCGGCTGGAAGAAGAGCAGCGGTTGAAGGACGGCAAGTTTCAGGAAGTGCTGGCGGATCGCCTCAAGGCGGCGGTCGGCCCTGTGGCCGCCGAGCGTGACGCGCTGAATGGCCGTCTCTCCGCGCTGCTGATTGATCAGGCCGTCGTCACCGAGGCGACCAAGCGCGGACTGCGGCCCACCGCATTGACGGACATCACCGCCCGCGCCCGCACGACTTTCAAGCTGGTGGGCGGTGCGCCCCAGGCTTTTGACGGCGAAACGGCCCGGATGGGCAAGGACGGGTTCTCGCCTTTGACTTTGGCTGAATGGGTGGATGCGTTGGTGTCCGACGCGCCGCACCTGTTCGAAGCAAACGCTGGTGGCGGTGCCGCCGGCTCAGGCTCCCGTGGGGCCGGTGGCGGTGTGGTGAATCCGTTCCGCAAGGAAAGCTGGAACCTCACCGAGCAAGTGAAACTGCTGAAGAACGATCCGGGCTTGGCGGCCCGGCTGAAAGCTTCGGCCAACTAAATTCTGCGACGGTCCTAGACCGCCGCTACAAAACGAAAGACCAACATTATGGCTAAGACCCTGATCTCGGACATCATCATTCCGAGTGTGTTTGAAAACTACGCGCTGGAGCGCACGGCGGCAAAGTCCGCCCTGATCCAGAGCGGCATCGTCGAATTGAATCCTCATTTCGACGCTTTGGCAGCGGGCGGCGGCAAGACGATTGACATGCCGTTCTGGCAGGACATTTCGCCCAACCGGCAAATCCTGTCGGACAGCGCCACGCTGGCGGTGAACAAAATCACGGCGAGCAAGGATGTCGCCATCCTCAACAACGACGCGCAAGCGTGGGGTGCCAACGATCTGGCTGGTGCCTTGGCGGGTTCCGATCCGCTCAATGCGTTGCTCGATCTCGTTGGCGCTTATTGGGCGCGCACGGACCAGGCCTACATCATCTCGGTGCTGAAAGGTTTGTTCGGCACGGGTGGCACGCTGGCGGCGACGCACAAGTTGTCCATCGCGGCGGAAGCCACCGGCAGCTATGCGGCGGCGACCAAGCTGAACGGCGACACGTTTGTTGATGCGACCGTGAAGCTCGGCGATTGCAGTGACAACCTGACGGCGCTGGCAGTGCATTCGGCGGTGGAGGCCGCGCTGCGCAAGCTCGACCTCATTGATTATCTGCCCGACAGCGAGGGCAAGATGACGGTCAAGGTGTTCCAGGGCCGGCGCGTCATCATCGACGACAGCCTGCCGGTTCGCGCGGGCACCACGAGCGGCTACGTTTACACGAGCTACCTGTTCGGTCCCGGCTGCTTCGGTCGCGGTAACGCGACGCTCAACGAGCCCGTCGAGGGCGGCTTCGGCACGAAGGCGGTGGAGTGGTCCCGCGCTGCGTTGGACAGCGATACCAACTTCATCAACCGGCGTCGCTACCTGCTTCACCCTCGCG
>CAIQOK010000093.1 GCA_903873415.1 uncultured Verrucomicrobiota bacterium | reverse complement strand
GTGGAGGAGCTGGTATGAGAGGATCGCACTAATTGGACCTCGGCGAGACGGATGGATTTGGAGTTCATCCCGCAAAGTCTGCCAGCCCCTGCTCACTCCGCATAGATGGGTTTGCCGGGCGGATACAGACAACCCACGCCCCACCAATAGACACCCACCGCGAGCTTGAAAAGAAATACGGCCTCCACGCCCTGCCAGAGAGTGTCTTGCGCCCGACCCGGCTGGTCACCCGCCAGGACGCCGATCTGGAGCAGATCGGCAAAGTAATCGAACTGGACCCGGTCCTCACCCAGTGCCTGCTCCGCTCGGCCAATCCAAGCGCCTCATACGAGGATGATTAAACCGCCACCACGGCGGAAGATGCGTTAATGCGGACCAGTCTGGGGTGTGTGCCACTGCTGGGCATGAGCACCTCGTTGGCGCTGGCGCTGGTCAAAACCTTTCAAACCATGCTCAACCTCAAATTCGAAAGTTGACCACTCCGCTTTATCGAACCTCTCAGCGGCCGCCATGTGGCCCGCAAAATCGAATTCTCCGGTAAGGCCAGCGGCAAGGCCCTTCTGCGCCTGAGCGACGAAAGCGCCTGGCTCACCGCCGCCCTCATCTTGGGCGTCCCGGCAAAGGAACTGAACGACGAGGCGGAGGTCAACGACACCATAGGCGAGCCGCTCAGCATTTGCACCGGCAACTTCAAATCCAACCTCTGCGATGCCAGTCTAAACTGTGAACTGCACCCCCCGCTCGCCATGCGCACCTCCGAGTCGGATATTGAAACCCTGCCCGGCGGCGGGCTGGAGCGGATGGTCGCCCCGGACATCCAGCTCTTTGTGAATATGACGGACACCCCGTTCAACGAGTAATCAGGAAACCAGAACCTTCCGGGCAAAATGCCGGTGGGGAAAAACCCGGCAAAATCTCACGCCGCAACAGCGCCGCACTACCCCCAGAAACGAATGTTGCCGGGGTTCTCCGACCGGGAGCACTTGAGTCACCCGGGGCCATCGGCCCGTATGAAGTCACGCCGCCACACCACCCAAAAGTGTGATGGCCAGGCCGGAGCGGACGGACTCCTCCCTGCTTGAACTTTACGGACTTGGGATCGGTCCTTGATGACTGCCCTGAATCAAGCCTGCGGGAAAATCCGATAGAGCAGCAGGTAAATGATCACGCCGGTGACAGAGACATACATCCAAAGCGGCCAGGTCCAGCGAGCGATGCGTTTATGGGAGTCGAACCGGCCCTTAATCGCGAAAACCACCGTGATGATAATCAGGGGCAGGATGGCAATGGCCAGAACAAGATGGGTCAGAAGGATGGCGAGGTAAACCGGCCTAAACCAGACAGGATTGGTGAAGTGGGTGACTCCCTTGACGGTGAAGTGATAAGTAAGATAGCCCGCCAGAAAAAGGGCGGAGCTTGAGATCGCCGCGGCCATGCAGTTGCGATGGGCAATCTTGTTTCCCCGTTTGATGAAAAAATAGCCCAACCCAAGAAAGACGGCGGCCAGTCCGTTAAAGGTGGCATTGCAGGCAGGCAGATCGCTTACAGTCATAATTCCCCTTCGAGTTGTTGAATGGCGGAAAGCAGCTTCCGCTTCTCCTCCGCCCAGTTGACGCCCTCGCCAGTGGTATGAAAGATACCGCGCAAGCGGACGTGCTTGTCCACCACCACCATGAGGGTGCTGTGAATGAAAAGATCGGACTCCGACCGCCGTTCGGCAGGCTGAACAGGAACGGCGGAAAGCTTGAGACCATTGCGGGCCAGCCCGGCGATCTGCTCCGGATTTCCTGTGAGGAACCACCACCGATTGGTGTCGGCCCCAAAACGCGCGGCGTAGTTCCTCAGCACCGGAGGCGCATCAAACTGAGGATCGGTGGTCAGCGTGATGAATCGGGCCTGGCTTGCGGAAGGGAGGGAATCCTGAAGCTCGCGCATCTGACGGGTCATCTTCGGGCAAGGCCCGGCGCAACGGGTGAAAATAATATCCCCCACCCAGACATGGCCTTCCAGCTGGACGAGCGAGACGGCCGCATTGTTTTGATTGGTCAGTGTGAAATCACCCACCCTGCCCACTACAGGAAGGTGATGAGAAGGATTTGGACCCGACTGAAAACGCTTGAGCCAAAAGCCCAGCCCCAATGCAAAGAGGACTAGGAGCGGAACCACGAGGACAGGCCGGAATAAATCGGGCTTTTGTTTTGTCATATTGACTGGCTTTGGAGCTTCTTGAACAGGCGCAAAAACCGCAATCCCCTGCAAAACAAGGGCAGTCAACCCAAGGGAAAAATCAAAAAAACCTATCCTACTCAAAAGAGGTGGCCGCACCCGCCTTGGAAGCCATCCACTTCTTGAACTCCTCAGGACTTTCAACCACGAGAAAGCCTTGGGCCATGCTGGCGTGCCCGTTCCCGCAAAGCTGTGCGCAGTTGATCTGATAGCGGCCTTCCTTGGTTGGAGTGAAGTGGACCGGAATTCGCATTCCAGGGATGGTATCCTGAGCCACCCGCATGGCGATGATACGGAAATCATGAATGACGTCTTTTGAGCTCATGTAGGCGATGACAGGTTTGCCCAAGGGAACATGCACCTCATTGAGCGTCTGAACAGCATTCTTATGGGAGGTGTCGGCCGGGTCTATCCCGAAAAGATTGTCAGAAGTGACAAATTTCATGTCCTGCCGGCCGATTTCGCCATCCTTGTCTGCGTAGCGGAAATTCCAAGCGAACTGCTGGGCCACCACATAGATCACGGTGGAATCCGTCTTTTTTGGAAAATCCTTCGCATGGGTCCGCCAGAGAGGTAAGGCGACAAAAACAAGCAGCAAAACCTCCACCCCGGCCACGGCCACCTCAATATAGCTGGAGGCATGGTTCTTTACACCTTGATAGTCGCCTCTGGGATTGCGCGACGACCGGAAGCGAAAGAGGGTTAAACCAAAGTAGGTTATCCAACCTACAAAGAGCGCGATCATGAGCCAGTGCACATAAATGATCAACTGGTCTACGGATTCACCGCCTTCGGCGGCAATGGGAGGGAGGCCTAATAACTTTTCCATGTCAGACGTTGCGATTTTTTTTAGAGATGAAAACAAAGAAACCGGCGACACCACTCAACACGATGCCAATAACCATTAAAAGGGCCATTATACCCCAGTTCATGCCTTGGGCCAGCGCGGAATCGGATTGCCCGGTGCAAGCCGCGCAGGCTTGCACGTCAATGGCATCCAGCAACAAAGCCACCGCGGCAAGCGCTGAACCCTGCTTCAACAAGCGGATGGGAGACTTCATAAGTAACTGATGTCCTTCAGTTTTTTCAAGAAGTGACGTCCATAAGCCACCACACCAACACCCGCCAGAATGGATCCCAGGGCGAACAGCAGATCCGCCACACTCCCCTGAGGCGCGGAGTAATCCTTCAATTTCCAAACCGTGCACAGGATCGAGAAGCCCGTCAGCACGGTGACAAAGAAAAGATGGACGGCTTTGAGTGACATAATCAGCGAACGAGCACTTGGGGAACGTCATGCTCGGCTATCCAGGTCAAGGCAAAGAGCATGACAGTGAAAAACGCGGTGAAACCCAGCATGGTGTAGATCATCTTTCTCTCGGAGAAGAGATGCATCAGGAAGCCGGCCACGATGAACGCGTTGCAGCAGGCGGCGACCAAGACAAGGACCAAGTTCATGTGGGGGTTCCGAAGCGGAGCGAAGGATGCCCCGACCATCAGGAACGTGCCGCAGAGCACAGAGGCAAAGATGAAAAGGGTGCGCCGGGTATGATTTTTAAAATCTTCGGTGGATTCAGTCATAAAATCAGGTCAGGTAGAGAACCGGGAAGAGAAAGATCCAAACCAAGTCCACGAAATGCCAGAAGAGACCGGAGACCTCGACGCGATTGGTGAACCGCTCGGGCTCGGTCTTCCACATCTTGCTTCCGGGGCCCCAGAGAAAGGCGATGACGATGGCGCCTCCGAGGATGTGCAGTGCGTGGAGGATGGTCAGGGTGAAATAGATTCCGAGGTAATTATTATGGTAGGGACCATAGTTTTGCATCTTCTTGATGTTGGCAGCCGCGATTTTGACCTCGCCCTCGCCGGGAGGCTTGGCATGGCGCAAGTCCGCCAATTCCTCAGTTTTTTCAACCACGCGGACATGGTGAAGGGTGACTTCCCCCGTCTTCTTCACCAGATCGAAATCGGCCGACTTTTCCACCAAATGCCCATCGGCAATCTTACCGTCGGTCTGGACGATTTCGTAGTGATGGAATTTGTCGTTGTACTCGGTGGACTTGATCACCAAAAAGGCGACTGCCAGAAGGAGAGTCAGCCCGTGATAGATGCGGTAGTGGTTGAATTTCTTGACCTTCAGGGCCGCCCAGGCCAGCAAGGTGGTGATGGCCGAGGAAGCCAAGAGCACCGTGTTGAGGGTGCCCAGCTTGACGTTGAGCCAACCGTGGGGCCAGAGCTCAGGAGGGGTGCCCACGCGCAGCAGAACATAGGCGGAGAACAAACCACCAAAGAGCATCACTTCGGAGGCGAGAAACAACCAGACACCCAGTTTGGCGTTGTAAACGCCGGTGTCCGGACGGGCTTCAACCGTATAAGGGATTTCCATGTGAATCAGGCTTTGGCTTTGTCAGGTTGGTCTTGGGCAATAAAGTCCACCGGGTGGCCCGGGACGCTGTATTCATAAGGTCCGCGATACACTGACGGAGGAGTTAAAAAGTTGCCATGTCCGGGAGGCGTGGGCGTCTGCCATTCCAAGGTGGTTGCCTGCCAAGGATTGTCTGAGGTCACCCGAGGTCCTTTGAAGATGCTATAGAAGAAATTTATGATGAAGGGAATTTGGGCCAGCCCCAAACCCACCGCGGCCCAGAGGATGGTGTTGTTCAAATACATGATGTTGTTGCTTAAGCCGCCGGCAGCCACGATTCCGTTGGCCTGGAAATAGGAGGCGGAATAGTTGACCCCACCGTCGGACATCCGGCGTGACATTCCCGCCAGACCCTGCGCAAACATCGGCATAAAGATCAGATTCATGAAAATGAAGGACAGCCAGAAGTGGACCCTTCCCCAGAATTCATTCATCATCCGGCCGGAGGCTTTAGGGAACCAAAAATAAATGCCGGCAAAGATGGCAAAGATCGTTCCCGGCGCCACCACATAGTGGAAGTGGGCGATCACGTAGTAGGTGTCGTGCAGGTGAAGGTCGCTGGCACTGAAGCCAAGGGGCAGGCCGGTCAGGCCCCCAATGCCAAACATGGGCAGAAAAGCCAGCGCGAAAAGCATCGGAGTATTGAAACGGATTGAACCGCCCCAGAGGGACATCAAGAGGCAGGTCAGGATGATCACCGAGGGAATAGAGATGATCATCGTGGTGGTCTGGAAGAAAGTGGCAATTGTGGTGCCCATTCCGGTCAAATACATATGGTGGGCCCAGACAATGAATGACATAAAGCCCAACCCGAGGGAACCATAGACCAGCGACTTATACCCCCAAAGCGGCTTGCGGGTATTGTTGGCGATAACTTCAGCCACAATTCCCAGCGCAGGAAGAATCAACACATAAACCTCGGGATGAGCCAGAAACCAGAAGAGATGCTGCCAGAGCAGCGGATTTCCGCCTCCAGCCACATTTGCTATCTTGCCACCCACTGAAAGACCAGTGGGCAGAAACATGCTCGACCCGGTCACTTTGTCCATCAATTGCATCACACCAGCGGCTTCCAGCGGTGGAAATGCCAGCAGGAGCAGGAAGGAGGCGACAAATTGACTCCAAACAAAGAAAGGCAATCGCATCCAAGTCAAACCCGGAGCCCGCAGCTGGACAATGGTCGCAATGATGTTGGCGGATCCCAAGAGCGATGAGGTGATCAGGAACACCATCCCAATCAACCAATAGGTCTGGCCGTCGGTGGGGATGACTTCAGAGAGAGGAGGGTAAGAGGTCCAGCCTGCCTGTGCTGCGCCGCCGGGAATGAAAAAACTGGCAAACATCACAATCCCGCCGATGAAGTAGAACTGGTAACTCATCATGTTCAAGCGGGGAAAAGCCATGTCGTTGGCTCCGATCTGAAGTGGAACGAGATAATTCCCGTACATCCCGCTTAGGAGCGGCACCACGGCAAGAAACACCATGATGGTGCCGTGCATCGCACCGAAAGAGTTGTAGAGATCCGGAGACATGACGCCCTTGGCAGCAACGGAGCCGAGCAGTTTTTCCAGAAGAGGGCCGGCCAATGGAATGGAGATGCCAGGATGGGCGATTTGCCAACGCATCATCAACATCAGGCTAAACCCGAAAAGGAGGAATGCCAGGGCGGTAATGCCGTATTGTATCCCGATCACCTTATGGTCGATTGAGAAAACATAGGTCCGCCAAAATCCTTCGTCATGGTGGTGAGCCCCATGCCCGTGATCTGCCTGGAAGTGCGGAGTTGCGTGTGTGGTTGACTGCATTTTCGTAACCATGGTTTGATCCAACTTCACTGACTGAGTCTTTAAAAATCAAATTTACAAGCGGCTAGTGAACCCAACCCGAGAGCTGGTGTCAATCCGGATTCGATTCATTGCACCTTATCCAGAACCATTCCGACGAGCAGGGCCGGCAAGTAAACAATGGAATAAAAAAACAACTGCCGCGCCCTCGGAACCGTCACATCCCGGGCGAACTGCACGGCAAAATAAAGAAAAACCAACCCGAGCACCAGGGCCAAGGCCAGATAGACCGCTCCCGCCACATGAAAAAGAAAGGGGCAAAGGCTGACGGGCAACAACCCCAGCGTGTGGCTCACGGCTTGACGCCCGGTGCGGCGCCCCTCGGGATCCAGCATGGGCAGCATCACGAAACCCGCCTTGGCATACTCCTCGCGATACATCCAGGCAATCGCAAAGAAGTGCGGCAGCTGCCAAAAGGCCAGAATGGCAAATAGCGCCCACCCTTCCCCCGACAACTCACCGCGAGCGGCCGTCCACCCCATCAGCGGAGGCAACGCACCGGGCACCGCCCCCACGGCGGTATTCAGCCAGGTGATGCGCTTCAAGGGCGTATAGATGAACAAATAACTGAGCAGGGAAACCGCCCCGATGACGCTGGTGGTCAGGTTCACGGCAAGAGCGAGATAGACAAGGCCCGCGCAGGAGCTGACACCGCCAAAGACCATCACGGTGGTGGGCTGCAAACGCCCCGAAGGCAGTGGCCGGTTCCGGGTGCGGCGCATTTTCGCATCATGCTCCCGCTCCAACAACTGATTCAAGGCGGCAGCTCCACTGGCAACCAAAGCCGTTCCCACAACCGCATTGAGCATCCGCCAGTAGTTCATCGCCCCCCGCCACCCGACGTAGAATCCAACCAGCGTCGTAAGCAGGACAAGAAGGGTCAAACGGGCCTTGGTCAGGTCGGCATACACCGAAACCCATCCCTTTTTCGGGACACTCGATTGATTCAGGGTTTCTGCGGTCGCTTTCATGGCTGTTAGTGGGCCGGGCCGGATTCAACGGGCACGACGGTTGATTGCGGTGATCTCAAACTTCCGCAGGGCAGAATCATACACAACACCGCGCCGGTGACCAGCGAAAGCGCACCGACCAACACGTGCCCCGTCGCCACATCGGCGGCTTTGTTGGTCCAGACGGTGGCGGCGCCCAAAGTCGCCTGCAGCAAAACCAATCCGCTCAGCACCAGAACACCCTTGAAAACCCCTTGGCCCCGCGCCGACCGGAGAAAACCTGCCACGGCAATCAAAACCAGAAGAGCCCCCGCTCGATGAGCCATTTGCAGCCGGATTTCAAAGGCCGTAATGGGATTGGACACGGTGGTTTCGACCCGTTGCGAATTGTAGCGGGCCAGCGATTCGGAATCGGTGGCAGGCCAAATCTTTCCATAGGCCAGCGGGAAATCACGAATGGCCAGCCCGGCATGCTGGTGACGCATGGACGCCCCGAGTAGCAACTGGCAAAAGATCAATGCTGTGACCAGGAAGGCCCAGCGGCGCAGATTGACTGGGTCGACCAGCGGCATCCGCAACCCCGTCTGCTCCCACCACCACCCAGTCCGAACGGCAATCAGACAGAGGAGGACAAAAAAGATTTGCGCCAAAGTCCCATGCAGGATTCCAATATGATCCTTGAAGAGCACCACCCTTAGCCCCCCCAAAAGGCCTTGCAACTGGACCAGAAAAAAAGCCAGCCACCCCATCTTGCAGAGTCCGGGCTGGGAGGACCCCTTACGCGTCCAAATCAATGCCGCCATCAGGACCACTCCTCCGATGCCGGTGAGGAAGTGGCCGGTGGCTTTCAATTCCGGCCGGAAGAGGAAAACGGCAATGCCCGCGAGAACTTCGGCACCACCAATGAGAGCCAGCGGACGCCGCGATTCGAATCCGCCCAGCCAGCGGGTCAAGAGCACCACCAACAGACCGACCAGAGTCGCCCAAAGCCGATGCGTATGCTCGTAAAAAATCCCTCCCTTCCAGAAACGCATTGGCAGCGCAAACATGTTGTAGCCGTAACTCGTTGGCCAGTCCGGCACCGCCATGCCAGCCTCGTGACTCGTCACCACCCCCCCCAACCCCACCAACCCGAGCGTCGCCAAGGCCGTGAGCATCGCAAAGCGATTCAACCATGGACTTGAGCAGCTTGGCATGCGGATCTGGAAGAAACCGTATACTTAATAAAAACGCCGCGGATCACAGGATCCGCAGCGCAGGGCATTGCCAAAGATTACTTCAGCTCGATGGTGAAATCCGCCGAGGCACCGGAAGAAGTCACTTCAATCTGCTTGTCCAGGCCGGCCGGTGAGGCCTTGCGGTGGAGGGCGGTGACAGTGTATTTGCCGGGCGGAACGTCCTTGATGGTGAACTTTCCATCCTTGCCGGTCACCGCAAAGTAAGGACTATCCACTACGGTCACCCACGCAAACATCCACGGATGCACATCGCACTTGAATTTCAGGAAGTTTTCCGGCGCGGAAAAGCTTATTGACAGGTCAGGAGATGCGGGCATTTGGGCCTGATTCTGCTCCGAATTGCCGGCCGCCGTGGGCGTGGTGTGGACATTGTGCAGAACCGGATCGGAATTCTTCACCAGAATTTTCTGGCCGGTCTGCACCGCCACGATCTGCGGGCTGTAAAGGCAGCCTTTCTGGTCAATCACTTGGGGTTGAGCCGCAGCGCCAGTCGACTTGCCCGTGACTCCCTTTAACATGACAATGGCGTCGGCCAACTCGCCACCGGCACCCACAGTGTAAAAATGAGTGGTCGGGTTTTCGGTGTGAAACTTGCCGCAGGTCGGATCGGCCTTGAGCGGGTCGATTGTCTTCTCGGCCGGGGGGGTTCCCTTAAGCGTCACAGTACCGGTGATATCAGCGGCAGAGAGGACTTGGGTAAGTGTGAGGATGCCGGCGGCGCAAACGAGGGAGGATTTCAGTTTCATAATGGTTGATTGATCGGTTCTCAGACTGACGAATCATAGCGGGCCGATATTCACCCCGCAAGGGGCATGTGATTTTTTTCACAAGCCCTGATAAGACCTTTGACAGCGGCTTATCCATCCTGCTCTTCCGGCTCTAAATCCCGCTCATCAGCCCCGCCATATGAATTGCGGTGCGGGCCGCTTCGGTGCCCCGGCTGTGGTCGGGATCCATACACCGCACACGAGCGTGCTCCTTGTTTTCAAACTCGAACACGCCATGAATAACGGGCACGTGATGTTGAATCTGGATTTGAGCCAGCGCGTGTGTCACACCCCAGGCCACATGCTTGGCATGGCTGGTTTGACCCTGAAAAATGACACCCAGGCAGATGACCGCAGAAGGAGGCTCACTTGAAGCGGCGAGTTTTGCGGCCACGACCGGAATCTCAAAGGCTCCTGGAACACGCAGCGTCCGAACGGTCCCCCCGGCCCGCTTGAGCTCCAACCGCGCCGCCCTTACCATGGCGTCCACATAAGGAACATTGAACCGGGACGCAACGATGACAAAGCGGCATCCCGCACCGGACTGCCTCTGCCTGCTTACTTTTTTCAACATAATTCAGATAGAACCTGATAACGCCCCACTCAAAGGACGATGTCTAGCCACGACTGCCTCAGAGCAGGTGCCCCATTTTCTTTTTTTTGGTTTTGAGATAGCGCTCGTTGTGGGGATTGGCCTTCACCTGAATCGGCACCTGCTCGACAATCTTCAAGCCGTAGCCGGCCAAACCCACCACTTTCTTCGGATTATTAGTCAAAAGCCGGATGGTTTTCAGTCCCAGATCGCACAACATTTGAGCCCCAAGCCCGTATTCGCGGAGGTCCATCCCGTAGCCCAGTTTCAAATTCGCTTCCACCGTGTCCATGCCCTGCTCCTGCAGTTTGTAGGCTTGGATCTTCGGACCCAGACCAATCCCCCGCCCTTCCTGCCGCATGTAGAGAATCACCCCGCAGCCTGCTTCGGCCACCTGACTCATCGCCCGATGCAGTTGCGGGCCGCAATCGCAGCGCCGCGAACCGAACACGTCGCCCGTAAGACATTCACTGTGAACCCGGACCAAGACGTTTTTCCTCCCTGCCACCTCGCCCCGAACCAAGGCGAGATGATGCTGGCCGTCGACCCGGGATCGATACAGGTGCAGATTGAAATCGCCAAAATCGGTCGGCATCTTGATGGTTTCAACGCGCTCCACCAACTTTTCACGGGTGCGGCGGTATTCGATGAGATCGGCAATGGTGCAGATTTTCAACCGGTGCTTCTTTGCAAACTTCAAGAGCGCCGGCAGCCGCGCCATGGTCCCGTCATCATTCATGATCTCGCAGATCACCCCGATGGGCCGCGCCCCCGCCAGATGGGCCAGATCCACCGCCGCCTCGGTATGGCCGGCCCGCTGCAACACGCCCCCATTCCGGGCGCGGAGCGGAAAGATATGGCCCGGTTGCACCAGATCGTTCGGCACCGCGGTGGGCGAAGCCATGATGACGATGGTCCGGGCCCGGTCGCCGGCACTGATCCCGCTGCTGATGCCTTGCGCGGCATCCACACTCACCTGGAAATCGGTTCGGAACACCTCCCGGTTTTCGCGCACCATCCGTTCGATGCCGAGCTGCTGCAAGCGCTCACCGGTGGTCGGCACGCAGATCAGCCCCCGCCCGTGCTTGGCCATGAAATTGATTGACGCCGGCGTCACAAACTGCCCGACCATCAGCAGATCCCCCTCGTTCTCACGATCGGCATCATCCACGACGATCACCATTTTTCCGCGGCGCAGATCGGCAATGACCGAGTCGATGGAATTAAAATGTTTAACCATAAGAGGATTTACGTTAGACCGCGGCGCTGGATTTAGAAACCAGAAAATGACACCAGAAAAAACATCCTCTCAAAGAATTCTCCTGTTTTCACAACCGTCTTTTGAAGCCCCAGATCACCCCCCTCACCCGGTCACCCTCTCGACGGCCGGCGGGAAGAGGGTGGCCGGGTGAGAGGTCGATTTCCTATGGACAGGTAGCTCCGCTGGAGCTTTGAAGACAGGACTGAAACCCGAGGCCTGAAGGATCAAAAGACATGGCTCAGACATCGGCCTGGCTTTCGCGCTAACTCCATCTCGCCTCGAACGTAAGGATGAGCTCCCGCAGGCGCTCCTGCTGGCGCGAAGGGCGAAACAATTGAACCCGCGAACCACGCGATAGTAAAAGAGTTTTGAGAGATGTGCTGTTCCTTCATCATATGAACCAATTCGGATGATGGGCGCTTCACCTGCCTTCGTCTTCAAGCGCCGGAGGCGCGGCCTGTCTATAGAAGGGCGTCCTAAAATAAATCCCAAGCCCCATAGGCGCGGCATCAGGGATATCTCTGCGAATATCCCCTCACCCGGCCTCCCGGCCAACGGCGGACCCGGGAAGGGAAAGCGGATATTCTCTCGTGAATCAAGATGGGGACATTTCCAAAGAGTTTTGACACCAGAAAAACATCCCTGCGCATGGTGCGATGTCGTTCAGTCCAATTCAAGAGACCGGGAGGCAGCGATAAAGACCTCCCGAACAGGGACCTTTTTACGCGTTGCGACTTTTTTACAGGACTCAAACTCAGGGGCTGCCTGGACTATCCGGCCGTTGAGTTTGCCGAGCTTGACCGTCACCTCGCCAAACGGGGTTTTGACCGTGGCAAACTCACGGCAGAGCTTGCGCCGCTCGACCAGCGACCGCCGCACCCCGAAGGCGCTGGTCTGGCGCAAAATCATTTCGCTGAAACGGTCCGCGTCGCACTCGGCGCACAAAACGCTCAGCAGAATACCGGGCCGGTTTTTCTTCATCTGAATGGGGGTGTGAAACACATCCAATGCGCCAGCCTCAAGCGCCGAATCCATAAACCCACCCAGAATTTCCGAACTTATATCATCGAGGTTTGTCTCCAGAACCGCCACCCGATCGGTCTCCCAATCCAAGGGCGCCGGACTTTTGGCCGCGGGAGTGGAACGGCCTGCCTTGGGAGCGGCTGCGGAACCCAAAACGGCCCGCAAAACATTCGGGCGGGTCAGGTTGTCACGGGTGCCCAACCCAAAACCAATCCGTTCGGCAACGAGGTTCTCCATCGCCCCAAACCCCTCGGAGAACTCGGCGAGCAGGGCGGCGCCAGTGGGAGTGATTAGTTCGTGCGGCTCCTCACATTGTGAAAGCGGGATGCCACGCGCACCAAGAATCGCCAGAGTGGCCGGCGTGGGCACGGGAAAACGACCATGCGCACAATCCACCCAACCCGTCCCCTCAACCACCGCGGAGGCCAGCACCCGCGGCTTGCCGATCAACTCAAAGGCAATACAAGCGCCGACAATGTCCACGATGGAATCCACCGCGCCGACCTCATGGAAGTGGACTTGACCGGGAGGCTTGCCGTGAATTTTCCCCTCCGCCACGGCGATGCGCTGAAAGACGGCTATGGATTTCCGCTTCACCCAGGGGGAAAGCTTGCTGCCTTGGATGAGATTTTTGATCCCTGTAAAAGTGCGATCCTCATCATGATCGTGATCATGGCTGTGTTCATGGCCATGATCCCCATGGGAATGGGTTTCGTCTCCATGCGAGTGGCTATGGGAATGACCGCCATGCCCCTGATTTTCCGCATGATGATGTTCATGATCGCCATGGTCGTGCTCCTCATGGCCATGATCGTGATCGTGCGCCAGATGGACATCGAACTTCACGCCCTCGATTCCCGATTTCTGGGCCCGGGCAACGTGCAGATGGTAGCCGTCCATTTTCAATTTGGAGAGTTCGCGGTCCAGTTTGCCGGGATCGGCGCCAAGGTCCAACAATGCGCCTACCAGCATGTCGCCGCTGATGCCGCTGAAGATGTCTAGATACAGGGTTTTCATGGCAATATGGAAATTTATTTTTGGGCCATGGCGTTAATCTGGCTGGCGGCGTATCCGGCGCCAAAACCATTGTCAATATTCACCACGGTGACCCCGCTGCCGCAGCTGTTCAGCATCCCCAAAAGGGCCGCCACCCCGCCAAAACTGGCACCGTAGCCCACGCTCGTCGGCACGGCGATCACCGGCTTGCTCACCAACCCGGCGACAACACTGGGCAGCGCCCCTTCCATTCCGGCGACCACCACCAGAACATTGGCGCGCTGGATCGTTTCCAACTGCCCCAAGATCCGGTGCAGCCCGGCCACGCCGGCATCCTGAATGCGCACCACCGTGTTGCCCATGATTTCAGCGGTCACCGCAGCCTCCTCGGCCACGGGCAGATCGCTCGTGCCAGCGCAGATGACTGCAATCACCCCGGTGCGTTTGGGCAGGGGCTTGCCCTCGATAGTGATGCAGCGGGCCAGCTCGTGGTGGACGGCGGACTTGAACTTGCGTTTGACAGCACGAAAGTGTTCGGGCTGGGCGCGGGTGATAAGCACGGGGGACTGGCTCTCAACAAGCTTGGCTGCGATTTTGGCCACTTGCTCCGGTGTTTTGCCGGCTCCGAAAACCACCTCGGGAAAACCGTTGCGCAGCGCCCGGTGGGTGTCCACTTGGGCAAAGCCAAGATCGGCAATGGGCGCGGCTTGAAAGGCCTGCAGCACTTTCTCGCGGGACACACCGCCTGCGCGGAACTTTTCCAGCAGCCGAGTCGCTTCAGTTATAGTCACTCCCGCAGCATACGCACTCCACCGTGGCGGTCACGGCAAATTTCAGCCCCGCACCTTCCGGATTTCTGTTGTCTCCCGGCCGGGTTCCCGATACCACAACGGCATGGCGCTGCTCATCAAAAACGGCGAAATCGTCACGGCCAGCGAACGTTACGTGGCCGACCTTTTCTGCGAAAACGAAACCATCACCCGTATCGGCACGGACCTGGACGCACCTGGTGACGCGGAAGTGATCGAGGCGCGGGGCAAACTCGTCTTTCCCGGCTTCATCGATCCCCATGTCCACATCCACCTCCCTTTCATGGGCACATTCGCCAAGGACGACTACACCTCCGGCAGCGCGGCGGCACTGACAGGCGGCACGACGACACTGATCGAGATGTGTTGTCCGGCGCGCGGCGACGACGCTTTGACCGGCTTCGAGCTGTGGCTCAAACAGGCTGAGGGCAAGTCCGCCTGCGACTTTTCCTTTCACATGGGGGTGACACAATTCGATGGCAAGACCCAGGCCCAACTCCGCCAGATCGTCCAGCGCGGCATCAGCTCCTTCAAAGTCTTCCTCGCCTATAAAGGGGCTTTCGGTATCAATGACACCGAACTCTATCAAACCCTCAAACTGGCAAAGGAACTCGGGGTGGTGGTCACGGCCCACTGTGAGAACGAGACCCTCGTGGCCGAGCGCCAAAAAGAGTTGATCGCCTCAGGCAAGACCGGCCCGGAACAACATCACGAGAGCCGCCCACCGGCCGTGGAGGCCGCCGGGGTAAGCCATTTCCTGCGGTTCGCCGAACTGACCGGCGCCTCCACCTACATCGTCCACCTAAGCTGTCGCGAAGCGCTGGACCAGGCCATCGCCGCCCGCCAACGCGGCGTGAACGTAACCATCGAAACGCTCATCCAATACCTGACCCTCGACAAAACCTGGGCCGAGAAGCCCAACTTCGAAGGAGCAAAATATGTCATGTCCCCTCCCCTCCGCGACCGGAGCAACCAGGAAACTCTCTGGAACGCGCTGCGTGACGGACTTATTCAGACCGTCGCTACAGATCATGCCCCGTTCGACTTCAAAACCCGCAGGGAAATGGGAAACCACGACTTCACCAAAATACCCAACGGCATCCCTTCCCTCGAGGAGCGGATCAAACTGCTCTACACCTACGGCGTCCAGACCGGGAAGATCGACCTTCACACTTTTGTCAACATCGCCAGCACCCAGGCGGCAAAAACCTTCGGCCTCTTCCCGAGAAAAGGCACCATCCAGCCCGGAGCCGACGCCGACCTGGTGGTTTTCAACCCCGAGCATCAGGGGGAAATCTCTGTCAACACCCATCAATCCAAGGTCGACTACAGCGCTTTCGAGGGGTGGAAGACCCAAGGCCGCCCCGATGTGGTCACCGTGCGGGGTAAAGTAGCCGTGCGCGCCGGGAAATTTGTGGGCGAAGCGGGTCGTGGAAAATTCCTATTCCGGCAGCCACGCCATTTTTAAAGCAAGCCACCCTGCACCGCGGAACCCTCGATGGGGTTGGCCGCAGGCGGGATTATTACTTCAAGCCGGAAGAACCCTGCAGCCGCTTTGAAAGCGCTTATTGCTGGAAAACACTTCTTCACCCCAACAGTGGGGCAACCTCCGGACCAGCCCGCCAATCCACTGCGGCATGCGGGTTGCTGACAATCTGATGCGATGCGGGGGGAACAACTTTTAAATGTTGTTCCGCCGCGCGCCAATCAGACGGCGTTCCCAAACGAACAAGCAGAGGACGTGACAGCAAAACGTCCTCTGCTTTTTACCGCGCCTGAACCACTGGACACACCCGCCCGCATTTGAAACAATCCCTCCCCGTGAAACAATCAATCGTCACTCTGGACATGGAAGGCGTGCTGACGCCGGAAATTTGGATCGCTGTCGCCGAAAAAACCCGAATCCCGGAACTGCGCCGCACAACCCGGGACGAACCGGACTACGACAAGCTGATGCGTTATCGCATCGAAATTCTGGACCGGCACGGCATCAAGCTTTCCGACATTCAGCATGTGATTGGCACACTGCTGCCCTTGGCGGGGGGCCGGGAGTTTCTGGACGAGCTGCGCTCCATCACCCAAGTGATCATTCTGTCCGACACCTTCGAGCAGTTTGCCCAACCGCTGCTCAGCCAGCTCAACTGGCCGACCCTGCTGTGCCACCGGCTGATTGTGGAAAACGACCGCATCACCGGTTATCAGCTCCGCATTCCGGAGCAGAAACAGCGGGCGGTGGCCGCATTGAAGCTGCTCAACTACAACGTGGTGGCCGCCGGCGACTCGTTCAACGACACGGCCATGCTCATCGAGGCCCACACAGGTTTTCTATTTCATGCGCCGGACAACGTGAAGGGGCAGTTCCCTCAGTTCACTGCGGTGGATGATTACTCTAAACTCCTAGAGCTGATCAAGGGTGCGATCGGGTGAAGGGGGAAGATTTGCCTTTGATGGCACCCCGGCAGCGGCTCAGGCCGGAGGTGCTCAATCTTCGGCCTTGAATTCCCGGGAAATCAAATCGCGCACCGCCTCCTTGGGCTCTTTCCCTTCGTAAAGCAATGCGTGCACCTCGTCCAAGATGGGCGTGGGAATGGAGAGCTGGCGTGCCAAGCGGTAGGCGGAGCGGGCGGTGGGATAACCTTCGGCCAACTTGGGGCGTGATGCCTGAATGGCCTCCATCGTTTCGCCCCGACCCAGACGCTCGCCCAACTCGCGGTTGCGGCTCTGCCGGGAAAAACAGGTCAGCATCAGGTCCCCCAACCCGCTCAGTCCGGCGAACGTCTCCGGCCTAGCCCCGCACGCCACGCCAAAGCGGCGCATCTCGGACAACGACCGTGTCACCAATCCGGCCTTGGTATTGTCGCCATACCCCAAGCCGTCACTCACCCCGGCGGCGATGGCGATGATGTTTTTGAGCGCGCCGCCATATTCGACCCCGAGAACATCGGCACTGCGGTAGATCCGGAATTCGGGGCGATGAAACAAACCTTGGACGACCCGGGCCGTGTCCGGATTTTCGCAGGCGCAGGCCACCATGGTGGGAATGCCCAACGCCACCTCCCGGGCGAAACTCGGCCCGGACAGCACAGCCACACGCTCGGCTTGGACCTGCTCACACAAAATGCGGCTCATTGTCTCACCGGTTTCAAATTCAATGCCCTTGGTCACGCTGACCATGATTGCGCGATGCCCCTTGAGCTTACCGGCGACCGCGCGGAAACCCTGGGACGGGATGGCCAGAATGAGGCACTCCCGCCCCTCCACCGCCACGTCAAAGTCCGGCTCCACCCTCCAAGCTGAAGGCAGCGGCACCCCTGGCAGATAGCGCTCGTTGCGGCCGGATTGGATTTCCTGCAACGTTTTGGGGTTGATGTCCCAAATCGTGACTGGGTGACCGTTTTCATGCAGGACTTTGGCAAGCGCGGTCCCCCAAGCGCCGCCCCCAATCACGGTTATTTTCATTTCGCCTCTCCCGCAGAGCGGGTTTTTTGACCAATCCGGTTTTCGGTTCCGGCCTGTAAGCGCTGGATGTTTTTACGGTGTTTCAAAATCGCCAGCAAACCCAAGGCTGTCGTCACCAATCCAAGCGGCAGACTCCCGTGATTGAGCCAAACCGCTGCAGGCAGAACCACCGCCGCCACCACAGAAGCCACCGAGACATAGCGGGTGATCAGCGCCAAAGCAATCCACGTCACCAGGGCAATCCCCAATGCTTGGGGTGCCAGAGCGAGATAAACTCCCGCCGTTGTTGCTATCCCTTTGCCTCCTTTGAACTTGAGCCAGCATGTGTAATTATGTCCCAGCACCGCCCCGATGCCGGCCAGCAACTGATAGCCCGCCGGAGCGGAGGACGGCAAAGTGAAAAATTTGGGCAGTGCTAAGCATAACCAGGAGACAGCCGCAAAGCCTTTGAGCGCATCAACCAGGAGAACCAACGTGCCGGCGGGCCGGCCCAGCACGCGAAAGGCATTGGTCGCCCCGATGTTTCCGCTGCCAACCGCGCGGATGTCCACCCCGCGGGCCTTGGCAACCAGAAATCCGGTAGGAATGGCTCCGATCAAATAAGCGGCAACGGCGGTGGCAAAATAGCTCAAAAAAAGCACCCCGCCAGACTACGGATTCGAGAGGGCTCTTTCAAAGTGAAAGTTTACCCGATGCGGAAAGCATCCACACATTCCGGCGGTCAATGAGGCTGCTTCCGCCGTGGAGCTTGAGTCGGTTCACACTTTTTTCCCGCGGCCTAATTAATTGATTTTATATCCATTAGCCCGGCCGCTGAGCAGACCATTTCATCAAGCCCAGCGCCCACTTTTTTGGCAACTCCTTTGACCTCCGACTGACCTCTGCCAAGGTTTGACCATTCCGCCTTTGCTTTGAAGCTTCAGCCGAGAGACCTGTCCATAGGCTGTCGCCCCCTCACCCGGATGGGTTCATGTGACGAAGGAACAGCACCTATCTCAAAACTCTGTCCCTTTCGCGTGGTTCGCGGTTTCAATTGCCTTGCCCTTCGCCCTTTGCTCTTTGCTCCTTCAGATTTCGGGTTTGTCTTTGAAGCTCCGGAGGAGCGGCACAAACCGCAGAGGATCAATCCAGGCAAATCCAATTTATTTTGCGCGGGTTCTTCGCCCTAACCGCTTGCCGCTTCGCCGCACCATGCCGCCCCTGCGGGGCTGGGGACTGGTTTGTTTGGTCCAAACTATAAACAGGTCGCGCCTCCGGCGCTTGAAAAATGAGGCGTTGGGCGTGCGTCGTGGGGAGTTTCATCCGTGAAATGTCGATCCCACACTTTCACACTCAATTTGGCAGGCCTGAGTTGAACATGAATTTTACGGAAGAGAACCGGATTTGGAGATGGGAAGAGTGGGAAAGGATTTTAAAATTTCATTCTCCCTCGGCCACGGGCTCTTTACATTTTCAGATCTCAGATTTTATCCCGCGCATATCGGGACATGTAACAGATTGCCGCCCCACCCGCGGAATGGCAGAATCCCGCAGTGGCAAAAACCAATCATTCGGCAAGCAACGTCATTCCGGTCAAAGTCGCCGTCCTAGGCACCGGATCCCTCGGGCAACACCATGTCCGCATCTACTCCGAACTGGCCGCCACCGGAGCTATCATCCTGACCGGTGTCTTCGATGCGCACCTTGAGACTGCCCGCAAGATCGCCGCAAAACATAACACCCGGGTGTTCGGGTCGGTTGCCGAAGCCGCCGCAGCCAGCGATGCGCTCAACATCGTCACGCCCACCACCACCCACTTCGATATCGCCCGCGAACTCCTGGACGGCGGCAAACATGTTCTGGTCGAAA
Organism: uncultured Verrucomicrobiota bacterium; assembly: GCA_903873415.1. GTDB lineage: Bacteria > Verrucomicrobiota > Verrucomicrobiia > Limisphaerales > CAIQOK01 > CAIQOK01. The sequence goes on along the minus strand of CAIQOK010000093.1, from coordinate 2,288 downwards.
AACCCATGACCAGCGACACGGCCCAGGCCGCGGAGCTGATCCAACTGGCCCGGCGAAACAACTGCGTCCTCCAGGTCGGCCACGTCGAGCGGTTCAACCCGGTTTTCGATTATCTGGAAAAGGTCGTCACCGAACCCCGCTTCATCGAAGCCCACCGCCTTTCACCCTACCCTGCCCGCTCCACGGACATCGGCGTCGTGCTCGACCTGATGATCCACGATCTGGACGTGGTGCTGGCCTTTGTGAAATCGCCGGTGACGAGTGTGGATGCGGTGGGCATCCCGGTTTTGAGCCGCAGCGAGGACATTGCCAACGTGCGGCTGCGCTTTGCCAACGGCTGCGTTGCCAACCTGACCGCCAGCCGCGTAAGCCCGGAGCGGATGCGCAAAATCCGCGTGTTCAGCGGCGGAGCCACTCCAAGTTATATCTCCCTGGATTACCGGGCGCAGGAAGGCTACATCTACCGTATCGCCCGGGATGGGGAGGAGGAAAGCTCGCTCCTGAAAAAGCTCATGGCCGCCAAGCTGGGGGTGGGAAAGGATTCGGCCATCGTGAGCGAATTTGCCGGGCGGAGGGTGGTGCGTGAACCGGTGCCGATCGCCAAGGACGAACCTCTCAAGCTTGAGCTGCAACACTTTGTGGACTGCGTCCGGGAAAGACAAACACCCCGGGTCAGCGGCGAGTCGGCCAAACGCGCCCTCGATCTGGCTTTCGAAATCACCCGGCAGGTGGAAAATTCAATGCACCTAAAAGACACCCCCGCCCCAGTGAACGTCTGACTTTGGGAATCCGTGGCTACTCGGCTTTTCCCTTGCTGGAACCGCGCTTACCCCCGGCAGTGAGCACCGTGCCGGTGAGAACCCCCACGGCAAAAAAACCGAAATACATGATTGCCGCCGCGCAGGTTTGCTTCTTGGGCAGCAGCGGCGGCAGCGACAGGTCGACATTTTGCAGGTTGTGCATACCCATGATCACCAGGAGCAGGAGTATACCGATCATAAAAACGGTTTTAAAAAGCAGTTTCGCATTCATAATTGACCCGACACTAGGCAATCAAAATTGGAAACGCAAAAACAATTGCGGCATCTCCGTGCTGCCATCACAAAGAAGGAACCCTAGACGGGAATTATTGGGGTGGGGACAAAAAACTCAATTTCCAAGTTGCAAATGCGCGCCTGACTCGGCAAGGTAAGGTTCTGGTTCGGGGCGTAGCGTAGCCTGGTAGCGCGCTTGTTTCGGGTACAAGAGGTCGTGGGTTCGAATCCCACCGCCCCGACCACTTTCTATGAACGGTTTGACTGGCTTCCGCTTGGCTCCTCAGTTTTTTATATCCCCACCCTTTTTCATATCCGCTTCCAAAACGCACGCTTATGAAATCAGTTTCGATTGGTCTATTTCAAAATCCTAACGCTACCTCTAACTCGATCAGACGAACTAAAAAACAACAGTGACCCAACATTGGCACCACGGAAGAGATCGAGGCAGTGGGCAAATCGGTCTTTCAACTCGACGTTTCACCGGCTGAACCAGGCAGCCTGCCCCGCGGTCTGAAGACATCGCTGGACACCGGCTCAACAGCACCCAAAAGACGGTTAAACCCACGGCCCAAAAATAGCGAAGCCGAGGCGCGCGATTATCCCATCAACCTGCCGCCCAAGAAAGCTGACTGAGGAGCGGAGCGCGATATTGACCGTGAGTATCCGGCAAGAGGCATGCCCGACAATAACAGCGCAGGGTTTGCGGATTCTGTGAAGCGGGAGGACGACGACGTTCCTTTTACAATCAAAGATCGACCTGAAAAAGATCGACCTGAAGAAACGCGGCGGGATGCTCGCGTCGGCCAGCATTAAGCCAAGCTCCACGCCGACCACCTGAAAAACAGTTTGGTTCTGGGCTGATCATTCTCTGGACTGCCCCTATGGTTGCGGCAGACAGAATGCGGAGTGACAGACCGAATTCGTGCTATTAGACCGTTTCGGGGTTGGTCGTCCGAGCCGGAGTTTCACCGCTGCGCCCCATTTTGCACCCCCTAGGTCGGGATGAACCCTGCGGCTTTGCCAGACTAGCCCTCAGATCGCGGAATAAAGTAGGGACGGGGGATAAATTTTCATCTTTTTATCCTTGCTTTGAAGAGCTGATTGGCTAGAATCATGCGTTGTTAAAAACAAGCAAAGTCTGAAATATGAAAAAAACACTGCTCACAGTGCCGCTTCTGGCAGCAATTTGCTCTGGGACTATTGCCAATGCTTCTCTACCCACAGCCTTGGTCTACACAAACCTAACGACCT
>CAIQOK010000092.1 GCA_903873415.1 uncultured Verrucomicrobiota bacterium | reverse complement strand
CCTATGGGGTTCGGCTGCGCTCGGTTCGCTACGCTCACCATCGCTCCGCCTCACCCCAAAGGGGCGAAGCAGCAGGGAAAGAAAGCAATTTACAGAAAGAAATTTACACCGGCAAAATTATTGGCCGAGGTTTTTATTTGCGGCCGGCCACCAGAGCGGAAAGCAGCTCGTTGTTTTTAGGAATCAGGGTGATGCTCCCGTTGCCGGACAGGATGTTTTGGACCTCCAAGACTTGAAAAAGAGCGGCGGAGACTTCCGCGTCCTTCGTGATTTCCTGGAGGGCATCGCCCACAATGCGCGGGCGCATCGCTGCCGCCTTGGCGAATTCAATCGCCGCCTGGCGCTCGGCCGTGCTGGTGATGATGCTTACCTGGTTGGCTCCGGCTTGCTTGATTGCGGAGGTGACCTGGCGCAGACGGTTCACCACTTTTTCCTCGATTTGTTTGATCATGCCGGCGTCACGGAAATGGACCTTGCGTATATAAATGGAGCCCAGCTGATAGCCCCATTCGTTGGACTTCGGCGAGACCTCCTCCCGGACTGTCTGGCTCATGGCGTGCCGGTCTTCCAGCATTTTGTCCAGAGGCAGATTGCTCAGGCAGCGCATTGTCGAGTTGCTGACATTGGCCGCCAGGGAACCCCGAGGGTCGGAGTTTTTAAACAGGTATGCCACCGGATCGCTGATATACATTTCGTACCAGATGCCGATTCCCATAGGGGCACCCTCCTCCGAGTTCACCGGCTGGCTGCGCAGGTATTCCTGGTCCAGGCGCAGATCCAGTTCGTAGGATTTGCCGACCCAGTTGATGATGAAGGCGCTCATGCCCAGTTTGCCCGGCAGGAAATGCAGTCCTGGCTCGTTGAGGACGGCCACCACCTTGCCGAACAAGATATAAACCTTGCAGCGGCTCTCGTTGACGATGGTGTAAAAGCCGAACGCGCGGAGCATAGCCAGCAGCACAGGCACAAGAACAGAGCAGCCGATGAAGGTAGCCGCGAACGTGATGGTAAACGCACGGATTCCCATATTATTTAACCTCCAGAATCACGTGTTGCGCCTTGGTGTAGAGGGACAGTCGCACGTTGCGGACGTAGGATTCAAGCGCTCCGCCGCCGGATTGCTTCAGTTCCCCCAGCTGGCGGGTCATCTGCCGGAGCGGTTCCACTTCGCCCTGGGCCTTCAGGGTCTCTATTTCGACCGCTCTTTTTGACTGCTCAATCTTTTGGTCAGCAGAGGCTTGCGCCAGGCTGATGTCCGAGGAGACCTGGTTGTGGGCCGTGTTGATCGCGGCCAAAGCCGACTCCACATCCGGCGGCGGGTCAATGCTCGTGATCAGGGAAGCCTCCAGCACGATGCCATAGCGGGCCGCCGCCGAAACGCATTCCCGGTCCATGTGTTCGTTGATGTCGGTCAGGTTTTTCCGCAGGTCGTTAATGGAGATGCCCGTCACCGCGCTGGTTTGCGCGTCCGGATGCGCCGGGGCTTCAAAGTTGGCGATGCGTTCCCGGAGAATGGAGACAAAATAGCCCATGACATGGCTGATCGGGCGCTTGACGGCAAACAGGTAGCCGTAAAGGTTGCGCTCGGAGACCCGGTAGCGCAACTGCCCGGAAAGGCCTGTGTTCAACTGGTCCTTGGTGACAGCCTCCAGCACCTGCCCATCCTGATTCGCCGAGTGATTGTCCGGATCAAAGGTCATATTCAAAGTTTGTGTGGCAATGGAAACTTTATAAACCTTCTCCCAGGGCCATTTGAAATAGGGTCCTCCGGGCAGGATGACCCGAACTTGGGGGTAAATATAACGGGTTTTTTCCTCCGCTGACAGGGAATCAGCAATCGGGTCGCTCAAGGTCGTCATGTCCGGCACCCGTTCCGCGCGGCCAAAACTGGTTTTCACGGCGCGCTCATTTTGGTTCACCGTGTAGAGGCCGCCGATCAGGTAACGGGATAGGAACCATGCGATGAACCCGAGCAAAAAACCAAAAAAAATGCCACTCATATCCCCACCGTAGTCATCCCTCACGCCAAGTCGAGCGAATTGAATTGATAGCGATCTGATCTCCACACGCTGCCCGGCTTGGCATCTCTCTTACTCCCGCCTTTAGGGGCCACTTGCACACACCGCCCATTGCCAGACACACGCCCGGCTCTTGCCATTGCCGCTTGCACTGCATCCGCTGAATCAAATGGTGTCGGAAGCCACATTGGCAAAAATCGACTCCGCATCTGTCGCCAGTGTTTTTTTATGTGTTAGTTGAGAGAATCAAGAGAACCGCCCCAATCGGAGGAACGAAGTTTCCGGCAGCTTTTTAGCCCATTTAACCGCTGAAACCCAACACACCCAAGTTCCTGATGATCAAGCGGGCAAATTCAGGCCTATGGGGAAAGGGGCCAAGCCCGGACGGCAGTGGAAACAGTGCACGGCCGTATGACAACCTCCCCGAAAGACCGGAAGCTGCAGCTTCACTCTACCGGCTTGATCTGGACCGTTGAATTTCACAAGACTACCCGGCATGGACGAAGAGCTTTTTGATATCGTCGACGATCGGGATGAAGTGGTCGGCCGCCGGTCGCGCGGGGAGGTTCACCGGCTTGGACTGCTTCATCGGGCGGTGCATGTTCTGGTCTTCAACTCCCGCGGCCAGGTTTTTCTCCAGCAGCGTTCCCTGAGCAAAGACAAGCACCCGGGCGTCTGGGACTCCTCCGCCAGCGGACACGTCGGTTCGGGCGAGGATTACGACGCTACGGCCGCGCGTGAGTTGTGTGAGGAGATCGGCCTGCGTCCCGGTAATCCCCCTGCGCGGCTTTTCAAGCTTGCGGCCTGCGCGGAAACCGACGCCGAATTCGTGTGGGTTTACCAGGCCGACTCCGAGGGGCCGTTTGTGCTCAACACGGAGGAGCTGCTGGGTGGCGGCTGGTTTTCACCCCGGGCGGTGACGGACTGGATCGCCCGTGCCCCTGAAGAGTTCGCCCCGGCCTTTGTTTATATCTGGAAAAAACTGGGTGCCAGCTGACCGGATCCTCGTGGCGACCGCAAGATTTGAATCCAAGCCATTAGTGCCGAGTTGGTTTCGCGCTTCCGTCCCGGCGTGCAAAGCGTCTTTAAAGTAAAGCGCAAATGCGGCACGTAAGTCTTGGTATTCCGTAATTCAAGTCAGCGGCATCGTCGTCTCGCGCCGCAACTGTTGCGCGATGAACACTTTGACCGGGTCTCCTTTGCGCCCGGCCATCAAAATTTGAGAGTTCCGCTTTAAACAGCCTGTTGTTCTTGTGATTTAACGGAGTGTTGTTTCAGCCAGAGGTGCAAAAGACGGCCCGATCCAGGATGAAAGTGGTCTTTCACCGCTTCAATCCTATAGCCCTCTAACGCCCAACTGATTTCAGACTCGAAATCACCCCTCGGCAAGGGCCTATTGGAGATTTCCGCCAACCCTTCGTTTCCTGGGAGTGCGCTCGTCCCCGGGTGCGGCGGGATGGGCGGGGAGAGTAACATGGTCAATTTGAAGGCGTTCCTGTGGTCGACGGTTGCTGCGCTTGGGGAGAGGCGCACTTGCCTGTCTTCCGTCCCCAACGCAGCGGAGCGTTTCAAAAACACGCGTTTCCGGCCGGACACTAATGACTGGGGAAGCGTCGAGTGAATCCGCCAGTGAATGCGGCCGCACCAAAAAGCAATTTCCTGTCAATTCACTAACCGACGGTGATTTCCTGAGGTCCCTTTCCGCCGTTCACCAAGAAAAGCACCGCCATGCGCACTGCCAGCCCGTTGGTCACTTGCTCCAAAATAAGCGACCGGTCGCAATCGGCAATCCGGCTGTCGATCTCCACACCGCGGTTGACAGGGCCGGGGTGCATGATCAGGGCATCGGGTTTGGTGCGGGCCAGACGGTCCTGGTTGAGACCATAGAGCTGGGTGTATTCGTTGATGCCCGGAAACATCGTCTTGCGCTGCCGCTCGTGCTGGATGCGGAGGAGATTTATGATGTCGGCGTCTCGAATGGCTTCCTCGACATTGTGTGTGACGCGGCACCCCATCTCCTCGAACACCCGCGGCACCAAGGTGGACGGCCCGCAAAGCGTGACTTTGGCCCCGAGCTTGGTCAGCGCCCAGATGTCCGAACGGGCCACGCGACTGTAGAGGATGTCCCCCAAAATAGTCACATTCAGCCCGGCAATCCGCCCTTTGCGCTCGCGGATGGTGAACAAGTCGAGCAAGGCCTTGGTCGGGTGCTCGTGCGCTCCGTCTCCGGCATTGATGACGTGGGCGCCGATGGATCGCGCCAGAAAATGCGGTGCGCCGCTGGCGCTGTGACGGATGACGATGAAGTCGGCATTAAGCGCCTCCAGATTGCGGGCTGTATCCTTGAGGGTCTCGCCTTTTTTGAGCGAGGATGCCTCGGTTGTGAAATTGATGATGTCGGCTGACAATCGTTGCTCCGCCAGTTCAAAGCTGATGCGCGTCCGGGTGGAAGGTTCGACGAAGAGGTTTACAACGGTTTTGCCGCGCAGCGCCGGGACTTTCTTGATGGCCCGGGCCCCGACGGCCTTGAAGGCCAGAGCCGTATCCAGCACCGTGAGTATTTCCTCCGGCGTCAACGATTCGATGTCGAGCAAATGGGGACGGTTCCAAGCCATAAAAGTCATTTTCTTTGAAGCACCACCTGATCCTCGTTCGCCCCGGCTTCTGTGAGCCGGACCAGGATCTTTTCCGCCCGGGCGGTGGGGGCGTTTTTGCCGACAAAGTCGGCGCGGATGGGCAGTTCGCGGTGGCCGCGATCCACTAGGACAGCCAACTGGATTTTAGTGGGCCGGCCGAAATCATTCAGGGCGTCCATCGCGGCCCGGGTTGTCCGTCCGCTGAAGAGCACATCGTCCACAAGCACCACTGTCCGACCCGTCACGTCAAAAGGAATAACAGTGGGATGCATCATCGGGGTTGCACGCTGCCCCAGATCATCCCGGTGCATGGTCACGTCCAGAATGCCAACGGGCACCGGATGCTGCCAGATGGCGGCGAGGATCCGTCCCAAGCGTGCGGCCAGAGTGTCGCCCCCCTCGGGGATGCCGACCAAGACGACATTGGAGCCGTCGAGATTGCGCTCTGCGATTTCGTGGGCAATGCGGACCAAGGCGCGTTCGATGGCTGCGGCATTGAGCAAAAGGCTGGAGTCAGTCATAAAAACAAGAAACCGATCGGACTGGATCGGTTTGCGGCGTCGGAATTGGATTCATGTTGCCCTGAAGCCCGTTAAAATCCACTGAAAGAAAATTCCGTGAGCGTCTAGGGTTGGTGTTGTGAGGCGGACACCCTGGACCGTCGCCATTTGGAGCGGTGCTTGACGATCCAATCAGTCAGCGCGTTTTCAAACCCGATATCGTGTCCCGCCTTTTCGGACTCGATCCACTTGTGTTTCAGGATCTCCTCGCGCTCCGCCTGAAACTCCTTATACAACGAGGAATTCTTGAGTAAATCATTCGAATTCAACGGCTCTTTCGTTTCGCTAGGCATGGTTCTCTGAGTTCACGAGCGTCTGATGAGAGGACACTAATGTGCATCGCCCATGCTGACAACTTTAATCTTAGCCCGGTGCCGGCCGCGATTAGGGGAGGCTGAGGGGCTTTTGGGGTCAGGCGAATCTCTGTTGCAAGAGGCGCGCCACCTCGAGAAAGGCCTGCGCCGGCGCTTTCTTGGGCGCTCCCACCACCACCGGAACCCCGCGGTCGCCCCCCTCGCGGATTTCTGTGAAGAGAGGGATTTCACCGAGAAACGGCACACCTTGGCGCATGGCCTCGGCATGGCCGCCGCCGTGCCCGAAGATCTCCACCCGCTCCCCGTTGGGCGCTGTAAAATAGCTCATGTTCTCCACAATCCCTAGGATAGGGACGTTGACCTTCCCAAACATGGCAATCCCCTTGCGGACCACACCGAGCGATGCTTCCTGAGGGGTGGTAACGATGACTCCCCCGTCCAAGGGCACGGTTTGACACAGGGAGATTTGAGCGTCCCCGGTGCCGGGCGGCAGATCCACCAGCAGGAAATCCAGTTCACCCCAGTCCACCAGATGCACAAACTGCTGGATGGTCTTCATAATCATCGGTCCGCGCCAAATCACGGGCTGGTTATCCTCCAGCAGAAAGCCGATGCTCATGAGCTTAACCCCGTAGTTTTCCGGCGGCACCATCTTCTCGTCGGCGCTCATCGTGGGGCGCTCGTTGATCCCCATCATCAGCGGAATGCTGGGGCCGTAGATGTCGCAATCCAGCAGGCCGACCCGGGCGCCCAGGCGGCTCAACGCGCAGGCCAGGTTCACGGAGGTGGTGGATTTTCCGACCCCGCCCTTGCCGCTGGCGACGGCGACGACGCGGCGGATGCCGGGGGCCTTGTTTTGACCCGCCCACGGGCTTTGCGGGCTGGTGGCTGGGGCGGCCCCCTGAACCTTTACCTCCACATGAACTGCGAGCACCCCGGGCAGGGCGCGGAGCACCCGCTCGCTTTCGGCTTTGATTTGGGCGGCCGCTTCCGGTTGATGAGTCGTCAGTTGCATGGCGACGCTCAGCGCTCCATTCCGGGCGGAGATTTCCTTGATCAACCCGAACGAAACGATGTCGCGCGAATACCCGGGATATTTCACCGTTTTGAGCGCGTTCTTGATCTCTTCTTCCGTAGGCATGTTCATGAGCCGTTCAACTTGCCAGCGCTGCTTGCGAAGGCAAGTTCTGTTCTGCCCCCGCCGCCTTTTTCATTTCCTGCATCCGCCCCCCAGTCAGGCCGTCTCCCGTCTGACTAGGTTCAAATATTCCTCCCGGAGGATTCCGGTCAGTGGTGAGAATGCCAACAGGTGCCCGTCCAAAGTCGCAGCCTCCACAATTCCCCGGGAACTGAGGGACAAAAAGACGCCTTCGGCCGAAAGCAATTGCGCCGACGTCGCGCGGGCTTCGCGGGCAGCCAGTCCAAGCGACCGGCAAAGTTCAAGTATCACGGCCCTAGTCACTCCCGGCAGCACCCCGCTGGCCAGCGGGGGCGTGTGGACCGCCCCGGCTTCAATCCAAAAGAGGTTGCCGGCACTGCCCTCGATAATATCCCCATTGGTGTTGAGCAGCAGCGCCTCGTCGGCTCCCGCGGCATCCGCCTCGGCCCGGGCCAAGATCTGGGGCAGTTTGTTTGCCGTTTTGCAGCACGACAGCGGGTCGCCTGCCGGCAGCCGCTGCGAGGCGGTCACAAGATTCCAGCAGATTGGATCTTCCGGATCCTCCTGCGGTGCCTCGTGCAAGGTCATCACCAGCGTGGGAGAGTTTGCGCCCTTTGGGGAATAGCCCCGGATCCCCACGCCGCGGGACAGGGCCAGACGAAGAAGGGACGAAGGCATGTCGTTTTCCTCAACAAGTCGGCCGGCATGCCCGAGCAGCTCGGAACCGGAAAACGGGATCCTGATTTTCAGGTAATCCGCCCCGCACCGGAACCGGTCCCAATGTTGCGGCCAGCGGAAGGGCCGGCCTTGATGGACCGGCACCAGCTCAAACACCCCGTCGCCGTAGAGAAAACCGCGGTCGGCCACGGACACGACCGCCTGCTCTGCCGGGACAAACCGGCCGTTGAGGAAGACTTGCACAACCGATTCTTACCGGAACCGGGCCCGTCTGCGGAGGAAAAAATCCCGCCCTCAGGCGGCTTTGAAGTTGGAATCGGAATTTGAGATTGGCATTCGCACCGGGTTCCGTATCGTAACGGCACAAAAGTTATTTATTATTATGGCCAGAACTGAACGTCAGAAAATCGCCAATCGCGAGGAAGTCGCCGACATGCCCGATTGGATGAAGGAAAAAAACTGCCCCCACAAGAAGAAATACATGGCTGGCAAGCGCATCCAGCCCAAGAACCTCAACGGCAAGGAAAAGCTCACCTACATCATCGACGAGTGCTTTCTGGCCTACAACTCCGCCCGGCTCAAGGAAGCCTGCCAGTTGTTCACCGACCGCATGCTGGACAACGATGTCACCATAGGCATGAGCATTTCCGGCGCGCTCACTCCGGCTGGCCTGGGCTGCTCAAGCATCATCCCGCTCATCAAGTCCGGGTTCGTGGACTGGATCGTCTCCACCGGCGCGAATCTTTACCATGATCTGCACTTCGCGCTGAATTACCCTGTCCACTCCGGCAGCTTCAAATTCGACGACACCGACCTGCGTGACAACGATCTGGTCCGCATCTATGACGTGGTGATTCCGTATTCGGACGGGCTGATGGCGACGGATGAACTGCTCCGGGAAATTCTCTGCCAACCCGAGTTCCAGAAGGAAATGGGCACCGTTGAGCTGCATTACCTCATCGGCAAATACGCTGCCGAATGGGAACGCAAAAACAAGCTCAAGGACGTGTCCGTGATGGCCGCAGCCTATCGTGCCGGCGTCCCCTGCTTCACAAGCTCGCCCGGCGACTCCACCATCGGCATGAACGTGGCCGGCGTGGAATTGCGGGGCAACAAGCTCCGCGTCAACCCGTCCATCGACGTGAATGAGTCCACGGCCATCGTGCTGGCGGCTAAGCGCAACGGTGGCCGCAGCGGCGTGGTCCTCTGGGGCGGCGGCAGCCCGAAAAACTTCACCCTCCAAACCGAACCCCAGATCCAAGAAGTGCTCCGCATGAAGGAAGTCGGACAGGACTTCTTCATCCAAGTCACCGACGCCCGGCCTGATACCGGCGGCCTTTCCGGCGCGACCCCCGGCGAAGCCGTCAGCTGGGGCAAGGTCGATCCGACCAAGCTGCCTGATGCCGTTGTGTGCTATACCGACACGACTATCGCGATGCCGCTGCTGACGCATTACGCGCTGGCCAAGCGCAAGCCGCGCAAACTAAAGCGTCTTTATGATCAATTGCCCAAGATGATGAAGGCCCTGACCAAGGAATATTTCGTGCATAACAAGGTCAAGATGCTGGACGGTTCCGAGCCGGTTCTGGACTGAATCGGGGCGCAACTTAGATCAATCCAAGGCTGAAGCCGCAAGGTTTCAGCCTTTTTCATTTCAAAAACGCTGTTGCCAGCCCTGTCCCGCTGCGCTATCCATCGCCATGGCCATCACTCTCAAGGATCTCGCTGAGCGTTATCGTATCACAGACGGTGCGAAGTTCCGGCTGAAACACTTCGATCCGGCGGACACGTGGAAATTGAATTCCAAGGAGCACGCCAAGGCACTGCTTGGGCACAGCATCGTCCAACTGGCCGAAATGCAGGAGAAGCTTTACGCCCAAGACAATTGGGCCATCCTGCTGGTCTTTCAGGCCATGGACGCCGCCGGCAAGGACGGAACGATCAAGCACGTCATGTCCGGCGTCAACCCCCAGGGCTGCGAAGTTTATTCCTTCAAGTCGCCCACCAGTGAAGAGCTGGATCACGACTACCTATGGCGCTGCCAGAAGCGGTTGCCCGAGCGCGGACGGATCGGGATTTTCAACCGCTCTTATTACGAGGAAGCTCTGGTCGTACGGGTCCATCCCGGATTACTGGCAAAGCAAAAGATACCATCTCAGTTGGTCACCAAACATGTCTGGCGCGAACGGTTTGAGGATATCGCTGGATTCGAGCGTTACGCCGGGCGCAACGGAATCGTCATTCGTAAATTCTTCCTTCACGTCTCCAAGGCGGAGCAGAAGCGGCGTTTTCTCGAACGCCTGGAATCGCCGGAAAAGAACTGGAAATTCTCTGCGGCCGATGCCCAAGAACGCGAGTCTTGGGATGATTACATGGCTGCCTATCAGGACATCATCCGCCACACCTCAACAGAACAGGCACCGTGGCATGTGATCCCCGCGGACAACAAGTGGTTCACCCGGCTGGTGGTGGCCTCGGTGGTGGTGGAAACGCTCAGGTCGCTCAATCTGGCCTTTCCGAAAGTGGACATCGGGCGGCGGAAAGAGCTGGCCAGCGTCCGGGCAGCCCTGCTTGGACAAAAAACAAGCTCATCGCAGCGGCCCGGCTGACCGGCTGCTTTCGGTCTGAGGGTCGTGCCTCTGCCGGCGGAGAGATTTCTTGCCTGCCGGCATTCTGCCTTGTCCAGCCGCAGTTCGGAGTGGGGGAATGGACGTGCGGCACTGTGGTTGGTGTGATCTTTTCACCCTCACATCCAACCAATTAAGCCGCCAAGCAATAAAAGTCCAAAGAAGCCGGCTCCAGGCAAATCCAGATTCGACATTACGTTCAGTTTCGGAGACGATACGGGGCATGAAGTCAATGACGGGCCACGGACGCGGCGAGTGCTCCCAAGACGGATTTAAAATCATCGTTGAGCTCAGTTCGGTGAACCGCAAGCAAATGGAAATCTCCGTGAACCTGCCGCGGGAAATGGAGCCCCTGGAGGCGGCGGTGCGCGACGTGATCAACCGGCGATTGTCACGCGGTCGCGTCCTGGCCACGGTGTCTCTCCATGCTGGTGTCAAAGGCTCTTCGGCCCGGATGCATCTAAACATCCCACTGGCCAAGGCCTATGCCCGAGAACTGAATAAGCTCGCCAATGAACTAAAACTCTCAGGATCCGTTACCCTCGATCATCTGGTCCGGGCGCCGGGCGTAATGCAAACGGACGAGCAGATCGCCGGCGGGGAGGATTTCGAGCCGGCGGTGGAAAAGGCGCTCGCCAAGGCGCTCTCCGCGCTCGTGAAGATGCGCGAACGCGAAGGGGCCCATCTGCAGTCCGATTTGACCGAGCGTATCACAAACCTACGACAGGCGGCGGCGGCAGTTCAGAAGCACGCACCGGAAGTGGCCCGGCGCTATCGCGACCAGCTGGTGGAACGGGTCCGTGCCGCCGGTCTGGAAACACCCGCGCTGGATGACGAGCGACTGCTCAAGGAGGTCGTTTTTTTCGCCGACCGCTCGGACATCACCGAGGAGCTGACCCGTTTGCAGAGCCATTTTCAGCAGTTCGACGACTGCCTTCAATCAAAGGAGCCCGTGGGCCGCACTCTGGATTTTCTCGCCCAGGAGATGAACCGCGAAATCAACACCATCGGATCCAAGGCCAATCACGCCCTGATTTCCCGGGCCGTGGTGACTCTCAAGGCCGAGCTCGAAAAGTTTCGTGAACAGGCTCAGAACGTGGAATGAAAGCCAAACCCAGCCCCCCTTCGGCGGCCCCTCTCCGGCCCGAACCACGGCAGCGTAAATCCCAGGGCCCGGCCCGCAAGCCCGGGTCCGGCGCGCGGCCACCCGAGCCGCGCCCTAAACCGGTCCCCCCTGCGGTTCCGGCGCCGGAGTCCGCGCCGCTGCTCATTGTGATTTCTGCGCCCTCCGGCGGGGGGAAGACAACCCTCTGCAACGAGCTGCTGGCAGCCCGGCCGCAGATCACCCGCGCCATCACCTGCACGACCCGAGCACCGCGCACCGGCGAGCAGGACGGGCTGGACTATTATTTTCTGGATGCGGGCTCTTTTCTGAAGCGGGTGCAGGCCGGGAATTTCCTTGAGCATGCCACCGTGTATGGCCAGAGCTACGGCACTCTCAAAGCCGAGGTGCTCGACAAACTGCGGCAGGGCCGGGATGTGCTCCTGAACATCGATGTTCAGGGAGCCGCCGCCGTCCGGGCCCGGGCGCTGGAGGACCCCGAATTGCGGCAGGCTCTGGTGACGGTGTTCCTGACCCCGCCCTCGCTGTCCGTCTTGGACCAGCGGCTCAAGAGGCGCGGCACTGATCTGCCCGCGGTGATCGAAAAACGGTTGAGCGTTGCGCGGCAGGAAATCGTCCAGTGGAAAAACTTCGATTACCTGCTCATCAGTGACAGCATTGCCGGCGATTTGCAGCGGATGCTGGCCATTCTGGACGCCGAAAAAATGCGTTCCTCCCGGGCCCATGCCCCGAAATTCTGAAGGTCATGGAGAAAACCAAAAACATCGTTCTGGGGGTGACAGGCTCGATTGCCGCCTACAAAGCCGCCGATCTGGCCAGCCTGCTTACCAAAGCCGGATGCTCCGTGCACGTGGTGTTAACGTCCGATGCCCTGCGATTCATCACGCCGCTGACCCTTCAAACCCTCTCGCGGCACCCGGTGGTCACGGATTTATATGGCGAGGAAGATGGTTGGAAGCCGTCCCATATCAAGCTGGCCGACGAGGCGGATCTTCTGCTCATCGCGCCGGCCACGGCCAACACCATCGCCAAGCTCGCCCATGGCATGGCGGATGACGCTCTGACTTGTGTGTTCTTGGCGCTCAATCCCAAGGCCAAAATCCTGATCGCCCCGGCGATGAACGGCAAGATGTGGCTGCATCCTGCGACGCAGGAAAACGCCGCCCTCCTCCAGCGGCGCGGCGCTGAATTTATCGGCCCGGAAAAAGGAGTCCTCTCCTGTGGTTATGAAGGGCTGGGGCGGCTTTGGCCGGTGAGCCAGGTGGCCGAACGCGCCCAGGAATTGGTCGCCTGACCCGCTCCATCCACAAGGCCCCTGCGATGAAGCTCTCAGATTCAAACTGGATCCGAAGCCTGCCGCGATTGTTTTCAACCCCCCGGCTGGAGCCGGCACAGCAGGCGGAGCGAATTGTGACGATGCAGTTGAACATTGTCTTCCCGGCCAAAGCGGGAGTCATCGGGGTGGTGCTCTACTACCTTGCCAGCACCGGCGGATTTGAAAATCTGCTGACTCCCCGCAAGGTGGTGTTGGATGTTCTGCAGGTCTTTTTTGTGACCTATCTGTTGGGGAACCTGACGGCGTGGGCCTTCTTCAGGCTGCGTCGTCGGTTTGCCGCCAGTATTTTCCAGTGGATGGCCTTTGCCTTGGGGCTGATGGATGGCTTGTTCATGGCCGGTCTGACGTTTTTGACCGGAGGATTTGAGAGCGTGGCCTTCTGGGTTTTCCCTGCGCTAATCGTGTTGAATGCGATGTGCATTCCACTGGCCACAGCCCAGATCTTGCTCAACCTGCTCCTGAGCCTCCTCTACCTAAGCTCAGGAATTCTCAACGCCACCCTGCCACCCTCGGTCCTGCGCACCCCGCCGCCGGGGGCTTATCGACTCACCCCCAACCTCAGGACGGACAGTATGGCAACCCGCCCGGCCGCCGGCCCCAATCTGGCACCTTCAGGTTCGGGCCTGCGGGGCATCCGGGTTGCGCGGCCGGGAGTAAACGAACTGCCCTATGAAAACGCCCCGGAGGAGGGAGGAGGGGATGGTGTTTCCACCGAGTCGCGCCTGCTGCGTTTGTGCATGCTCTGTCTGCTGACTTTTTGTTGTTACGGTGTGCAGTTGCTCGCAGCCCGCCAGCGCCGGGCGCAGGAGGAAGCCCATGAATTCGCATTGCGTGAAGGGCAGTTGCACTCGGCGGGACGACTGGCCGCCGAAATCGCGCATCAGCTTAAAAACCCGCTGGCCATAATAAACAACGCCGTCTTTTCCATCCATCGGGCCGCCACCGAAGGCCGCCCCGCCCACCCTTCCCAACTCCAAATGATCCAGGAGGAAGTCAACCGCGCCGATCGCATTCTGACCGACCTCATGGGATACGCCCAGTTGAGCGAGGGGCGGGTCGAGAGATTAAACGTCCTCGAGGAGTTGGACCGGGCCATTGAACAAATCGTGCCGGCCGCCGCCGGTTACGAGGTCGGAGTGGAGCGCCGGTATGAGACCGAGCTGCCGCCGCTCCTGCTGCAGCGCCGGCATCTTTCGGGCATCTTCATCAACCTGCTGCAAAACGCCCGGGAAGCGATGAGCGGCACGGGCCTGATTTCAGTCCAAGCCAGCCGGCTTGCGGGGGACGTGGTGGAGGTGTCCATCGCTGACACGGGACCGGGCATGACGGCGGAGCAAAGAGATCGGATTTTCGAGGCCTTTTTCACCACCAAGGAAAAAGGCACCGGACTGGGGCTGGCACTGGTCAAACACAACCTGAGTCTCTATGGCGCCACGGTCCGGGTTGAATCGGAACTTGGAAAGGGCGCGCGTTTTGTTTTAACCTTTCCCATAAGATCCGGATCCGGCGCTGCCGCTTCGGTTTGAAATTCATGCACCCCACATTGCCGCCCATCCTCGTCGTGGACGACGAGAAAAACATGCGATTGTCGCTCCAGACGGTGCTGGCGGATGACGGCTACTCGGTGCTGGCGGCGGACTCCGCGGAGGAAGGGTTGACCCTGATGGGGAGCGAAGAGTTTTTCATGGCCATCACCGATGCCCGCATGGGAGGCATGAGCGGGTATGAATTCCTGACTAAAGCCCGCAAGAAATGCCCCTCGCTCCCGGTGCTCATGGTCACGGCCTTTGCCACACCCAAACTCGCGGTGGAGGCTATCCAGGCCGGGGCGGTTGGCTATTTGTCCAAGCCATTTGCTCCGGAGGAACTGCTCCACGCAGTGGCCCGCTGTGCGGCCCAACACCGGCTGCTTCAAGAAAACGCCCGGTTGCGCGCCCAGAGCGCCGGAGCGTGCCGGCTCGAAGACATCATCGGCGACTGCTCGAAAATCCGCGGCGTCCGGCAGTTGATCCAAACCGTGGCCCCCACAGAGGCAAGGGTGCTGATTCTGGGGGAAAGCGGCACTGGCAAGGAACTGGTGGCCGGCGCGCTGCACGGGCTGAGCGGGCGCAGCCGCGCCAATTATCTCCGGATCAATTGCGCCGCCATCCCCGAAACCCTGCTGGAGAGTGAACTTTTCGGCCATGAAAAAGGTGCGTTCACCGGCGCTCTAAAACAGAAGCCCGGCCGCGTCGAAGAGGCGGACGGAGGCACGATTTTCCTGGATGAAATTGCCGACATGAGCCGGCCGTTGCAGGCCAAGCTACTGCGTTTTTTGGAGGACGGCAGCTTCACCCGGGTGGGGGGCACCCGGGAATTGCGCGTCAATGTCCGGCTTCTGGCCGCCACCAACCGTGATATTGTCCAAGCCATTCATGCGGGTGATTTTCGCGAAGATCTCTTCCACCGGCTCAATGTGGTCCAGTTCCGCCTGCCTCCTCTGCGGGAGCGGGGGGATGACATCGCGCTGTTGGCCGCGCATTTTGTCCGGCATTTCAGCGCCAGCCTCAACAAGGCCGCGCGCGAGCTGTCCTTTGGCGCGCGCCAAAAACTGCTGCTGCATGGGTGGCCCGGCAATGTGCGCGAATTGCGCAACGTGATCGAACGCGCCCTGATCCTGGAGACCACCCCGATCATTCAGCCCGAGAGCCTGCCGGACTTTCATCTCGAAGGACAATTGCATCGATCCCCCTCCCTGCCCACCCCGGGTCCGGAATCATTGGAGGACTTGCTGGCCAATTTCGAAAGGAACCTCATTGGAGGCAGATTGGAGCAAAACCAGTTCAATCTCAACAAGACGGCCGAACACCTGAAAATCACCCGGCACGCCTTGCGCTATCGGATGCAGCGGCTGGGCCTGACCGCCGTCCCGGATGCCGACGAACCCCGCAACCCCGCAGTTGCAAAGGAACCCGCAATATGAAACGAATCCCTGACATGCCCGGAAGTCTAACTGGAGATTTGAACCGGTGGGGCTTGCCCTCATCCGCCGTTAAAAACGGGGTTATCTTAACCGGCGTCCTCTTTCTGGTGACTCTGTCCCTGCTGCTGTGCGCGCTCTTTTTCCGCGGCATTTTCCGGGCCCGCCATCGCCGCAACCGATCCCGCACCCACTCCAAAACTCCGGACCAGTCCACTGGCAAAATCCGACGTAGATCCCACCGCCGCAGGCATCGCCGGGAACGGTATCCGCTCAACCCGACCCTTTCGGAGACGGGCGGCCTTCCGCCTCTACGCCCCCCCACGGAGACTCCCTCCAACCCAAATCTCTGAGTCATGCAGCAAAGCCGTTCCCTCACAAAAAAAAGCGCTTCCAATCTGGCCTTGGCCTTTGTGCTGCTGCCCAAATGCAAACGCGATGCCATGACGGCGCTCTACGCCTTCTGCCGCGCGGTGGATGATGTGGCCGACGAGGAAACCGTGGCGGTGGAAACACGACGTGAACAACTGGCCGCCTGGCGCGAGGATATCCGCCGCGCGTGCGGAAACACCCAGCCCAGATTCCCCACCAATCAGGAATTCCAGCCGGTGATCCGGCATTACCGGCTTCCCTTTGAACTGTTCGATGAATTGATCAAGGGCTGCGAGATGGATCTGAACCGGCAGCGCTATGAAACACACGCCGAACTTGAACTCTACTGCCACCGCGTCGCTTCGGTTGTCGGCCTCTTAAGCATCGAAATCTTCGGATACAAAAATCCGGCCTGCCGCACCTATGCGGTCCACCTCGGCAAGGCCCTGCAGCTGACGAATATTCTGCGCGATGTGCGCACCGATGCCCAGCGGGGACGGATTTATCTGCCCCTCTGCGAACTGGCCCGCTTCGGCGTCCGCGAGGATGAAATATTGCGCTGGGAATACTCCGATCGTTTCCAAAAGCTGGCTGAAAGCGTGGCGGAGCGGGCCGGAAATTTCTATCGGCTGGCCCGGGAATCCCTGCCTGTGGAGGACCGCCGCTCCATGGTTGCGGCGGAATTGATGGGCTCGGTGTATTGGAATCTGCTGAGGAAACTCGAACGCCGTAATTTCAATGTCCTCGGCGCGCAACCGACACGTTTGGGTAAACCGGAGAAGATGCTGCTGATTTTCCGGACGGCACTCCGTTTGGTCACCGGAACTGCGGCGCCTAATTATGGAACGCCCTGAGCCCGCACGCCGGCTCGTCGTCAACGCCGACGACTTTGGCCGTTCCGGCTCGATCAATGCGGCGGTCATCCGCGCCCACCGCGAAGGCGTTCTAACGACTGCCAGCCTGATGGTGAACGAGCCGGATTGCGCCGCGGCCGTGGCCTTGGCCCGGGACAATCCGCGTCTGGGGGTGGGTTTGCACCTCACTTTTCTTATGGGCCATGCCGCCCTGAGTCCCCGGGAGATTCCCGGACTGATCAACCGCCAAGGCGAGTTCAGCAACAGTCCCGTGGGTGTCGGGTTCCGTTATTTTTTCCAGCGGGGTTTGCGGGGCCAACTGCGCGCGGAGATCCACGCCCAGTTCGCCAGATTTCGCGCCACCGGCCTGACGCTCGATCATGTCAATGGCCATCTCCATCTGCACCTGCACCCGGTCGTGTTCAGCATCCTGATGGAGGACGCCAAAACATTGGGCATCCAACATATGAGGCTGACGCGGGACTGTCTGGCGCGGAGCCGGCGGATGGCCCGAGGCCGGTGGCTTTACCGCATCTCCCACGCATTGATCTACGAGCTGCTTTCGCGCCGCGCCCGGCCGGATTTGATCCGGCGGAAAATACGGCATGCGCAAATCAGTTTCGGACTGCTGCAGGACTCACGGGTGGACGAGGATTACCTCTTGAAATTGCTCCCGGAACTGCCCCCGGGCGATTCGGAGCTTTACTCGCACCCGTCGCTCGACAAATTTAGGCCCGAGTTTGAGGCATTGGTGAGTCCGCGGGTGAAATCACTCGCAGCCCGGCTGGGGATCAAGCTCATTCGTTACCAGGATTTATAATATGTTCAGACTGCTGTTGATTCTGCTGGTGGGCCTCACTTTTGAGGCGACCGGGGTTGTTTTGCTGAAGAAGGGAATGAATGAAACCGGCGACATGCAGGGACGCTCCGTCGGTGAAGTCTTGCGGGTCGTGAAAGCCGGAGTCACCAATCCCCGGATCCTGCTTGGGGTGTTTTTCGAGGCGCTCTTTTTTGGCTGCCTGCTGGTCTTGATGTCCAAAGACGACATCAGCTTCCTTTGGCCGCTGACCTCCTTGAGCTTCGTCTTCACGACCTTTGCCGCCATCTGGTTTCTCAACGAGCACGTGGCCCCATCCCGTTGGGTGGGAGTCTGTTTCATAATGGTCGGCGCAGCATTCATCAGCTACAGCGAGCATTCCAAACCCAAGCCTCCCGTGCCTGGCGCGGTCGCCGCCGGCGCAGCCCCGATGTCAGCCCGCGGACCGAAGTAACTCCTGCAGCACATCGGCCAGGCACCGGGCCGCCAGCCGCGTGTTGCGTTGCAGGTCCAGAAGCCTTGGGACAACCCTCGGCGACCGCATCAGAGCCACGGCCAGCTTGAGCATCGAAAGATTTTGTTCGGCTGTCATCAATGCGTTGAAATCCAGCGGCAGATCCTCCTGGGCCGTGTCGGATATAACCCGCACGGTGGCACTGGGAATACGCTGCTCGCGACACAGGGTGCGGATCACTGAGGATTCCATCTCCACGGCGTGGGCACCGGTGGTTTTGTAGAGACTGGCCTTTTCGGCTGAGGTGGTGGCGACCCGCAGGGAGCAATGGAACTTCCCGGGCCGGGCGCCTGCGGTGCGCAGCGCTCCTCCAAAGCCCGCGTCGAAATCCTCGTCAAAAAGCACGTCCCCGATTTTCAGGGCCGGATCCAGCGCGCCGGCAAAACCACAGGTGAGCAGGCGTTCGGGCCGGACACGAGTCAGAGCCTCGCGCAGATGCGTGCTGGCATTGCGCCGTCCCATGCCCGTCACCAGGGAGTCCCGGCCGCCTTTAACCTGAGGCAGTGGCATGACAAAAGCCGCCTCTTCCTTTACGGCAAAGCAGACCAGCAAACCAATGGAGGCGCGCATCGGGTTGGCGGTGTTCATTTGATTCCTGCCAGCCGGTCTTTCCAAATCTGATAGAGCAGCACCGTGGCGCGCACATCCCGCAGGCAGTATTCGGCAATCTCGCGATACTTGCCCTCGGCCAACAGGTCGTTCACATCCATGCCGGTGACGCCCTGGCTTTTGGGCGACTCGATGCAGAAGGCCTTGCAGTAAAAATCCAGATTGAAGCGCCGCGCCGCGCCGTCGCGCCCGCTGACGTTGTAAAAGGTCAGCTGCTCGGCAAGATCGCAATGAGGCTCGGTTTGATAGCGGTATCCCAGCCAATCCTTGCGGGAAATCGGCACGTTAAGCAGGGCTGAGCGCAGATAAATAAATGGCACGTCGAACCCCCGTCCGTTAAAGGTGACGATGGAGTCATAGTGCTTGGCCACATCCCAGAACGCTGTGAGTAGTTCGGCCTCGTCCGCGCAGGGCACAAATTCAACCGGACCGGCCTCGTCCGCGTCATCCTCGTAATCCGCCGCTGTGAAGAGCACCTGCCCCCGCTGGGTCTCGGCGTTGAGCATGGCGATGCAGACCACTTGGGCGGTGAAGGGCCACAGGTTAAACTGGCGTTCGATTTCGCCATGACGCACGGCGCGGGCCTCCTCATCCACAATCTTTTCGGTCTCGCGGAAGAGATACTCCAACTGCGCATTGTCGAATACTTCCTTCGGCAGGGCGGATGTCTCAATGTCGAAAACCAGTTTTGCCATTCCTGCAGATTAAGCATCCCGGCGGCGCATTGGCCAAGAGAATTTTCGCGGAAACTTGACTTCGGTCATGCCGCCGCATCTGAGGTTTTCCACCCGGGCCGGACCCGGCCCCGATCAGGCGATCCCTCAAGCAGCCGCCGGGTGTCCGGACCCGGCGGCTCAGGGGAAGCCGGCCGGTCAGGCCCCGAATTTATCGAACATTCTCGCGTTGGCCTGCATCAAACGCATGAGGAATTTAGATTCCATCACACCCAGAGATCCGGAATTGGCGCCGGTTTCGGTGAAACGCTCCAATTTATCCGATCCGCTCACCTTCGAGTGCAGCAAGACCGGCTGGGGATGCCACGAGTGCCCCTTAAGCGACACGGGTGTCGAGTGGTCGCCGGTGATGGCGATGACATCGGGCGTCTTTTGCAACAGAATCGGCAGTGCGGCATCGAAATCCTCAATGGCCTTCTTCTTGGCGGTAAAATCCCCGTCCTCACCGGCCTTGTCGGTGTATTTGTAGTGAATGAAAAAGAAATCATAGTTGGCATGTTCAGCAAGATAGCGCTCGAACTGCTCGGCGATGGTTTGTGGGCCTTCGATCTTTTTCATGCCGACAAGCTGCGCCAGTCCTTTATACATCGGATAAACGGCAAGGCAGGCAGGCTTGAGTTTGTAACGGTCTTCAAAGAGTGGAATCTCCGGCTGGTGCGCGATGCCGCGCATCAGGAAGCCGTTGGCCGGTTTCTCTTGGGCGAGGATCGGCAGTGCGGTCTGATAAAACGCGGCGATGAGTTCCGCCATCTTTTTCTGCTTCAAACTCTCCGGATCACGCGGTTTTACCACCGGCACCGCAAACCCTTCTCGGTTCGGATCCGCATCAGTCAGCGGTCCCTCCAAACCCTTGCCACGGAAGACCACAACAAAGCGGTGTTCCTTCCCGGCGCGAATCATGACCTGGGTGTCGCCGATT
This sequence comes from uncultured Verrucomicrobiota bacterium, assembly GCA_903873415.1. Classification (GTDB taxonomy): domain Bacteria; phylum Verrucomicrobiota; class Verrucomicrobiia; order Limisphaerales; family CAIQOK01; genus CAIQOK01. Next base: position 73,152 of record CAIQOK010000092.1, on the reverse strand, counting down.
TTTTTGATTTTTGCGGCAAGGAGTGCGCACAGTTTTTCACAAGTCTCGGTCGGAATGCGGCCGGCCCGCCGATCGGTGACAATCCCATTGGCATCCAGAGTGGCGAAATTGGCCCGGGCACAGACGTCGCCGGGTTGAAGTTCCACTCCCAACCCGAGGGCCTCAATGACGCCGCGGCCCACTTGGAATTCCAAAGGGTCGTAGCCGAACAACCCGAGATGGCCCGGACCGCTGCCCGGGGTGATGCCCGGTGCTGCGGGAATAAGCCGCCCTTGGGCGGAATTTTTGGCCAGCGCGTCGAGATTGGGGGTGGCCGCCGCCTCAAGCGGGGTGAGATAATTCTGCTCCGCCGTTGCAATATCGCCCAGCCCATCGAGCACGATCAGCGCAACCTTCGCGTTGGTTTTCAGGGTCAGTTCCGAATAAAGAGCGTCCAGATTCATAGTTTCAATATTTAAATTCTTTTGGCCGCCCGGACAGAGGGTGCCGTGCAGACCATCGATTTTGGGCCGAAGCACAGGGTGGCGTCAACGGCGGAATAAGGTCCGAAGAAAATCCCCAATCATTAGCGCGCCCGTGACTAGCTAATGATTGGGGGCCTCTTGCATAATCCGATTTTGGGCTTTACTCCGCGAAGTCGGGCGTTAGGATTTTTTCTGATTCGTCTCCCCGGGTTGCGCAAAAATGCAGTTCCATCGCCGGAGGCGGCGGAAAAAACTACAGACCATTTAACTTATGAAAATCAACCGCCTTTTGCTCGCCGTTTCACTGGTCGTGGGTTCGCTGGCCTTTGCCGGCTGCAAGAAAAGCCAGCCGGTTGCCGAGACTATGCCAGCGATGGCGCTGGAGGGTGTCCAGGTTCAATTGCCAGAACTCCTGCGGCAGGTGACTGCGGCCGGCAATCCCAGTCTTCAGGCCGTTTTGCAGCAGGTGCAAATGTCTTTGCGCTACGGCCAATATGATGCGGCGCTGCAGGGCTTGAGCAAGATTTCCGCTGATCCCAGCTTCAATGACGCGCAGAAGAAGCTCGCAGGCGAGGTTGTTCAGCAACTAACCCAGGTGGTTGCCAAGGCCGGCCCGGTGCGTAAGTAGCCGGGCGGTGCGTCCAAGTTTTATTGAGCCGGGTGCCGGTTCCTTAATTTGGCCGCAGCAGAAAGCAATTTCCTACCAATTACGTTCGGCAAGAAAAACGCCCTCCTCTTCCGACCGGGCGATCCAAGATTCCAGCACCGTCAAGCCGTGCCGGCCCAGAAGCGAGCACACTCCCGGCGGGGTGAGGCGGTAGGAAAAAAACAGCCGGATCGAGTCGCCTTTGACAAAATTGAAAACGCTTTTTCCAACGGCCAGCCGGCAGCCGCGGGAAAACACGTAGTTAGCAACCACCCGCTTGAGCCCCCCGCTCCCGGCTCCGTCCTCCACTCCAAAGCGCAATCGTCCGTCGCCCCGCTCCACACCCAAGTCCTGCAAAAAGGTGAGCAGCCACTCCCGGGTCGGTTCGTTGTCATATTGGGGCAGGATTTGCCGGACCCCCGCCGCGTAGTCTTTGCCCGGAGCCAGATTCGCGCTGAAGAGCAGTTGGTCACCCGGTCGTAGCAACCCGGCGAGCTTGGACACCACCGTTCGGGGTTCGAAATTGGGGATCATGCCGAAAAAAGTCACTATTCTGGCCGAATGGGGCGGGGATAGGGTGTCAAGCACCCCCGGCCAAATCCGGGGTGCTTGCCAGGTCGCAAACCAGTGGAAAACAGCGTTCGTGGGGCAGCACGCTCAGGGCGGTTTGACGCGCCACCAGAACCATGGCTGTGCTCACGTCGCACGGCGTGTAGGAGGTCTCCGACCCGCGCTCTTGTAATAGCTTCAGCAGCCGGGTGTCCTTCTGCCCCCCGCCGCAGCCCAGCCCGATGAGGTGGATCCCCCCGGAGCGGATCCGTTGAGCGGCTGCCATAAATCCCTGTGCATAAATGGCTTGGCATCCTGAATCCCGGCGGGAAGGCGAAAAGGCCTGATGCAATGCGAGCCATTTCTGGGTTTGTTTGATGCTGTCGTAGTGGAATTTATGGTTCACGCGCCGCCGGCGCAGCGATGCCAGCAACTCGCGTTCAACGCGATCGGGAAACTGGCTGGCATGAATGAGCAGGTTTGCGGGTGGCAACATGGTTTTGTTTTCGCCGAAACCCGGCCTCAACACAAGTCCGCGCAGCGTCTCCGTATTTTTTCCCCTCCGCCGGCTCCCGAAATATTGACTCGGCCTTGGGTGCCGCCAATAATTTGGCGATGGATTTTGACATCACAAATCTGCTGGAAAAGTGGGATTACAGGCCGGGGCAAGTGGTGGTTAGAAAATTCACCGGCTTGGACGGAGTGGAGAAAATCCAGTTGCGGGTCGATCTGGGCCTGCTGCAGATGAATGCCCGGGGCCGGCCTGATGGCAGGCGGCCGTTCGGACACGAGTCCCTTCTGGATTACCATTTCTTTCGCCTTCAACAGCATGTGGCGGCGAATCCGGGCCGGGATGATCTTTTCGAACTGCTTCCGGAGGATTGCGGCAAACTCCAGCGCGAGGCTTTCCAATACCATCACCGCTGCCTTTGCCTGATGGAGTTGAACGACTATGACGCAGTGATCGTGGACGCCGGCCGGAACCTCAAGCTGTTCAATTTTGTGGCCATGCACACCCGCTCCCAGGAAGCGGCGTGGACGCTTCAGCAATTTCAGCCGCAGGTTTTGATGATGCTCACCCGGGCCCGCGCGGCCCGGAAGTTGGAAATAAACGATCACTCCGCAGCCCTGCTGCTCGTCGAGCAGGGTTTGGAGGAAATCCTCACCTTCTTCCGCGAATGTTCCCGGCCGGAACTCTATGCCGTCAGTCCGGAAGTTCAGTCGCTCGAGAAATGGCACGCCGAAATCCGCGCCAATCGTCCGATTCCGGCCCGGGAACGGTTGGAGCAGGCGCTCAACGAGGCGGTGGGGCGGGAGGACTATGAGAAGGCCGCATCGGTGCGGGACGCGCTGCGCAACATGCAGGGCGGGAAAACTGAGGGCTCGTGTTAAATATCTGAAATAATAACTTGCACGATTTCCCCCTGCTCTCTATATTTTGCGCTCTTTTCGAAAGAAAGTTGAATTTATGCGACGTCCAAAAGGTATCAAGACAAAAAAGTCCGTAGCCAAACGATTTAAGATCACGGCTAGCGGAAAAGTCCTGCGCTCCAGCGCGGGGCGCCGGCATCTGGCGCAAACCAAAAATTCCAAGCGCCGTCGCTCACTGCGCGGGCTCACTACCGTTGATAAAACGGATGAGTACCGCATCAAGCAGAATCTCCCGTTCACCCGCTAAACCCCAGCCCTATCCGCTGGCACCCAGCACCTAAATCTTATGCGAGTTACCAACGCCCCAGCCTCCCGCAAGCGCCGTTCCAGAATGATCCAAGCCGCCAAAGGCTTCCGGATGCGCCGCTCCAAGCTCTATCGCTACGCTTCCGATGCCGTGGACCACGGCCGGCAATATGCCTACCGCGATCGCCGCACGAAAAAGCGCACGTTCCGCTACCTCTGGCAGATCCGCATCAACGCCGCGGCCCGCGCCGCCGGCCTGACCTACAGCCGCTTCATGGAAGGCCTCAAGGCCGCCCAGGTAGCCTTGGATCGCAAGGTGTTGTCTGATATCGCCGCTCAGGACAGCGTTGCTTTTGCCGAACTGGTCAACGTCGCCAAGGCTGCTCTCAAAGCCAAGCCCGCCGCCACCTTGGCCAAGGCCTGAGATTACCACCCACAACCCTTTCAAAAACGGGTGCCTGGCGACAGGTCACCCGTTTTTTCTTTTCCAGCTTGTTTCCAGCCCGACCTCTATCTTGGCGCCCCGGAATCAATGGATCGGAGAAGGTCGGCTGCCGCAGCGTGTTCCGCGTTGAGCCGCAGCGTTTCCTTGAGCTCTTTTACGGAGTCGGCGCGGCGTCCCAGGTGGAGCAGCGCCCGACCCAGCCCGAAATGCGCCTCGGCTAAACCGGGGGCCGCACGGAGTTCCCCGGCATATTCGACTGCCGCCCGTTCCCACTCCCCACGGTGGGCCAAGGCATTGGCCAGATTGAAATGCGCCCCCTTGTAGTCCGGGTCGGCCCGGAGCACTTCTTGAAAGCTTGCGATGGATTCATCGGTCCGGCCTTGGTTGAAAAGCATGACGCCGAGGTTGTTCCAAGCCTCCGCAAAACCCGCATTGAATTTCACCGCCAGGCGGTATTCGCCCAGCGCCTCGGCGGGCTTGCCAACCCGGACCCAATAATTCCCCAACCGGTAATGCGAGAGGGCATCCGACGGGACCAGTCGAAGGGCTTCGATGAGGTGTTCTGCGGCGCCCGCGCCGCCGGAGTTTGCCAGGGCGGAGCCGAGATTGCTGTGAGCCTCGGCGAAGTCGGGTTTTAAACGCAAGGCTTTTTCCAGATAGGGAATGGACTGGGCATACTGTTCCTGCTCGGCCAGCGCGTTGCCAAAGGCGCTGAGGACCTCGGCTGAACCGGGCCTGAGCGCCAGAGCCGAGCGATAATGATCCAGAGCCTCTTGGATTCGTCCCGTGGCGCCAAGGTGCCTGGCCAGACTGAAATGGGCCATCCAGTTTTCCGGGTTTGCCGCCAGCGCATGGCGGGCTAGCGTTTCGCTGTTGCGCCAATGGCGGAGTTGCAGACCTGTCAATCCTGCCAACGCAACCAGCAAGATCAGGGCGGCTGCGGCTGCCGGGCGCTGCGGCAGCCGCAACCGGTCCCCAATGGCACCCGCCGCCCAGACCAGCACCAACACCGGACCGATCAACGGCAGATAGGTGTAGCGGTCCGCCAGTGACTGGTCCCCCACCTGCACCAGGCCGATGACCGGCACGAGCATGCCAACAAACCAAAACCAACCGGTTCTTGCCACCGGCCACCTGCATCCCGCTCTCCAGGCACCTGCGCAAAGCGCAATCATCAACACCACTGCGGAAATCACTGTCACTCGAGGCCAGTGCCCGGGATGAGGATAAGGCATCAGCAGATCCATCGGCCAAAGCAGTTTGCCCAGATAGCGCGCATAGGCCACAAAGGCATTGCCGCACCGGTCGACCAGACTCAGATCCGTCAGCGACTGCACGGCGCCGCCGGAGCGCTGGACGAAATAGGTGATGAGACAGCAAAGAAAACTCAGGGCGAAAAAGGGCGCTTTTTCCACGACCAGCGGCCGCAAATCCGCCAGACTCCAAGCGCGGGGTATCCGGCCCAAGGGCCAGTGGTCCAACAGCAGAAACACGAATGGCAGGGTCACCAGCATCGGCTTGCTCATCAGTCCCAAGCCAAACAGCACAAGTGTAAAGCCGGACCAAGGCCCGAACCGGCCTGTTGAAAAAGCTCCCGAGCGCACCTGCCGTCCGTAACTCCAGAGAGTCAGCAGGCCGAACAGGGCACTCAACAGATCCTTCCGCTCGGCGATCCAGGCAACCGATTCCACCCGCAAGGGATGGAGAGCAAAGACACCCGCCACGAACAAGCTGCGCATTGGCCGACCCGTCAGGTCGCGCAGGAGGAGGAATAAGAGCGAGGCATTGGCGGCATGAAGCAGCGCATTGATGACATGAGGGCCGCCAGGCGAAAGGCCAAAACAACTCACGTCCAGCATATGGGAGAGCCAGGTCAGTGGATGCCAATTGGCCGCATAGCCCGATGTGAAGGCCCATTCCACCCCCGGCCAGGTCAGGCCGGAGCGGACGTTCGGGTTGGTGACGATGTATTGGAAATCGTCGTAGTTGATGAATTGAAAACCACGGCTCGGCCAATAGAGCGCCAAGGTAATTCCGGCCAGCAGCAGGGCGGCACTGGCAGCCCGGAAGTCAATCCTGCCGGGGGCGAAGGCGGGGCGCGCAGTTGTTTCAGGGATGACTATTTTCATCAGAGTCGGCTCTTGTACCTTGCCAGACATAGCATCCCCACTGCCGGTTTGGAAGTGACTTTTGCCGGGGCGTTTCGCACATTCACAACGGTTTAACCGAATGAAAAAGCCCTCGCCAGTTTCCCGCAGCGGACGGTTCACGGGCGGCCCTGCCGCCGATGTGGCCCAATTCACCCAATCCATCTCCTTCGACTGGCGGCTCTGGAGGCACGATATCCAAGGCTCCATCGCCCACGCCACCATGCTTCAGAGCATTGGCATCCTCACGCGGAAAGAACTGACCGCAATCACCAAGGGTTTGAGGCAGATCGCCGCGGAGATATCGGCGGGATCTTTCGTCTGGAAACTGGAACTCGAGGATGTGCACATGAATATCGAGTCCGAGCTGACCCGGCGGGTGCCGGCGGGTGCCAAGCTGCACACGGCCCGCTCGCGCAACGACCAGGTGGCGCTGGACGTCCGGCTCTGGTTGCGCGAGGAGATCACGGCGCTGCTTGGCGAGGCCGTCTCGCTGCAACGGGCTCTGGTTGCGCTCGGCCAAGAGAACGCCGACGTCATTATTCCCGGCTACACGCATCTGCAACGGGCGCAGCCCGTTTATTTCGCCCACCATCTTCTGGCTTATGTGGAAATGCTCGAACGCGATTGCGAGCGCCTCTGGGACTGCCATTCCCGCGTTAACGTCTGCCCTCTGGGCAGCGGCGCCATCGCCGGTTCAACCCTGCCGCTCGACCGGTTGATGGTCGCCCGATTGCTCGGCTTCGTCGACACGGAAGGCAAACCGCAGCTGACGCAAAACTCCATGGACGCGGTGAGCGACCGCGATTTCGCCGTCGAGTTTTGCGCGGCTGCGGCGCTCCTGGCCGTCCACCTCTCAAGGCTCGCCGAAGATGTGATTCTCTGGGCCGGAACGGAGTTTGATTTCATCAAGATCGCCGACGCTTACACCACCGGTTCGTCTCTGATGCCCCAAAAGAAAAACCCCGACATCGCAGAGCTGGCCCGGGGTAAGACAGGCCGTGTCTTCGGCAACCTGATGTCGCTGCTCACTTTGCTCAAGGGGTTGCCGATGACTTACAACCGCGATTTGCAGGAGGACAAGGAGCGTCTTTTTGACACCGCCGATACGGTGCGGGCCACCACGAGGTTGATGGAGGCGCTGCTGCTGCATACAAAGGTCAACAAGGACTCCTGCGCCACAGCGGCCGGCGACCCGTCGCTCTTGGCCACTGATCTGGCGGATTATCTCGTGCTCAAGGGCATGCCTTTCCGGCAGGCCCACCATGTGGTCGGCGCGGTGGTGGGGTTGGCGGAGAAAGCCGGACAACCCTTGAATGAGTTGACGCTCGCCCAATTGCAATCCGTGGATAATGCCTTCGGCCCCGATGCGCCGGCTGTGTTTGATTTGAAGCGGGCGATGTCGAAACGGAATGTGGTTGGCTCGCCGGGCACGAAGGAGGTTGCCAGGCAGCTGGCCCGCTGGCGCGCCCAGCTTTCGTGATATTTTTTACCCGCCCGTTTTAATCACCGAACCCATCGCCCTAAAGAGGCGGTTGAAATGCCGTATTCGAACAAAGCTCTTGCCAGTGTTCGAAATCTAGCCGGTCCGCAGTGCGGAGTTCAAAGCGGAATGTCGCTGCGCGTCTCTCTTTTTTGTGAGCCTCAAGATCGCCAGCTTGATGATCAATGACTTGTGAATCCTGAGATGCTTTCACAAATGTTTTAAAACGAGTGGTTTTCCCCGGTTTTCGGCTGGCTGCGTGTTTCTGGTTGGGAGCGCCGCCAGAAAGCCTGCAGCCTTGGCCAGCGTCTCTTCGTATTCGGCTTGGGGATTCGAGTCGGCCACGATCCCGGCACCCACATTGAAATGAATGTGTTCCCCCATGCAAACGGCCGTGCGGATGGCGATGCTCAATTGGCTTTCCCGATTGAACCCGAGGTAACCGATCGCGCCGCAGTAGGGTCCTCGGGACACCGGTTCCAGTTCGTCGATGATTTCCATGGCCCGGAATTTCGGCGCGCCTGTGATGCTGCCGCCGGGAAAGCAGGCGGCGAAAGCGGCAAAATGAGTCACCTCCGGGCGCAATCGGCCTTCGACGGTTGAAACGAGATGCTGAACCTGCGGGAACTTTTCCAGACGCGCCAGTTCGGGCGTCTGCACGGTTCCAAAGTCACAAATCTTGCCCAGATCGTTGCGCAGCAGGTCGGTGATCATGACCAGTTCGGCCAGTTCCTTCGGGCTGGTTTGCAACTCGCGGGCCAGTTGGCTGTCCCGGATCGGATCGGCGTCCCTGGGCCGGGTGCCTTTGATAGGCCGGGTGACAATATGCGAGCCGCTCAGGCGCAAGAATTGTTCGGGAGAGGAGGATGCGACTTGAAAGGCACAGTGCTGTTCTCCGGCGTCACAATCGAGGAAGGCGGAAAACGGGGCGGGCGAAACGGCCTCCAGCCGCTGGAAAAAATCCCAGCCGAAAACCGGGGCGGAACAGCCCGCCCCACCCACCGGGCCGGCCGCGGCTGCGGGTGTCTGCCAGACTTCAGCCGTCAACCGTTGCGAGAGGTTCACCTGGTAAATATCCCCGGCCCGGATATAGCACTGGGCGCGCTGCACGGCGCTGATGAATTCGGATTGGGCAAGGTTTGTGGTGAGGCCGGGGGTGGAATTCGGCCTTGAATCGGGCAGGAGCGGGTTCGTCTGCTCCGCGCCGAGCTGGCTGATCAGCCGGGATTTCCAAAATTCGAGCTGAGAGATTGCGCGGCTCTCGCTGGGGGAACCTTCAGAGTTCAGGCCGGTGGAGACGATGCATACCTTGCCGAGGCGGTGGTCATAGACGACGAGGCTGTCGTAAAAGCCCACGCAGCAATCGGGCAGCTCCAAGTCGTTGATCGCCCGGCGCGGCAGTTTGGGTTCGCTGAAGTTCTTGAGATCATACCCCCAGTAGCCGAAGCAGCCGCCGAGTGGAAAGGGCAGATCGATTTCATCCAGCACCTCAAAACGCGACATCAAGCTGTCCAGCAGATGCCACGGATCGCCGAATTGGGTCTGCGATTCCAGCCCCGGATTCTGGGGTCGGCTCAGTTCGCAGCGGGAACCGAAGGAGCGGAAGGTCAGAACGGGGTTGGCCGTCACAAAAGAGTAACGGGACTGAGGCGAGTCAAACAAGGCGCTGCGCAACAGCACCACGTTCCGCTCACCCATCAACTGGCGGACGAGTGATTCCGGCGTGTGCGCGGTCGCAATCTCTTGGATCAAGGGGCGCATCCGGAGTGAGGCGGCGTTTCAAAAACTCAGCAGTTTCGCCAGACCCCGGTCGGTCTTTAACGGGCTGATCAGGGCCAGATTCAGCCGGTCCGGGCGGAAAAAGTCGCGGGCCACGGCCCTAATGTCTCCGGCAGTGACTTTTTGCAGGCGCTGTTTGGCTTCCGCTGGCGAGAAAATCTGGCCGTAACCCAGCAGATGTTCTCCCACCCAGTTCATCTGGTTGTCGGTGCTCTCCAGGCTCAAGTCCATCTGTCCGACGGCATAGTCGCGGGCGCGGCGCAATTCGGCGGCACCGGGGGGCGCTTCGGTGCAGCGCCGCAATTCCCGGCCAACCAAGCGCAGAGTCTCTTTCACATTGCCTGTGTCCAATCCGGCGGAAATCACCAGATCGCCGGTGTCAGCGTAAAAACTGGGCGAGCTGTAAATCGAATACGCCAGGCCGCGGTCTTCGCGGATGACCTGAAAGAGGCGTGAACTCATGTTCTCGCCGAGAATGACGTTGAGCAGGCGGAGTGCGAACCGGCGGTCGTCATGGCGTGAGCAGGTGTGGATGCCCAGTGCGAGCTGGGTCTGCTCCGTTTTTTTGGAGAGCAGATTCACCCGGGGCGAGCGCTGGGCGATCAGGGCCGGCTCAAACACAGGGCGCGGGCCGGTTTTGAAGTGCCGCGCCCGGCGCGCCACGGCCGCCACGGCCTGCTGGTGCCGGATGTTTCCCGCCACCACAATCACCGTGGCGCCGGTGACATAATTCCCGCGCAGATAATCGAGGAGTTTGCTGCGGGTCAGGGCGTTGAGCGAGGCCGCGGTGCCGGTGACAGAGCGGCCCAGCGGCTGCCCCGGCCAGAGTGTCGCATTGAGCAGTTCTTGGACGTGCTGAGCGGGCTGGTCCAGATACATCGCAATTTCCTCCTTGATGACATCGCGTTCCTTGGCGATATCCGCCGGCGTGAACTTCGAGTTGAGCAGCATGTCGACGAGCACATCCAGCAGCGTGTCGAAGCGGTCGGCTCCGGCGCGGGCGTGGAAACAGGTCATCTCCTCGCTGGTGAACGCGTTCAAATAACCGCCCACTCCTTCCACGGCCTGGGAAATTTCCTCGGAGGATCGTTTGGGGGTCCCTTTGAAGAGGAGGTGTTCGATGAAATGACAGGCGCCGTTGAGCGGGGCGGATTCGCAGCGGGCGCCGGTGCCCACCCATACGCCGACACTGACGCTGGCCATGTGCGGCATTTCGGCAGTGGCAACGGTCAGGCCGTTGGGGAGACGGGTGAATTGATACATGGGATTAGGGATTTGATCCGGAGGGAGGTGCCCCGCGGGACGGTTGCGGTTTCAGCCCGCGCCTTGGGCCCCGGCTCATGAAAAGGCCTTGGGAATGGTTTGCGGCACCCCGGATTCACGCCGGTAATCAACGAGAATCTCCAGCGCTTCCTCCACATCGTCCGTCAGATGGAGCAAATCCAGATCGGCACTGTCGATGAATCCCTTCTCCCGCAGCGCCGGTTTGAGCCAGCGCAGCAGGCCCTGCCAATGTTTTTTGCCGAAAAGGATCATGGGGAAGCGCGAGATGCGCTCGGTCTGGGCCAGGGTGAGGACCTCGAACAGTTCGTCCAGCGTGCCGAATCCGCCGGGGAGATAGATGAAACCCATGCTGTATTTGGTGAAGCAGACTTTCCGGGCGAAGAAGTAATGGAACTGGATGGGCACATTGGCGTAGGAATTGCCCCGCTGCTCGCGGGGCAGTTCGATATTCAGCCCGACCGATTTGCCCTTGGCCTGGGACGCCCCCCGGTTGGCGGCTTCCATTATCCCGGGACCGCCGCCGGTGATGACCGCAAAGTCATTCTGGGCCAGCTTGCGGCCCAGCGCCTGCGCGGCCCGGTAATAGGGATCGGTCCGCCGGGTGCGGGCGGAACCGAAAATCGTCACCGCCGGCCCGAGTTTGGACATCGTTTCAAACGATTCCACGAACTCGGCCATGATGCGAAAGATCCTCCAAGGATCTTCGCGGATGAAGTGGTTGGTTTCGCTCATGGGTTTGATGAGGGCTGGGTTGGGCGCAAGGCAGGTCAACCCCTGCGTTGCCGCCGCTCGGGGCGCCGCCCTTCCGGCTGTTCCGACCGCTGGGGTGCGCGGGGATGCCGGGGTTTGCGCACCGGCTCGATCGTTTTGGGCCGCGCCTTGGGCACCAGCACCAAGGGACACCCTTCGTAGCCAAACGCCTTCCGCAGTTGGTCCCCGAGATATTTTTTGTATTGGTCGGAAAAAAGCTCGTCCCGGTTGACGAACAGCAGAAAGGTCGGCGGCGACTGGCGCACCTGGGTCGCGTAGAAGAATTTCAAGCGGTGGCCCAGATCGCTCACGGGTTGGCGGCGCTCCACCGCATCTTGAATCGTGCGATTGAGAATGGCTGTGGGGACTTTCTGTTGCAACTGCGCCGCCACGTAACGGACCGCTTCCAGTAGGCGCTCCAGATGAAAGCCTGACTTGGCCGAGGTGAAAATCACCGGCGCGTAATCGAGGAAGAAAAGCTTCTCCTGTACCCATTCGCCGAACTCAGACAGGGTGGTCACCGGGTCGTCGTTCCCCTCCCGGTGCTGTTTGCGGGCGCGCCGCTGAATCTCTTCCTTGCGCGCTTCAAGCACTTTCTCGTCGAACAAGTCCCATTTATTGATAACCACAATGCAGGCCTTGCGTTCCTCGACAATCCGATCCGCTATTTTCTTCTCTTGCTCCGTGATTCCGGCCTCGGCGTCCAGCACCAGCAAGGCTATGTCGCAGCGCGCGATGGAATCCTCGGAGCGTTTCACGCTGAAAAACTCGATAGAATCCCCGATGCTCCGGGTTTTACGCATTCCGGCGGTGTCGATCAGGATATATTTCTGGCGCACGCCTTCCGTCTCAACCTCAAAAGGCACATCCACCGAGTCGCGCGTGGTCCCGGGAATGGGCGAGACAATGACCCGCTCCGACCGGGTCAGGGCGTTGATGATCGACGACTTCCCGACATTGGGTCGGCCGACAATGGCAAGTTTCAGGGGGGCCGGCGGCGCTGCCGCCGCCGTCGCATCCTCACCCGCTGCGGGTTCGGAACTTTCTTCCCCTTCAACGACCGGATGGAGGGCTTCGCTGGAGGCGGGCAGCAATGCCATCGCCGCGTCCATCAAGGGGTGTATGCCTTCGCCATGAATGGCGCTGACCGGGAAAATCTTCTCAAAACCCAGCCGGGCGAACTCATCCGCTCCGGATTCCGCGCGGCTGGTGTCGACCTTGTTGACCGCCACGAGGACAGGCTTGCCGCAGCGCCGCAGGCGGGTGGCCACTTCGCGATCCAGAGGCACCACTCCCTCCTGCACGTTGACCACAAGCACAATCACGTTGGCCGATTCAATGGCCAGGCCCACCTGCTCGATGGCGGCCTGGGTGATCACGTCCTCGGCCTTTTCCCGCCGTAACAGGCCGATGCCGCCCGTGTCCACCAAGGTGAATGGCCGCCCGTGCCACTCGGCCTCCGCAGAAACACGATCCCGGGTGACACCTGGCTGGTCATGGACGATGGCGATGCGCCGGCCGACAATGCGGTTGAAGAGGGCTGACTTCCCGACGTTGGGCCGGCCTACGATGGCGATTAGATCTGACACAGCGTCATGATGCCGCAGTTTGGTCCCGTGCGAAAGTGAAAGGTTCGGTGGCGTTTCGCGGTTCACGCCCCCGTTCTTTACGGGCTGTATAAATTTGTAAAATGGGGAAACGGCATGGATTCCGCTTTTGCCCGCCAGTTTAAATCCCCACCAATCCATCCGGCAGTTGACAACGCCGCGTCTGAATACTATCCATGTGGATAGTTATGACCGGATTGACCCAGATTCAAAAAAAGGTGTTGGAGTTTCTACAGGCGGAGAACCAGGCGGGGCGCCCAGGTCCCACCCTGCGTGAGATCGCGGCGCACTTCGGATTCCGGGCGCACCGGGCGGCGGCCTGCCATCTGGAGGCCCTCAAGCACAAAGGCTTTCTGGAATCCACCCCCGGCAAGGCCCGGTCGCTGCGCCCGACCAATCCGCTGCAGAAGCTGCGCCAACACGTCGTGGATATCCCCCTCTTCGGCTCCATCCCGGCCGGCTTCGGTGACGACCGGGAATCGGATCCCGAGGGCTGCGTTTCGGTGGATGTCGCCACGATCGGATTTAGTCCGACCCGCAACACCTTCGCCCTGCGGGTGACGGGCGATTCGATGATCGGCCGGCATATCTGCTCCGGCGACATTGTGATTCTGGAGCATGGTCCCGAACCGAGGCACGGGCAGATTGTGGCGGCGCTGATCGACCGGAAAAGCACGCTCAAAACCTTTCTGCTGAAAAACCACCGCCCCTTCCTCAAGGCGGAAAACCCCAAATACCCGGACCTGATCCCGTCCGAGGAACTCATGATTCAGGGGGTGTTCCGGGGGCTGATCCGAAAGGCGCGGGAATGAACCATGCGGACCATTGTTCATCTGGATGCGGATGCTTTTTTCGCCGCGGTCGAGCAGGCGTCGGACCCGAAATTGCGGGGCCGGCCCATCGCCGTTGGCGGCGAGAAACGCGGCATCATCGCCTCGGCCTCGTATGAGGCGCGGCGATTCGGCATCTATACGCCGATGCCCACCGCCCGGGCCCGGAAGCTGTGCCCGAAGCTGATCGTATTGCCCGGCGATTTTGAGCGCTACGAACAGTTTTCCAACTGGATGTTTGGCTACTGTTACGACTTCACACCGGAGGTGGAGCAGACTTCGATTGATGAGGGGTATTTTGACCTTTCGGCCGCGCGCCGTCCGGCGGTCGAGATTGCCCAGACGATTCGCAATGCCATCGGGCAGAAGCTGAAAATCAACGTCAGCGAAGGCATCGCCACCAGCAAGCTCGTCAGCGCGGTGGCTTCGAAACTGAACAAGCCCTCGGGCTTCACGACGGTATCGCCCGGAGACGAGGCGGCTTTTCTCCAGCCGTTGCCAAACCAGTGGCTGCCGGGTATCGGTCCAAAAACCAGTGCGCGGCTCAATGCCGCCGGCCTGGCGCGCATCTCGCATGTCGCCGCCACCCCGCTGGATCTGCTCGGGCTGCTGCTTGGTCCTGCGGCGGCGGGCATCCGCCAGTTTGCCCGCGGCATTGATGAGCGTCCGTTGATCCCGGCCCGCACACCCCAAAAATCCTTCAGCCAGCAGGAGACGTTCGCGGCCGACCTGACGGACGAGGATTATGCCGAAGCCACGCTGCGGCGCATGGCGGACAACTTGTTTTCCAAAGTCCGCGAGGAGGGGCGCTGCATCCGCACGCTGACCGTGAAGGTGCGCTATAACAACATGGCCGAGGACCAAGCGGGGGAAAGCTTGAGCGAGCCGACGGATCTTGAAACCGAGGTGTATGGGCGTTTGCGCGTTCTGCTGCGGGCGGCTTGGAAACGGCGCGTGAGCCTTCGCCTGGTCTCGTTGAAGCTCTCCCAGATTTACGACGGCCGGTTTCGCAGCGAGCTGCCGCTTGAAATATCCGTTCAGCGGCAGGAAGCCCGGTCGCGGTTGGCTGGGGTGATCGACGAGTTGCGCCGCAGTCGGGGACATGAAGTAATACTTCGAGGGCACGACTTTCTGCTGATGAATCGGCCCGAAGATGCCGCACGGCCCTTGTCACAGCCGGCTCCGCCACAAATCCGTCGCCGGGCTATGCCCGGGCAGGTGCAATCCTATGTGCCGTTGCGTGTTCGCAGTCACTATTCGTTTCTGGATTCCACGCTTTCGCCTGCCGCCATTGTGGGATTGGCCAGGCAACACGGCTTGAAGTCCGTGGCGCTGACGGACACCGGCAACTTGCACGGCGCGGTGGAGTTCACCCAAGCCGCCCGGGAGGCGGGGATCCAACCGATTTTGGGCGTAGAGGTGACAGTGGATGACCAGCCGCTCCTGCTTCATGTGGAATCAGCCTCGGGTTATCCCAATCTCTGCCGGCTGCTCTCCCGCCATGCGGAGCGGTTCGCCAATGTCGGCGAGGAATCATCCGTCGCAGCCCGGCAGCGAGCGCCATTCCGGCGCGAAGAGCTTGATGGCCTCACCGGTGGCTTGATTGCAGTCAGCGGAGATATGCGCATGGCGGACTTGTTTCCGGGCCGATTCTACAGCCTGATAACGACGCGGGATGAAGTGACGGAGTTTCGCGGGATTGCGGCACCCGCCGTGCATTATGCCGCTCCGGAGGACCGGCGGAAATTTGATATCCTGCAAAGCATCCATACCCTCACCCTGCTGGGAGAGAAGCATCCGGCCAAGCGTGAGGGTGGCCGGTTTCATTTCCGCATGCCGTTGGATATGGCTGCGGCGTGCCGGGAGCATCCCGAATGGCTCAGGCACACGGAGGAGATTGCGGAGCGCTGCCGCTTTGAGCTGCCCTTGGGCAAACCGCAGTTCCCGGAATTCCGCACGCCGGACGGTTCGACGGCCACCGCATTTCTACGGCGATTGGCTTGGGAAGGGGCGCAACGTCTTTACCGCCCACCCCAACTCCCTGCCGTCCACGCCCAGTTGGACGAGGAGCTGGGAATCATCGGCGCTGTCGGCTACGAAGACTATTTTCTCATCACCTGGGATCTGCTGCAGGAGTGCCGGCGACGCGGGTTGGAATGGATCACGCGTGGCAGCGCAGCGGATTCGCTGGTTTGCTACTCCCTTGGCATCAGCGGGGTTTGTCCGATCCGGTTCGAACTTTATTTCCGTCGTTTTCTCAACCGCGAACGCATGGCGCTGAACAAGCTGCCGGACATCGACATTGATTTTGCGCATGATGCGAAGGATGAGGTGGTGAAGATCGTGTTCGGGAAATACGGTGCGGCGCAGTGTGCGGTGGTCGGCGGATTCTCCACCTTCCAGGCCCGGAGCGCGTTTGCGGAATCGGCCAAAGTCCTCGGAGTTGCCGAGCGCGAAGTCCGGCGGTTCACCGATCATTTTCCCTGGGGGTTCGGTGGCGGGTGCAACTCCGATGAGGTGTCGGGTGAATCCGGTTTGCGCGGGAAACTGCGTGCGAGCCCGGAAAACCGCGACCTCCCGATCGACGAAGAACCCTACCGCACGGCGCTGGAAATGGCCGCCCTGCTCGACGGCGTCCCCCGATACCCCAAGATGCATCCCTGCGGTCTGGTGTTGTCGCGGCAGCCGCTGGAGGAGCTGACCCCGACCTTCATTTCCAACAAGGGTTTGCCCACCACTCATTTCGACATGGACGCCGTGGAAGCGGTGGGGTTGGTGAAGATGGATATTCTTGCCCAAGGCGGTCTGGCCGTGTTGCGCGATGTGAAACACATGTTGGCCGACCGGGGCATAATCGTTGACCTGGAACGCTGTTTCGCGCGGGAAAAAGCCGGAGGCCGTCTGTTGCTGGGAGACCCGCAGGCGGTCGAACCCTGGCAGGATACCGCCGTCTGGGAGATGATTGCCGGTGGCGGCGCCCGCGCGGTGCATCACATCGAATCGCCGGCCATGACGAGCCTCTGCCAGATGTGCGGGGTGCGGGAGATTGACGGGATCATCGCCATCGTCAGCGTGATCAGGCCCGGTGCTGCCAACGAGGGCAAGAAGCAGGCCTTCACCCGTCGTTATCAGGGGCTGGAGCCGGTGACCTATCCCCATCCTTCGTTGGAGTCGTGTCTGCGCAGCACCTATGGGCTGGTGGTCTACGAGGAGCATATCCTCCAGGTCTGCGAAGCCTTTGCCGGCATGGCGCCGGGCCGGGCCGATCTACTGCGGCGCGCGCTTGCCAAACAAAAGCGGGCAGTGATTGAGGAACTGCGGCTGGAATTTTTCCAATCCGCCCACGCCCGCGGACACCCTCCGGAAAAGACAGCCGAGGTCTGGGAGCTGGTCAGCGGCTTTGCCGGCTATGCCTTCTGCAAAGCACACAGCACGGCTTATGGCGTCGAGGCCTATCAATCGGCATGGCTGAAACACTATTTCCCTGCGGAATTCATGGCTGCCGTGCTGACAAATGGCAAGGGCTTCTATCATCCTCTGGTCTATGTGCTCGAATGCCACCGGCTGGGATTGTCATTCCTGCCCCCTTCGGTGAACGAACCGGGCCCGGCCTATGCCGTGCATGGTCGGGTCCTTCGCGTGCCGATCTCCCGGGTCAAAGGTCTGACAGCACGAACGGTGGAGGTGATGCTGGAGGCGCGTGCCGTGGGGCCGTTCGATTCAATGCCGGATTTTTTCCGGCGGGTGGCTCCGGAAGGTGGCGATTTGGAATCCCTGATCCGCGCCGGAGGTTTTGACGGGTTTGGTGAGACTCGGACCCGCCAGTTCTGGCAGGCGCAACAACTCTTGCAACTCGGCGGTGGAAACGCTGTTTCGGGTCAGGGTTGGCTGCTGCCTACGGTCGATCCAGTTTCGCTGCCGCAAATGTCCTTGCACGAGCCCACGTATCAGGAGCGGTTGCTGTGGGAAACGGAGCTGTTCGGATTTCCCGTGAGCGGGCATCCGCTTGAGGTTTTCGCGGATATTGCCTGGGACACCTATTGTCCGGTGAACCGGCTTGGAGAATTTGTCGGACAGATTGTGACCGTCTGTGGTCTGGTGGTGGAGCAGCGCACGCACCATCAGTCGACGGGTGAGCCGATGAAATTTCTTTCGCTGGCTGATTGGAGCGGCATAGTGGCGACGGAGCTTTTTGCCCGGACCTACCAGAGTTATGGTCTGGCCACCGTGCGGTATCCGGTGCTGGAAGTGGAGGCTCGGGTGGAGCCGTTTGAAAACGGGCGAGGCTTTTCGCTCCGGGTTCTGCGGGCCGGCAAGCCAAGGACCCGCAACACCGCCGAGTCAGGAAAATAAATTGTCAGCACCTTCAGCTCATTGTCCCGCGCCGTCGGCTCCGCCCCCGTCCAGATCGATGAGGATATCGCGTGGTTCCGCCCCTTTGTTGGGGCCGACGATGCCCCGGTTTTCCAACTCATCCATGATGCGGGCGGCGCGGCCGTAGCCGAGTTTGAGGCGGCGTTGAAGCAACGAGACGCTGGCTTTCTGTTCGCTGCGGATGACTTCGATGCAGTTTTCGATCAGTTCTTCGTCCTCATTGATACCACCTTCGCCCGGCATCGAACCGGTTGATTTGGCGAGCTGTTTGTGGATTTCCAATTCATAACTGGGTTTGCCTTGCTTGGCGATGAAGTCGACCGCGCTCTGTATCTCCTGATCCGTTATGAGAGCGCCTTGGGCGCGTTTGAGGTTGGCGGAGCCGGGGGGCAGATAAAGCATGTCGCCCTTGCCCAGCAGCTTGTCGGCCCCTTTGGCGTCGAGAATTGTGCGTGAGTCCACCGCCGCGGCCACTTGGAAGGCGATTCGCGCGGGAATGTTGGACTTGATGACGCCGGTGATGACATCCACCGAGGGGCGCTGGGTGGCGACGATGCAGTGGATGCCGGCGGCGCGGGCCATTTGGGTGATCCGGGCGATGGCCATTTCCACCTCGGCAGGTGCGACGAGCATCAGGTCCGCCAGTTCATCAATGATGACGACGATGTAGGAGAGTTTTTCGGGGATGACGATTTCATCCTCGCGCGGGACGACAATTTCCTCGTCGACTTCCACGGCGAAGCCGTCAGCCCCGGGTTCGACCTTCTCCTTTTTTGCCGTGAGGGGCAGTTCGGGTTCGACGATCGGGAGCGGGTTGTTTTTCGGGCGTTCGTTGAATGATTTGATGTTTTTAATGCCGACGCGGGCGAAAATCTGGTAGCGCTTTTCCATCTCATTGATGACCCAGCGCAGCGCCAAGATCACTTTTTTGGCGTCGGTTACCACCGGGACCACGAGGTGCGGCAGCACATTGTAGAGCTGGAGTTCGACCACCTTCGGATCGATCATTACAAAACGCATCTGGTCCGGGGTGAAGCGGTAGAGGAGCGAGGCGATGATGGAATTGATGCAGACGGATTTGCCGGAGCCGGTGCTGCCGGCGATCAGGAGGTGGGGCATCTCCGCCAGATCGGCAATGATGGGTTGCCCGTAAACGTCCTTGCCCAAGGCGATGGGGATTCGGGCTTTGGTGTTGCGCCATTCGTCTGATTCGAAGAGGTCGCGCATGATGACCTTGGTCTTGATGAGGTTGGGCACCTCCACGCCGACGGAACTTTTGCCGGGAACCGGGGCCAGTATGTTGATGCGTTCTGCTTTGAGGGCGGCGGCGATATTGTTTGAGAGGTTGACGATTTTTTCAAGCTTCACCCCGGGCGCGGGATGCAACTCGTATCGGGTGATGGTGGGCCCCTTGGTGATGTCGCCCAGTGAAACCTCGATTTGGAACTGGGTCAGGGTCTGCTGCATCAGCCGGGCATTGGCCATGAGCTCCTCCTTCGATTCGGTGGGCTTGGCGGTCATGTCGGCGTGCTGCAGGAATTCGAGTGTCGGTAGCTTGTAATTCCCGATCATCGGGACGGAGGCCACGGTGACAGGTTTTCGTTTGAGCGTGGGCCGCGTTCGGGGCATCAGGGTGGAACTGTCCGGGCCGTTGGCGGGGGAATCACCGTTTTTATGAACCGTTGCTTCTGTGGTGGATTCCTGTTTCCGCTCCGATGCGGCGGAGGAGTCCGCGGCCGCGAGTTCACGGGCGGATATGACTTCAACCCCCTCGGCGAGATGAGTGTCTTGGGACGGTTCTGAGGGGTCGTTTTTCCGGCCGCGGGGTTTGGGTTGGGGCACGCTGAGGTCGCGTATGGTAGGTTCCGGCACGGGTTGCCCGTCTGCGCCCAAGCCGCTGTTGGTGCTCACACCGGGCTCGCGCTCCAGTTTCTCGCGTTGTTTTCTCGTTTCTTGCAGTTTTCGTTCCAGCACCATTTCCTCGTCGGAAAGTTCGATCCCGGCGGCATTCTTGCGGATGGGGAGGCGGCGCACCCAGTCGCCCAGGCGGAAATTGGTTAGGAAGAGCACGCTGATGAGCAGCAGGGCGGAGTGCACAATGGTGGCCCCGAAATTGCCTAGAGCCCAAAAACCAAAAGTATAGGGCAGGTATCCCAGCCAGCCTCCGGCAGAGGGAGCGTCCAGAGACTCCTTGATATGTTGCAGAGGGTTGTCCAGCAGGTGGAGCAGACCGGTCAGGGAAACCATCATCACCGAGCACCAGAGCAGCATCCAGTTTTGACGTGCGCGAAGGTGCGTCAGGCTTTTGAGAAAGTGGGACAGCCCGAAGGCGGTGAGCAGGAAAGGAACCAGATAGGCGGCCGCCCCAAGGCATTGAAAGGAGCTGTGCGCCAGCCCCGCCCCCGAAGGGCCGATCCAGTTGTGCGCCGGCTTGTTGGGCGGATTGATGTGCGACGACAAGTCGTTCGCATCAAAGGAGAACTGGGCGATCATCAGCAGAAGTGCCGCCGCAATCGAAGCCACGCCGATGATATCGTCGAAGCCGTGCAATGGTTCTGAGTCTGCCGCTGGTTTTCGTGCCATGCCCTAAACTTAACAGTGGCGCGCAAGAGGTGACAAGCGACGAGTGACTCCAATCCTCCGGCGCGCACATGGGCAATGGGTCTGCAGTTCGTGATATTGCCAGACCAGCCGATGCGGGGTGATTTCCCGGCATGGCTCGCAAGTTGAGAGTTGGGTGTCCCGGCGTGACCGGGAGTTGCCGCTCGTCACCCGCCGCGGGCCTTGGTAGGGTTGTTTAACAGCATGGCAAAACAAAAAAACAGCTTTCTAAAAATCCGATCGCTTCTGGATGTAAGCACCCTGCGCTCAGACGCCGAAGTGACGGGCCTGCATCAGTTCCTGCATTTCTGGGTCCTCGTGGGCAAGAGCTTTGTCGGCAACCGATGTCCGGTCCGCGCCTCGGCCCTGTCTTACTCGACCCTTTTGGCCATCATTCCCCTCTGTGCTCTGGCCATTGGCGTGACCAGTAGCCTGCTTAAGGACGAGGGGGAGGAGCGGATTTATCACTTTATCGAACAATTTGTTTCGGGAGTGGTGCCTTCGGCCGCGGCGCCATTGCGCGGGGCGGCGGGGGCTTTGCCGGAAACATCTCCCCAAGGGGCCCCGACTGAGGGCGGATCGACTGCGCTTTCGGCCCCTCCAGGCGTGTCCGGCAACGCCGCGGCACTGCCGGGATCGGCCGCTGCCGGGGAGGACCGGGTGGCGACGGCGCAGCGTGAAGCCGCGCGGAAAATCCATGAGTTCATACAAAACACCCGCAGCGGCACGCTGGGCGTCACGGGGATGGTGCTGCTCGTGTTTGTGGCCCTGCGCATGCTCAGCCAGATTGAAACCACCTTCAACGACATCTGGGGGGTGACGCGCGGTCGCAACTGGCTGCTGCGGATTGTTTTGCATTGGACGACGATCACCCTGGGGCCGTTGCTGGTGATCGCCGCTCTGGGTCTGACCGGGGGTCCGTATCTTCAGGCGACGCAGGAGTTGATGCGCAATATGCCTGTTGTCGGTCCGATGTTTTTTCCGGTGCTCACCCTGCTGCTGCTTTGGTTGGCTTTCGCCCTGCTGTATCAGTTGGTGCCCAACACCAAGGTCAACTTCAGCGCCGCCTTGGTGGGCGGTGTCGTTGCCGGTTCTCTTTGGCAACTTATCAATGTGTCTGGGTTTCTGTTCATCTCGCGGGTCGTGACCAATTTCAAAATCTACGGCAGTCTCGGCCTGGTCCCGGTGTTCATGGTGGGGGTCTATTTGTCATGGCTGGTCCTGTTGCTCGGCGCGCAACTGGCCTATGCATTCCAGAACCGCACGCTTTATTTGCAGGAGAAAATAGCGGAAAACGTCAACCAGCGCGGCCGCGAATTCGTCGCTTTGCGCCTCCTGACCTGCATCGGTCAGCGTTTCCAAGGCGGACTGCCACCGCCGACATTGCGGGAAATGTCGCGCGAATTGGCCGTCCCCAGCCGGTTGGTGCAGCAGGTTTTACAAACGTTGGTGGCCGCGCGCCTGGTGACCGAAATCCAGGGCGCCGAGGCGGCCTTCACCCCGGCCCGGCCGCTCGACAGCATCAATGCCCATCATGTCCTGCAGGCGATGCGGGCCACCAACGGCCAGGAGTTGGTCACCCGGGAGGAGCCCTTGAGGGAGGAGGTCTATGGAGAGTTTGCCAGGATTCAGGAGGCGGAGAAACTGGCCGCCGCTTCCATTACCATGCTTGCCCTCATTCAGCGGGCCCAGGCGCGGTTGGAGCTGGCCGCTCCCGACAGCCACAGGGGGGCGCTCGACTTTTCATTGCCCGGGGCTTCGCCACTGGAACCCTCAAGCGGAGTTGCGGCAACAGAGCCGATGCTCACTCTGGAGGCAGCCGAGCCGGCCGTGCAGCAGGTCGCCGCTGCGGATGGGATCCCGGTTGCGGGGCAGACATCGGGTAGGGATGCCGCCATTGCAACGCCCGATGATGCGGCGAGGGGATTTCCACTATGAGTTGAGTGTTGCGAATCAAACCCGGTCCTCCGGGCTGGAAAACTTCTTTGCATCTCAAGACCTGAGGGTTTTGTCTGGCGGGTTTGGCGCGGAAAACGGTTCCTTTTTTGTCCGGAGTTCTCTAGAATTTCAATATTAATCCCATGAACGTTTCAACTGTCATTCACAGCGCCATATCATGAAGCCAACCGCCGCCCGCCCGCTCTCCCATCGATTCCTGGACCGCCGCTTTTTTATCAAGCAAGTCATTGCGGCTGGGGCCTCGGCAACCCTTGTGCCGCGGCGCCTCTTGGGTGCGGCAGGCAAGGTCGCGCCGGGTGAACGGGTCAACCTCGCCTGCATTGGCGTGGGCAACCGAGCCGCCGAAGTCATCAAGGCGCTTGATGCCACCGGCTTGGCCAACATCGTTGCATTCTGTGACGTCGACATGGGCGCGCCCCACACCGTCAAGACACTCGAGAAATATCCCAACGTCCCCCGCTTCCAGAACGCCGAGCGGATGTTCGACAAGCTGGGCAGGCAGATTGATGCCGTCAGCGTGGCGGTGCCCGACTTCTCCCATTTTCCAAACGCCATGCTGGCGATGAAACTGGGCAAGCATGTCTATGTCGAGAAGCCGATGGCCCACACCTTTCAGGAAGTGGAATTGATGATGGCCGCCGAAAAGAAATACAAAGTAGCCACCCAAATGGGAAATCAGGGGCATTCCGAGGCGAACTATTTCCAGTTCAAGGCATGGGTTGATGCCGGAATCATCAGGAACGTCACCCGGATCACCGCCTTCATGAACGGAAAACGCCGCTGGCATGGAATGAAGGTTTCCGGATTTCTGGCCGGACAGCCCGTCCCCCAAACCCTCGACTGGGACCGCTGGATGGCCACGGCGCCGCGGCACGACTATAACCACGGATATATCAACGGGGAGTGGCGCTCATGGTTCGAGTTCGGCAACGGCGCGCTCGGCGATTGGGGGGCGCACATTTTCGACACGGCCCACGAATTTCTTGAGCTCGGTCTTCCCACCGAGGTCAATGCGGTCAGGCTCGACGGACACAGTCCGTTCCTTTTTCCTCAGGCATCCACTCTCTCATTCAAGTTTCCGGCCCGGGGCGCCAAGCCCCCGCTCGAACTGACCTGGTATGATGGGCAGGACAACCTTCCGCCACTCCCGAATGACTTCGGCGAGGGTGTGGTCGATCCCAATGTCCCGCCGCCTTCCAATGGCGCCGTTGATGCAAAGAAACGCCCGACGGGGAAAGTCATCTATGGCGAAGGGCTCACCTTCAAGGGCGGCAGCCACGGGTCCACCCTCAAAATCATTCCCGAGTCCAAGGCAAGGGATATGGAGTCGAAGCTGCCGCCGGTGCCCGAGAGCCCATCGAATCATTTCAAGAACTTCCTGCTTGCCGCCAAGGGGCAGGAGAAATGCCGCTCGTCCTTCGGCGTGGCCGGCCCGCTCTGCCAAACCATGGCGTTGGGCGTTCTGGCCCAGCGCTTGAATGCCAAGCTCGCCTTCGACCCCGCTACCAAGCAAATCACCAACAGCAAACTGGGCAACAACCTCCTCGTCGGCCCGCCGCCACGCAAGGGTTGGGAACAGTTTTATAAGGTTTGACCCCGCTCTTGGGCGGGCAATTGGTCGCAACTGACCCTGTGGCAGGGCCGGGTTGATCCACAGAACGACCGATCCAACCGCCGGATGCGAGTTTGTTTCTCCGCGTAAAAGAAGGCCAACAAACTCCGGCCTGGTCCTTGTGTGAGAGGCTCGTCTTGGTGTGCCTCTTTACGCCGTGAACACCGGCATCATGCCTGACCTAGTTTTTTGGACTTATCGGTTGCTGCCCGGACCGCATTCATCACTGTGCCGCGCAAACCGCCCAATTCGAGCGCATGCACTCCTTCGATTGTCGTGCCGCCAGGACTGGTGACCTGATCTTTTAGTGCGCCAGGGTGCATGCCGCTTTCCAAGACCATCTTCGCCGCACCCAAAACGGTCTGTGCCGCCAGCCGGGTGGCGATGTCGCGTGGCAGGCCCGAGGCGACGCCGCCGTCGCTCAGCGCCTCGATGAACTGGTAAACGTAGGCTGGTCCGCTGCCGCTCAGCCCGGTCACCGCATCGAGCAGGCCTTCCTTCACCTGCAAAGCCAGGCCCACGGCGGAAAGGAGTTTTTCGGCAAGCCCGGCATCTGCCGTCGAAGCGCACTTGCCGGTTGCGAAGGCCGAGGCGGACTGGCCTACCAGTGCCGGTGTGTTGGGCATCACCCGCACCACCCGGGCGCCGCCGGGCAGGGCCGCCTCCATCCTGGTCAGCGTGACGCCCGCGGCGATGGAGACGAGCAGGTGATCGGGAGTGAACTGGCCGTGGATTTCGGCCAGAACGCCGGCCACCTGATCCGGTTTTACAGCAAGAATGATGACGTTGGAGAGCTTCATTACCTCGGCGTTGGAGGCGGCGGTCCGCCCGCCTGTCTCGGCTGCGAAGGCTGCCGCCGCCGCGCCGATGACATCATTGGCGATGATCTGTTCATTGGTAATGAGGCCGGCTTGGAGAAAACCTTTTGCCAGAGCTGTGGCCATTTTGCCGGCACCGAGAAACCCGACGGTCAACTTGGGAGTCATGTTTTTTTTTACCAGTTTTGAGATTGGGGCGAAAGTTTAGTTTTTGACCAGCGTCCCGTCGCGGCGCAATCTGAACCGCACCCCGCGCCATTCCACTGTGTTTCCTGTGAACGCCCCCAGCCAAATCCCCACCTGAATGAGGTCTTTCACCGGGGCCATCCAGATAAAAGGCGCATGGGACAAGGACCGGGTAAGCCTGGCTTGCAGGTCCAAGGCGGTGAGCAGTCGCGCCGCCAGCGAAATCCCGCAAAAGCCCAGCGACCACCGTGTCGGCGCAAGGACCAGCCAGAGCAGCGGCCAGCAGGTCGGGTTGCTCAGGATGCTGAAAAAATAGGGCGCGGGCTGGCAAACCCGAATCGTCCGCGCCCAGCGGAGCTGATGGGTCCAGACCGCTTTCCACGTCTGCGGCGGATCCCAGCATTCCACTACGACCGGGGAGAGAACAATTTCATGACCTTGCCGGGCGATGCGGTGACCGAGTTGGTAATCGTCGGCCAGGCAGTTCATCAACGCCTCGAACCCGCCGATTTTTTCCAGATGCGGGCGCCGGGTCAGCATCACCGCCCCGAGGGCGAAATCGAGCGGTTTGAGTGTCTTGGACTGGAGCACCTGGCTCCAGAAATCCGCATTGATGGCGAGGGCTTCCCAGCGCATTGCCAGCGTGGTCGGGTTGGCAAGCTGGTAGAAGCAGTTCACCAACCCGGTTTCCCTTCCAGCCGTCAGTCCGCCACTGGATTTGGGAGCGAACGGCTGTACGGCAGCGGCTAGGAAATCATCGGGCACACACACATCCGCATCGCTCACGACCAGTATCTCGTGCCGTGCCCGGGGTTGGAGTTGGGCCAGTTTGGACACCTTGGCATTGGCACCGGCCAAAGGCCCGCAAACGATGAGTTGCGCATCGGTGTGGGGAAACTCGCCGATCAGTTTGTGAATGAGCTTGCACGCGGAATCCTCCGGGGAAGCGACGCCGAGTAAGATCTGAACGGGCCCCTGGTAGCGCTGGGCAAACCAACTTCGCAGGCAGGCCTCCGTGTGGGCGTCCGACCCCTTAATCGGTTTGAGCAGCGTGACAGGCGGGGTAAAATGCGAGGTGTCCCCGCGGCTGTGCAGGTGGAAACGCCGCGCGGCCATCCACTGCCAGAACAGCAGGATGAGACTCAGCGCGGATAAAAAAAACAGGATGCCGTTGAAAATCACAACCTGTTCCTAGTCGGAACCGGGCTGCAACGGCAAGCGGATTCGCCGCTAGACCTTGCCGATCCACTGACGTTCTTCCCACACGGCCTTGAGCGAGGTGAGATTGCGCCGGTCGAAGATGTGCTTTGCCGCAGTCGCCACCCTGCCTTTTTTCAGATTTTGATAGGCATCGCTGGCGCTGATGGCCACGAACTGCAGCACGCTCGGATCGCGATAGCAGTCGATCATGCAGCGGGTGCAGCCGTCCCGGATGAGTTTGGAGTCATCCCATTCGTACACGTTGCACATGGGCGACTCCCAGAAGTGGCAGCGGTAAAGGTTCAAATGCCAGTCGAGATAGAAATACTTGTGTCCGCCCAGGCATCCGAATTTTTCCGGCTGACCGCGGAGATGGCGCTGCATTTCATCAAGGGATTCGCTGGGGTTGACCACGGGATAGCCGCTGTTGAGCTTCATTTTCTTGATGTTTTCAAACAGGCTGACGAGCTCCTCGTTGCTGTAGTTGACCAGCCCGCTGTCGCTGAAGCTCAGATAGCTGCTGGCCAGAGAGGTGAGCGGATAGCTGAATGTGCAGCTTTTGAAGCCCAGGGATTCCAGAAAAGCGGGCAGCTTTTCATAATCGTCGATCAGCCGGCTGGCGGTGATGCTGGCGGTGGTTTGGATGCCAAGGTCGCGAAAGACAGCGTTGGCGTGTTTGATCTTGCGGCAGACATCCGGCAGCCCCCGGTTCTTCTCATGCTTGGCAATGTCATGCGCATCAATCGACATGATCACGCTGCTCAAGCCGTCGGCGGCCAACCCGCGCATGTTTTCCCCGGTCCAGAGTGCGCCGTTGGTGCAGATCATCGGACGGATGCCGCGCGAGGCGGCGTAGCGGGTCATGGCGCGCAGGTCGCGGTGGACCAGGGGTTCGCCGCCGACAAAGAGCAGGTAGCCGACGTGGTTTTTGAGCGCAATATCCACGACGTCCTGCGCCTCCCTCAGGGTGACGCTGCGCCGGGCCTTGGGATCGAACTGGGACCGGGCAAAGCCGCAGAAGCCGCAATCGGCGTTGCAGATGTTGGTGATTGCAAACTGCAGGTAGCCCGGTCCGCCGTGATCAAGCACCTCGCCCAAAAGTTTGAACGCGCTCTTTTTTGGTTTGATGACGGGAAGTGAGAAGTCAGTGGGGGCCGGAGCACGCCCTGCTGGCGGCGGCACGGCGGACAATGTGTTGGTTTCCATACCTCGAGCCAAGTTTGCGGCGAACCGGCAGGGGGAAGCAAACTTTTCTTTTGCCGGTGTTGATCCTTGATCTGGTGCTCGCCGCAGCGCAGCGCTTGGCGGTCTATTCTTCCTCTGCAATTTCCTTGGCGGGTTGGCTTAAAATAACTAGGGCCGCTTTTTTAAGGGCGCAAATCAGCCCGTGCGTCCGGCGGGTTCGTGAGATTTCAGCGCGTGCGGCATGAATTGACCCGAATTGGGCTTGCCCTTTGGATCGGTTCGGGCAGTATTTCGCAGCACCGTCCGTCCGGTCCGCACGGGACTAAAGAAGTTCCCGGTGGATTTGAACGTAAACTGCCGCAATGAGACTTCGCTGAAAGCGAGGGATTCTGGCGGGAAGATTTCGGTGGGTAGGTTACCCAAGTGGCCAACGGGGGCAGACTGTAAATCTGCTGGCTCACGCCTTCGATGGTTCGAATCCATCACCTACCACCACTTTTATTTTGATCAACAGTGTGAAAGGCTTCGAAAGATCGGTCCCGACAACGAGGTTGAAGGCATAACAGTTTGGCGTAACAAAACCACCTCGTTTAAGGCTGCCCCTTGCCGGTCAAACCCGTCTCAGAGTCCGCTTCGATGCAAAATTCGAACGGCGATGGAAAACGAATGCCTATCGCCAACCAGCTCGTCACCTTGACTCAAACGAACATGAAATCCTCTGTTGCGCCTCTGTTGCGGATGAGGACGGGAGCGCCGGCCGGGGTGGTTTTTGTGTGAAATGGCCAGCGCCGCGCCGCGTCATCATTCCCACGCTGCCCTGTGGTGAGGGCTGTGGAACAAGTGTCAACCGCCCTGAAATCAGTTGGCTTTCAATCGGAAATACCGCTGCGATTCGGAGACTGCGTTGGTGTAGGGGCTGGTGGCGGCTGACAGGTCCACATAAGTGCCGGAAACCTCTGCAGCCGTCTGTAATACGCAGTTCTGATTGGTCCAACTCAACACCACCTGGCCGGCAATTGGCTGGATATTCAGGTGGAGTGCAACGACCGGAGCCGAAGGGGTCGGCTGCCAGCTCAGTGCAAAGTTATCGATCCCGAACATGTTGCGAGCTCCGCTACCGATGTTGGTAGATAGTGAGGCTATTCTAACCCAGACAGTTGCGAGTTGATTTTCGAGTCCCGTAGGAAGAGTAAAGGTTCTTCCAATTTTGCCGAAAACATCCGGGTCTGTGAACGTTCCGACCGGGATGAAAGCCGTGGGATTTGGGCCGACGGCGTAATCCACCGTCCATGTCGCAGCGCGATTCTCCACATCGAGCGTCAAAAAATCCAGGTTCAATTGGAAATTGTAACGGTTCGTAGTGTTGAGTATTTGCAGAACAAAGGCCGCACCGGGGTCGGAACCGTTACTGCCGATCTGCTGCACTTCGATCGCCCGGTTTGTGCACCCAGCTTGGACGGTCAAGGATTCATCACCTAGAAAGTTGGTGCCGCGGTTGCTGATGGTCGAGGCCGCATTGGCGAACTGGCCATCGGGGGTGTTCCATGAGGTTGCCGCAGTGACAAAGCCGGCCGGGTCGCCAAGGAAGCCGGCGGTGGCGTCGGTGCGCACGGTCCATCCCTGAGGCAGGCCCGAGGCCAGAGCATCGAAGTTTTGGGTGTAATTGGTTCCGGATAAGACCAGCTGGGCGGTGGCGCGGAAGGCCATCAGGGCAACCCATCCGGCTGAGGCGATGCAATAATATTTGGTTTTCATAAGTTTGGATTTTTGTTTTGCTGTTTGGAAAGCATCCATAAAAATTCCGCCCCCTTATCATTGAACTTGAGCAGGTGAACCTTCTTATGCGGCACTCCTTGCGACCTTGAAACCGGGACTGCTCCTTCTAAGTTTGAAACCCTGGGCGGACACCGCCGGGCGTTGCCGCGAGAAAACCACTAAACCAACTCCGGCCCTCGGTCAAGTGTCCCAGTAGAACCATTGTAGCCCCAATGATTTGAAAGGATTCGAAAACGAATCGGCAGGCGATTGCGGCCGGATTCGCGCTATCGCTACGGACGAGGAAAAGGTGTCAGCGCGGGCCGGTGCCGAGCCGCCTGAGCAGCGTTTTGGCGCGGCTGATCCAGACATGGTCGCGGCGGCGTTGAAAGGCCGGGGCGTGCGGGTCCTCGGCGACGACTTCCTGGAGTTCGGCGCGGGCCAGGGCGGGCTGGTTTTTTGCCGCATAGAGCTCCGCCAACTGGACTTTTGCCCGGGGATAGGAGTGCTGTTCGGTGACCCGTTTCCAGAGGGCCAGAGCCGCGTCGGTTTCGCCCAGGGCGGTGAGTGTTTCCGCCAGGGCCATGAGCGTGTGACCGTAGTCGTGTTTGGGGTTTTCGGCGACCACCCCTTCCAGCAATGGCCGCGCTTGGGCCGGTTTTTTCTGGCGTAGGAGGCATTGACCGAAGTGGGCGCGGGTGTCCAGATCCACCGGATCGCGTTCCAAGGATGCTCTGTAGCAGGCCGCGGCCTCGTCGAGCCGGGCCTGTTGAAAATAAACATCCCCCAACTGGGAGTGATGGTGGGCCTTGTCGAGGTGATGGATCTGGGCTTCGAGTTGTTTGATGCGGCGGCGGTCCTGGGTGCCGGGGAGCTCAAAGCCGCGGGTGGCCGCCGGGGCGGCGCGGTAAACCATGAAGAAATAAAGCACTGCGGAAAGGCTGAACCCGAGAAAAAGAAAGACCGACCAGAGCCATTCCTTGCGGCGCAGCGCGTCGATCAGCATCCAAACCTGGAATGCCGTCAATGCCAGCAGCCACGGATGACTGATCAGCGAATCCAGATCCAGCAACTCATTAAGCACGGTGGCGACCATTGTGTGGCAAGGCTAGGAGTTCTGCCGCGGGTTGCAAGGCAACTCGGGGCACCTGCGGGCGGGGCCGGGTCTCCGTGCGGCGGCGGTAAATGTCGGCTTGTTATCGGACGGCGGGTTGTTTACTTATGCTGGCAGGCTTCATACGAATGAACTCTGCGCTGATCGTCGTGCCGACCTACAATGAGCGGGATAATCTCCCCCCGCTCGCCCGACGTCTTTTGGCGCTGCCCACCCCGGCGGACCTGCTGGTGGTGGACGACAGTTCACCGGACGGCACCGGGCGGATTGCGGATGAACTGGCGGCCCAGCATTCCTCGATTCATGTTCTGCACCGCGCCGAGAAGAACGGATTGGGCCGCGCCTATATCGCCGGTTTCAAATGGGCGCTGGAACGAGGCTATGAATTCGTGTTCGAGATGGATGGGGATTTCTCGCATAATCCAGATGACATTCCGGTCCTGCTCGAGGCGGCTAAGAACGCCGATCTGGCTTTGGGCTCCCGCTACGTCCACGGGATCCGGGTCATCAACTGGCCCCTGAGCCGGCTGATGCTCAGCAAGGGGGCGGCGGCTTATGTTCATCTCATCACGGGCATGCCATTCACAGACCCCACCGGGGGTTTCAAATGCTTTCGCCGCCGCGCACTTCAGGCGCTCGATCTCGATGCGGTCCGTTCCAACGGTTACAGTTTCCAGATTGAGCTGACCCACAAGCTGTGGCGTCAGGGAATGAAGGTGGTGGAGGTGCCGATTATTTTCACCGACCGCTTTCAGGGCGCGTCGAAGATGTCCGGGAACATTGTGCGGGAGGCGTTATGGATGGTGTGGCGCTTGTGGCTGCAAAACGGGCTGCGGCGCAAACCTCGCCATTCAAACCCCGGAGCATCCGGTATCAACCCGGGTCGCCCAAGCTGAAGCCGGAGGGGTCGGGCGGAGGGATTACTTGTCCCAAGCGACGATTTTTCTGGCCACGTTCTGGCCACAGAGGACCACCATGGGCATTCCGCCGCCGGGATTGACCGAGCCGCCGACGAAAAAGAGGTTGGGATAAAGTGTGCTTTGTTTTGGGGCTTTGAAGGCCAGATTTTTCCAACGGTCGCTAACCACTCCGTAGATGGAGCCCTTGTTGGAATTGTATTGTTCCCGGATGTCCAGCGGGGTCCAGACATGCTCAAACACAATGTGCTTGCGCAGGTCTTTCAATCCCATCCGCTCCAGCTTGTCCAAAATCCGCTCCTTGAATTTAAGATAATCCTCCCGCGTCAACGGATGCTTGTCGTCGATGTAGGGGATGTGGGGCAGGATTTTCAGGCAGTCGCAACCGGCCGGTGCCACGCCCGGATCCGACCTGGAGGCCGCGACCAGATAGATGGTCGGGTCGTCGGGCATCTGGCGTTTTTGAAAGACGGTGTGGAAATGCCCCCGCTGGTGGGCGCTGAAGAAGAAATTGTGGTGCGCCAGCTGCGGATATTTGCAATCCAACCCCAAGTCCAAGATCAGGCCGGAGCAGGCCGGCTCAAGCTTCTTTTCCAGCGAGGCGATGAAAGTCTTGTCCTCGCGCAGCAGTTGCTCGTAGGCGGGGATGACCTCCATGTTGGACACGATGATGTCGGCGGCGTGGAAGGTGCCGTTGGCCACCAGGCCGGAGACGCGGGAGCCCTCGCGCCGGACATCGCTCACCGGGGCGTTGAGATGGATTTTGATGCCTAGCTCATCCATCAGTCGGCGCAAGCCCAGCGCGATATTGTAAAGGCCGCCGTCGACATACCACAGGTCGTAGCGGAACTGGATGGTGGGCATGGCGTTCATGAACGCCGGGGCCCGCTGCGCCGAGGATCCGACATATTTGATGAAGAAGTCGAATATATCGCGGAAATAGGGGGTTTTGAGATGCGAAGCCACGCCCTGATGCATGTTGCGGAAGAGGTCGAACTGGAAAAATTTCCAGAGGCCGTAATGCCGGGCGAAATCGCGCCAGTTGTCCAGTCCCTGCTCGAAATAGCCCTCGTTGGTCAGGTCGTAAAGGCCGGCGGAGTACTTCAGAAACCGCTCGATGTTCTCCGGCGGTTCGCCCACTTTGCGGGCCTCGGCGGCCATCTTTTCCGGCTCCGGGTAGAGGTCCAGCGTGATGCCGTCCTCGAAAAAATTCCGCCAGTGCGGACGCAACGGGCGGATCGAAATATAGTCGGCCATCTTGCGGCCGCTGCGTTCGAAGAGGCGCTCGAAAATATGAGGCAGCGTCAGGATGGACGGGCCGAGATCAAACGTGTAACCCCGGTCCTTGAGCACGTTGAGCTTGCCGCCGATCTGCGCGTTTTTCTCGAAGATTTCCACCTCGTAGCCCGACTGTCTGAGCGAGATGGCCGCCGACAACCCGCCCAGACCCGATCCGATGACTATGACTTTTTTTCCGCTCATGTTGTTTTCATTTGGATGCCCGCAACCGCTCAAGGCCGGCCAGCGCCACGCTGTCGCCCGGGTGGAGGGCCAGCGCGCGGTGGAAATAATCCACGGCCTCCGTCCTCCGGCCCAGGCTCTCGCAGGTCCGTCCGATAAATGTCAGGCAACTGTCGTGTCCCCAGCGCGGAGCCAGAGGCGCGGGGGCGGACTTGGATTCCGCGTTGAAGAGCTTTTCCGCTCTCTGCAGCGTTGCCAGGGCCTCACTCCAGGCTTCAGGCTTCCCGGCCATATGGAATTGGCACATGCCCAGCAGATACTGAACCCGGGGATTGTCCATCCCGAACTCGAGAGCCCGGGCGCGATGGCGGACCAGACGCGGGCCGAACCAGACCGCGCGCAGTGGGTTGCCGTTGATTTTCATGCCGTAGAGCGTGCCCAGCAGGGCGTGGGTTTCGGGGTTTGTTGAGTCCAGACGCAGGGCGGTGTTGAGGTCTGCAACCGCGGTGTCGAGCGTCCTGGCGGCGGCGGCGGAATTGGTGGGCTGGGTGTTTAACTGCAGGGTGCGGTGAAACTCCGCCACTCCGAGCCAGTAAAACGAGGCGGCCGTCTCCGGCGTTCGGGTTGAGGCCTGACGAAAGAGTTGCGCGGCGGTCTCGAACCGCGCACCGTCCCAAGCCTGATAGGCGGCGGTGAATTCCGCGATGCCGCCTGCCGTGAGCCTGTCCGCCACGGAGTCGGCCCGCACCAGCAGCGCGGTCATCAGCATCAGGATGCAACCAAAATGAATCATCGCTTGACGAACTAATACGCGGCGGGAGAGCTTTTACCAAGCCGATTATGAATTTTGCCAATTTTGTTCAGCGCCAGCGGGCCTTTTTTCAATCCGGCGCCACGCGTCCTTTGGATTTCCGCCGGGCCCAACTTCAAGCCCTGTCCGCCGCTCTGGTGCGCCATGAGTCCCCCCTGCTTGCAGCACTCCAATCCGATCTGAACAAATCCCCCCTGCAAGCCTACGCATCGGAACTGGGTTTGGTGCAGGCGGAGATCCGGCATGCCGTCAGGCAACTGCGCAGATGGTCCGCTGCGGCGCGCCGGCCAACGGCTTGGTTTTCCGCACCCGCCCGGAGCTGGATCCAGCCCGAACCCTACGGGGTTGCGTTGCTGTTCGGTCCTTGGAATTACCCGGCCCAGTTGATTCTTGCACCGCTGGTCAGCGCCATTGCGGCGGGCAACTGCGCCGTGGTCAAACCCTCCGAGCTGGCTCCGCGCACTTCCGAGGCGGTGGCGGCGCTGATCAGGGAAACGTTTCCGGAGGAGTTTGTCTGCGCGGTTGAGGGGGGCGCTGAGGTGGCCGAGGCGCTGCTGACGGAGCGTTTTGACAAAATCTTTTTCACCGGCAGCACGCGGGTGGGTCGCAGTGTCATGGCTGCGGCGGCCCGCCATCTCACGCCGGTCACTTTGGAATTGGGGGGCAAGTGCCCGACGCTGGTTTGCGCCGATGCCGCGGTGGAGCTGGCCGCCCGGCGGATTGTCTGGGGGAAATTCCTCAATGCCGGGCAGACCTGCGTCGCGCCGGATTTCGTGTTGGTGGACCGTGCGGTGAGTGAGCCCTTTATTGCGGCGCTGAAAAAAAACATCCGCCGTTTTTACGGCGATGACGCCCGCTGCAGCCCGGATTACGGCCGCATCGTCAACGCCCGCCATTTCACCCGGCTGGCGGGTTATTTGACGGACGGCCGGGTGGAACATGGCGGCGCGCACGATGCGGCGGAGCGTTTCATTGCCCCCACAGTTCTGACAAAGGTGGATCCCTCCGCCCGGGTGATGCAGGAGGAAATCTTCGGTCCCATTCTGCCCGTTCTGGAATTTGACGGGTTGGAGGAGGCTTTGGAATTGCTGCGCGGACGGCCCACGGCCTTGGCGCTCTATCTTTTCACCCGAAACCATGCCACAGAGCGGCGGGTGCTGGCAGAGGTGCCTTCCGGCGGGGCCTGCGTCAACGACACCGTGTCGCACATGATCGGGGGCGCTCTGCCCTTTGGGGGGCTGGGTCCCAGCGGCATGGGTGCCTCTCATGGCCGGGCCGGCTTCGAAGCCTTTTCCCATTCCCGTTCGGTGCTTCGGCGGGCCCTCTGGCTGGACACGCCGTTTCGTTACCCGCCGCAGAAGCTGTCGCTGGCGGTTTTGAAGCGCGCCATGGGCTTCCTGCTCAGCGACTAAACTTGCTCAACCGGTTGGTTTTGTTTAAACAATAAGCATGTCGCGTCGTGTTGTTGTTATCGGAGCCGGGCCGGGGGGGCTGGCATCCGCCATGTTGCTTGCCAAGGGCGGAGCGGAAGTGACGGTTCTGGAGAAACAACCCAGAGTGGGAGGCCGCACCTCCGCCATTGAAAGCGGCGGCTACCGTTTCGACTTGGGCCCCACGTTTTTCCTCTACCCGCAGATCCTTCAAGAGATCTTCCAGTCCGTCGGCCGCGACCTCTACCAAGAGGTGCCTATGACCAAGCTGGACCCGCAGTACCGGATTCTTTTCGGTGCGGGTGGGGAGTTGAATGCGACGCCCGACATGGATCGCATGGTGGCGGAGATTGCCCGGCTTTCGCCGCAGGACGCCGAAGGTTTCCGCCGTTTCATGGATTACAACCGGGTGAAGCTGGAGAAGTTTGCGCCGTGCCTGCAGATGCCCTACCCGGGCTGGAAGAGTCTGCTCAGTTTGCGACTGCTCTCGGTGCTGCCTTTCCTCAAGCCATGGAAATCGTTGCACTCCGAGTTGGCAGGCTACTTTAAGGATCCCCGGCTGCAACTGGCTTTCACCTTCCAGGCGAAATATCTCGGCATGTCGCCCTTCCAATGCCCAAGCCTGTTTTCCATTCTCTCCTTCCTGGAATACGAGCACGGCATTTGGCACCCAACGGGCGGCTGCAGCGCCATCTCGGAGAACATGGCGCGTGTGGCCCGGGAACTGGGGGTGAAAATCCAGCTCAACACAGCCGTGGAGGAAATTCTCTTTGAGGGCCGCCGCGCCGTGGGCGTGCGCACCGCGCAGGGCGAGCAGCGCGCCGACGCGGTCATGCTTAACGCCGATTTTGCCAACGCCATCACCAAGCTCGTTCCGGACCGTCTCCGTCGCCGCTGGAGTGATGCGAAGGTGGCCAAGAAGGACTTCTCCTGCTCCACGTTCATGCTCTATCTTGGTGTGGAGGGGAAATTCGACCATCTCGCGCATCATAACATTTACGTCACAAAGGATTACCGTCAGAACCTCAACGATATTGAGCACCGGCACGTG
Source organism: uncultured Verrucomicrobiota bacterium (assembly GCA_903873415.1). Taxonomy (GTDB): domain Bacteria; phylum Verrucomicrobiota; class Verrucomicrobiia; order Limisphaerales; family CAIQOK01; genus CAIQOK01. The sequence goes on along the minus strand of CAIQOK010000092.1, from coordinate 37,017 downwards.
TTGTCCGAGGATCCTTCCTTTTACGTCGCCAATCCAGTCCTGACAGATCCCACCATGGCCCCGCCGGGGCACAGCGCCCTGTATGTGCTGCTGCCTGTCACCCATCAGCACGCCAATGTGGATTGGAAGAAAGAAACCAAGCGCTACTGGGATCTTGCCCTGCGCCAGTTGGCCAAGCTGGGAATTGTTGATATCGAGAAACGAATCCGGTTCGAACGTGTGATCACCCCGGCGGACTGGGAGAGCAAACTGGATATTTATCGCGGAGCCACCTTCAATCTGGCCCACAACTTCGCCCAGATGCTCAACCTGCGCCCTCAAAACCGCTTCGAGGAATTCAGTCGCATGTACCTGGTGGGCGGCGGCACCCACCCCGGCAGCGGCCTGCCCGTCATTTTTGAATCCGCACGGATCAGCTCCAAGCTGCTGCTGGAGGATTTGGCCTGACACCGACCGCGGCACACAGAGCAGTTCCGAGATCGGCTTGTTCCTGAACCCTAATCCAGATGCGCATCCGCGAATTCACCGCCGAACTCTGGCTTCCCCAGCCCCCGGATAGAATCTTCCCGTTCTTCAGCGACCCGGCCAATTTGGATCTGCTCACCCCGCCGTGGCTGAATCTGCGCACGATCACCCCGGGCCCCGTGGTGATGCGCGAAGGAGCCCTGATTGATTACCAACTCCGCGTGCGCGGCCTGCCGATGAAATGGCGGACCCGGATTAATGTGTGGGAACCGCAGCGCCGCTTCGTGGATGAACAATTAAGAGGGCCTTACCGGATGTGGATTCATGAACACACTTTCCAGCCGCACAACGGCGGAACGCTGACCCGTGACCATGTGCGATATGCGGTGCCCTTGGATCTGCTGGCTCACCGATGGTTTGTCCGCCCTGATATCGAGCGGATTTTCCAGTTCCGTTGCGCCGCGCTGCAAAAACGCTTCGCCAGTCCTTCCACCGGCATCAAGTGAAACCTTATGAATCCGCTGAAAACCCTCATCGTCATCCCCGCCGCGATCCTTTGGACCTGTTTTTTCCTCGCCATGAATGCCGACGCCGTGCCTGAAACCACCCTGTTCGATTTTCACTCCGCTTCTAAAGAGCCCGGCTGGCAGGTCGTCAATGACGATGTCATGGGCGGGGTCTCTGCCAGCCGGTTCCAGGTTTCCACCAATGGGTGCGCCATCTTTAGCGGCAACGTGTCTCTGGAAAACAACGGCGGGTTCGCTTCCGTCCGGTCCGGACCGGTGGGCGGGGATCTTCGCGGCTTGGGCGTTTTAATAATCCGGGTTCGGGGCGACGGTCAGCGTTACAAGTGCAGTGTCCGGACCGGATCGGGTTTTGACGCCCCTTTTTATCAGTGTTCCTTTTTGACGAAGCGTGACGAGTGGGAGGAGCATCGGCTCGCGTTCAAAGATTTTGTCCCGACCTATCGAGGTCGTGTCCTGACCAGCGTGCCGCCGTTGGATCCGGCTAAAATCGCATCGGTGGGGTTTCTGATTGCGGACAAACAGTCCGGCCCGTTCCGCTTGGAAATCGGCTGGATCAAAGCTGCTCCGGCCCAGCCATGAAAAACTCTCCCGTCATCGTCTGGTTCCGCATCGACCTGCGTCTTGCCGACCATTCCGCCCTGCATGCCGCGCTTCAGAGCGGCTGTCCTGTTATTCCTGTGTTCATTCATGAACCTGCGGAGGAGGCCCCCTGGCAGCCCGGGGGGGCGACCCGCTGGTGGATGCACCGGTCATTGCAGGCGCTGGACACCCGATTGCGCGGGCTGGGATCCCGGCTCGTCATTCGTTGTGGTCCCGCTCTGGAGACCCTCGGTGAACTGGTCCGGGAAACCGGTGCGACGTCGGTCGTGTGGAACCGGCGCTACGAACCCGCAGTCATTGCCCGCGATGCCCGGGTGAAGGAAGCGCTGCGCGCGGCCGGCTGCGGCGCCGAAAGTTACAACGCCGCGCTGCTACATGAACCTTGGACCATTGCCAACCAGAGTGGAAAGCCGTTTCAGGTCTTCACCCCGTTCTGGAAACATTGCCTCGCCAAACCCGACCCGGCCGAACCCTTTCCGTTGCCGGCATCCATTTCGTCCCCGGCCCGCTGGCCCAAGTCAGTCGCTCTGGCCGAGTTGCAGCTCGACCCGGCCATATCGTGGGCCGGGGGGTTGCAGTCCGCCTGGCAACCCGGTGAGGCCGGTGCGGCCGTGCATCTGGACCGGTTCCTTTCCGCCGCTTTTGATGGTTACTCCGTCCAGCGCAACCGGCCCGATTTGACGGGCACTTCGCGCCTTTCGCCGCACCTGCACTTTGGTGAGATTAGTCCGCGCCAAATCTGGTCCGGTGTGAGCCGGATGGCGGCGCAACGAGGGCTCTCGGCGGCACAGTGGCGCGGCTCGCAATTCCTTGCGGAAATCGGCTGGCGCGAATTCGCCCATCATCTGCTCTTCCATTTTCCAAACACGCCCACTGAACCCCTGCGTCCCGCATTCCAGAATTTTCCCTGGCGTGACGACGCCGTCTGTCTGCGCGCCTGGCAAAAAGGCCTCACCGGTTATTCCATCGTCGATGCGGGAATGCGCGAGTTGTGGGCCACGGGCTGGATGCATAACCGGGTGCGGATGATCACCGCCAGTTTTCTGGTCAAGGATCTTTTGCTGCCCTGGCAGCAGGGGGCGCGGTGGTTCTGGGACACGTTGGTGGATGCGGACCTTGCCCAGAACACCTCGGGGTGGCAATGGACCGCCGGCTGTGGCGCGGATGCCGCCCCTTACTTCCGCGTTTTCAACCCCATCAGCCAAGGCCAAAAGTTCGATCCCAACGGCGACTATGTGAGGCTCTGGTGTCCGGAGCTGGCCAAGCTGCCCACGGAATGGATTCATCAGCCGCATATGGCCGGGCCGGAAATTCTCCGCCGGGCCGGGGTTGAGCTGGGGCGCACTTATCCCGAGCCGATGGTCAACCACAGCATCGCCAGGGAAGTGGCACTGGCGGCCTACGCGCGGATCAAAGCCACTCCCGCCTGAGCGCCGTGGTGGAAGCGTTGCGGGTTTCACCTTTTCATTCGCCCGCCCTTGCGCCGGCTGCTATGGTCTTCGGCTAATTAAATGTCGGATCCCCAACAAAACCAACAGGGCGGCGTGAAACCGCAAGACGGCTGCAGGGTGCAACTGGCCGCCGCCCTCGCATTGCTTGAAGAAGTGGCCGCCAACCGCGCCCGGCTTTTAGAACTCTCGCACGAGGACCGCACCCGGTTGATCCAAGCGGCGGGGCAACTCTACTGCCCGGACGTCCGCGAGCGCCGGCGACTGGTCAAGGCGCGGGTCAGGCAGCGCAAGGAGGAAAAGACAGTGCGCGACCAGTCCGTGTTGGAGGAGACGGGGATTCGTACGCTTCGCCGCAAGCCCGTGTTCACCACTCCCAACCTTCTTCCTCCGCCCGATTTCCAACAGCAGGAGGTTGCGGAAGATCCCGGGTTTCGCGAGGTGCTGGAGCCGCAGAATTGCTACATCTGCAAACAGAATTACTCCACCATCCACCACTTCTACGACCAGCTATGTCCGTCTTGTGCGGAGTTGAATTTCCGCAAGCGCAGCGAAACGGCCGACCTGCGGGGGCGCGTGGCGTTGTTGACCGGCGGGCGGGTCAAAATCGGCTATCAGGCGGGCATTAAGCTGCTGCGCGCCGGCGCACAATTAATTGTCACCACGCGGTTTCCAAGGGATTCGGCCGTGCGCTATGCCGCGGAACCGGACTTCGCCGAGTGGGGGCACCGGCTGGAGATTTTCGGGCTCGATCTTCGCCACACGCCGAGCGTGGAGCAGTTTTGCCGTCACCTTCTAGCCACGCGCACCCGGTTGGATTTCATCGTCAACAATGCCTGCCAGACGGTGCGCCGGCCTCCGGATTTCTACTCCCACATGATGGAACGCGAGCAGGGCGCGTTGCAGGATCTGCCGCAGGCGGCGCGTCAGTTGCTCGGCGCCTATGAAGGTTTGCGCGGCTACCATCTCCTGCCTGAGGGCGCCGACCCCGCCGGAAAATTCAGCGCGTATGCTCCGTTGGACGGCCGCATTCTGCAGGTCGCGGGACTTACCCATGCCGCCGCCCTCTCGCAGATTCCCATGTTGCCCGATGAACTTGCGGCGCAGAGGGGGTTGTTCCCCGAGGGCCGGCTGGATCAGGATTTGCAGCAGGTCGATCTTCGGGAACGCAATTCCTGGCGGTTGATGATGGCGGAGGTGCCGACCGTGGAATTGCTCGAGGTCCAGTTGGTCAACGCCATCGCCCCGTTTCTCCTGAATGCCCGGCTCAAGCCCCTGATGCTCCGCACGCCGGAGCGCGACAAGCACATCGTCAACGTTTCGGCCGTGGAGGGCCAGTTCTACCGCAAATTCAAGACCACGCGCCATCCCCACACCAACATGGCCAAGGCCGCGCTCAATATGATGACCCGCACCTCGGCGGCGGATTATCAGGTCGACGGCATCCACATGAACGCCGTGGATACCGGATGGGTGACGGATGAAGACCCGGTACAGATAGCCGAGCGCAAGGTCAAGGAACATCGTTTCCATCCGCCTCTCGATATTGTGGACGGCGCGGCGCGGATCGTGGATCCGATCATTGCCGGTTGCAACAGCGGCGGGCATGTTTGGGGGAAGTTTCTGAAGGACTATCGCGAGACGGACTGGTGAAGGCCAAGGGCCGGGGCTTGATTTGGAGTGTGCAGGATTGTCCGTGTTTTTGGGCATGCTGGAGCGGCCACTCTATGCCCGTTTTCCGCCCTTAACGCGGCACAGCGTTTCCGAAAATACGCGTTTCCGGGCGGACACTAATTATTTATTAAAATCTGCGGCGTATTGGTTGAAATAACTCGCTTTTCTACACGGAACACGCTTTTACCCCGCTCGGCATGCTGCCGGTGATTTATCGAAAAAACTTTCCGCGTGCCGCTGCTGTTTTATTTCCGGAAGACGGTCTTCCACGCGGTGGAGAGCGAAATGGAGGAGCTTGGGAGGGGTCTGAAACAACGACTTTGAAGAGAAGCTGCGCAGGCGGACTTCGTTATATCCTTTCCTGGGTTGGTGATGGTCGTTGTTTTAGGTGAGATGTTGAAAACGAGGATGGTGCGCGCTGCAGGGTTCGAACCTGCGACCCCTTCCGTGTGAAGGAAATGCTCTACCACTGAGCTAAGCACGCAACCGGTGGAACCGCCCAGCGGCGCAATCCGGCGAACATCTCCAGAATAGACACTGTGAGCGGTGGCGGCAAGAGTTTTTGGGGCCGGTGTCGGCAGGCGGGCGGAATTTTGGGCGGCGGAACAGCGCAGCAGGATGGTCATCCGGAGGTGGTGGTGGGTGTCGGGTGACAAATTTAGCTTGGCGTTGGGCAAACGCCTGCTTTATTCAACCCGTGATCTTGAATCGCCGGGCAGTCATCGATGTCGGCACCAACTCCGTAAAGGTGTTGGTGGCCGATGTGAGGGGGCGTGAGGTGCGCCCTGTGCTTGAGACCAGCCGGCAGACCAGGCTGGGTCAGGGGTTTTACGAATCGCGCATGTTGCAGGCCGGGCCTGTTGCCGATTCGGCGCGGGCGGTGGCGGATTTCGCAAGCCTCGCCCGGGAGTCCGGGGCCCGCACGGTGCGGGTTATTGCCACCAGCGCCGCCCGCGATGCAGTCAATCCGCAGGATTTGATTAGGGCCATCGAATCGGTCACCCAAGTGACGGTGGAAATCATTTCCGGGGATCTTGAGGCGGAGTGGGCGTATGCGGGTGTGACGAGTGATCCCAAACTGGGGATTGCGCCGCTGCTCCTGCTCGATGTTGGGGGTGGGAGCACTGAGTTCATTCTGGGGCAGGGCGGGTGCCGGGAGTTTAGCGCGAGTTTTGCCGTGGGCGCGGTGCGGTTGCTGGAGCAAAACCCGCTGTCCAATCCGCCGCGAGCCGGGGATTTGGCTGCCTGTCTGAAGGAAATAAGCGGATTTTTGGACAGTGAAGTCGTGCCCGGGCTGGAGCCTGCCCTGCGGCGGGGGCGGATGGGTGGTGGGTGTTCGGGCCTGCATCTTGTCGGTACGGGTGGCACGGCCAGCATTCTGGCCCGGATGGAGCTGCGAAGCGACGGGTTTGACCGATCCCGGATCGAAGCGGTGCGGTTTACCCGGGCCCAGGTGGCTTTCCACTTGCAGCGGCTTTGGAGTGTGTCTTTGGAGGAGCGCAGCCGGATTCCCGGGTTGCCGGCCAAGCGAGCCGACATCATTCTCACCGGAGTGGCGATTTATCAGGCTGTAATGGATCGATTTGGCATGAACGAGCTGAGGATTAGCACGCGGGGTCTTCGATTTGCCGCGCTGATGGATTAGCCTGAGCCGGTTCGCGGCGGGGCGCGGTGCTAGTTTTTATTAAACGGAGGGTTCAGCTGAATGCAATCCAGTGTTGTGGTGGCGTGGTAATATTCGTCAAAGCCGCGGGACTCCAAGGTGACTTTTCCGCTTTGGTGAACCCGGACCAGCGCCCAGGCATAGGTGCGGTCATTGGGCTTGGTGCTTTCGCCAGGCTTGGCTTCAAAGGGGGAGCCGCCGGAACCTACCAGAATCTGCCATGAATGATGAGCCCGGCCTTCCTGAAGTGGTTGCATCACATTGTAAATGTGCTCGTGTCCGCAAAAGTAGGTGGCGTGGTAGGTTTCCACCAGATTCCAAAAACGGTCACGGTTTTTTGTGAACGAATCCAGTCCTTTTTCCTTGTGCTTTTTGCCATACTGGTAGGTGAAAGCCATTTTATGGCCGAAAATGAAAAAATGCCGGGCGCCGCGCTTCTCTGCTGATTCCAAATCCCCCTTCAGCCACGCTGTTGGTGCATGGGAGTCTTGCCCCACAGCATCCGTGTTGAGGATGCAGAAGTGCATATCTCCACAGTCGAAGGAGTATGTCAGCTGGGACTGGTCGCTCAGAACTCCATCGGTGCCGCCGATTTTGGGATGGTCGTTGATATCCCAGAAGCTAACGGGTCGGCCGATCAGACGCAGCCAGAGGTTGGTGTCGACGATGAGGTCACCCATGTTTTCGCGCCATACGGTCTCGCTTTCGGGTTGGGCAACCTTGTCCACGTCCCCGTCCGGTCGGGGCACCTTGATCTGGACCTCGTGATTTCCCGGGATAGGTACAACATAGGTGCCAGTCTCCAGCAGGGCTGAAACCATTCCCCGCCAATAGGCATATTGCGGGTTCAGAAGCGAGCGCTTGGTGCTGTAGCCCATGATCATGTCGCCGTTGAAGAAGAAGGCATTGGGTTTTTGGGCCTGAATTTCCCGCAGGATCCTGGACAGGGCGCGTGTGTTTTGCTGCCAAAGCTTGTCTTGAGGGGTCGCATCGGCTTCGTTCGCGTCGCCTCGCGAATCACCCACGGTGGCAAAGCTGAAGACAACTTTGTCGTCGATCTCCTCAGTCTGGGCGGCGCAGGGAGAAGTCCGCAACAACAGGAGGGTCATCAGCATGGGGATGGCTGCCCTGGCTGAAGGCAGGGACTGCATACGGAGCCGGTCAAAGGCAGCGAAGATCATACGACTCCAAGTTAAATGGCCCACAGCATTTGGAAAGCAGTTAGATGGCGTTGATCAAAGAGGGAATTCCAAGATGTATCCATGCCGCAGGAGTATTGGAGGCTGATGTTATTGGGGGGGCAGATTGTCCGCCGAAGTGCCGTCGTGGGTCCAGTTGATATCCGGTTTTGCCGGGTCGGATGGTTTGCCGTTGTTGCCGACAACGACGTAGGAGTATTTGAAATAGGCGGCGTGCGCGTCGCTGAAGGCGATATTGCCACCCTGACTGTGCCTGGAAGAGAAACGGCTGGTGTAGTTTTGCGGGCTGCCGAGGGTGGAGGCTTTGCTGGAGTCCGTGCCATAATAGGGGGTTTCGTCTGACCGGAGGCGGTTGTCCGAAAACATCACGAAGGCGGAGGGATGGCTAACCATCGAGGTTTTCAACGGGGTGATCTGCACCGTTCCACCCTTTTCCCACATGCCCTTGGAGTTCATTCCGTAAGGGAAAACCGCTCTAGTGTTGGGATTCAAGACCGGGTCGACCGGAGCGCTGGCAGCGGTGGGGCAATGGAAGACGTTCTTGGCGCTGTTGTAGCCGTCGATGCTGCTCTGTGAAAGGGAGTATTGCCAGAGGGGTTGGCTGTGAATGTAGGGGGGGAGAGCATTGAACCAAGCTGTTCGTCCATAGCTGGTACCCTGCTGCTTGTTAATGTATTCCACGTCCGTCAGATCCAGCCAGCGGGGTTGATCCTCGTTATAATCTCCGGGTGTCCCGGTGGTGCCGTTGGCAAGCTTGGTGTCGGGAAACAGCTGGTTGTTGTCGTCGGTATACATCGTTTGAGCCAGCCCCCACTGTTTCAGGTTGCTCAGGCAGACCGCACTGTTCGCCTTGTTTTTGGCCTTGCTGAGCGCGGGCAAAAGCATTGAGGCAAGGATGGCAATGATGGCAATGACCACGAGCAGTTCTATCAGCGTGAAGCCGTCAGGCTTGTTTTTGTATCTCATAAAAAAACCGGTTTCAGGGATCGGGGCTGAATTTGGTCGAAGCTGTCAGTTTGCCCGATGTCCTCAAACTGCAAGCTGATGACAGCATTATCCTGTTTTGTGAAAATGGAAGTTACGTTCCTGTGACAAAGGGTGATTGTGACTGCGGTATTGTCACCAGTTTGTAACCAAAGCTCCGTTGTGCTGTAACAAGGGTCTGGTTGACTGGAACCAGTCTGCTGCTTGGTTTGGAAAAAACCTAATAGAATAGCAGGGATGAAGTAGCACGACCGGAATCAAACACAATGAAACTGAAAAAAATACTGTTTACGGCGGGGCTTGCGGCCCTGATATCAATGGAGGCCAAAGCCCAGACCCCTATCTTCACTCCGGGTCAGCTGGCGGTCCTTCAATTGGGCGACGGTCAGACCAACCGCTGCTCTCCGCTTGGCGCCACGACTGGCATTACGAATTATCAGGCGTCCGATATCATGGGTTCCCGTCAAACCGCCCTTTATATTGACCAGTTCGATCCGAATGGCACGAACCAGTCGATTCCTGCAGTTCAAGTGGCTATCCCCACGAATGGTCAGGCGGCGTTGATGATTAATGGCAATGCCGGCACTGAAGGCAATCTCACGCTTTCCGGAGATAAGAGTGTTCTGGCGGTTGCGGGTTATGCCGGAGATCTGCTTTCGCTCACCACGGGCGGACAGACTGCGCCGAGCAATCTGAGTTACGACCGTGGCATTGATACCATCGATGCGTTCGGCAATGTGACAAGCCAATACCGGGGCAACGGGTGGTATGGCACCGCCACCGGCAAGACCAATCCCCGTGGTGTGGCTACTGATGGCCTGGGTGGATTCTGGGGTTGTGGCAACGGCTATGGCAGCTTGTACATCAATGTCAACACCATGAGCCAGCCTATCCAGTTCCAGAACATCGCGTTGACCTCCTGCTCCAAGGTGATCAACAGCGCGGTCTATTCAACTGTGAAGGGTGCGGAGTCCGTGAACCTATATCCAGCTGGTATCTATTCGTTTGTCGATTTCAATAACAACCCGGTGGCTTATCCGAATTCAGCCTCCTTCTTGAAACTTTATCTTCAGGCTCAGGTGCCCTATACCAACTGCATTGGATTCGACATCAATCCGCAACAGACCATCGCTTATGTTGCCGACGCTGGGGCAGGTAAAGGTAAGGTCCCGTATGGCGGCATCCAGAAATATGTCCGCTCCGGATTAGGGTGGAAATTTGCTTATAATCTCTCCATTCCAGGTTACACCAACCACACCACCGGTATCTACTCCACGAGGGACAGCCTCGGGCTCCCTACGGACGTCGGAAATACCAATGTTCTCGTAGGCTGCTTCAGCCTGACCGTGGATTGGTCTGGTGCCAATCCCGTCGTTTATGCCACGACTGCTGATTGCGGCAATGACAATCAAGATCCCTACTACGGAAACCGCGTCGTCCGGATCAACGATACCAATACGGTGCAGTCGGGTGCAAACCTGATAGCCACGACCAACTTCCTGACAACGGTTGTGATGCCGCCGATTGTGAACGGTCTGGTGGTGACTAACATGGTTTTCAAGTCAGTTACATTCACTCCTGACCTCCGGCCCCAGATCACCGCCAATCCCGTCAACTGGTCGGCTGTGGGCGGCGACACCGTGAGCTTCTCCGTATCGGCTTCGTCCGCCACGGCATTTCAATGGTATACAAACGGAACGGCGTTGGCTGGAGCGACGTCCTCCACCGTGAGTCTTTCCAGTGTGACTCTCGGTGACAATGGCAGCTCCGTGTTTTGTGTGGTCGGGAACAGTTATGGATCTGTTACCAGCTCGGTTGCCACGCTGACTGTGAACGCCTCGGCGGTTGCGCCGGTCATTGCCGCGGCCCAGAACATCACCAACTATGTCGGTAACAATCAAACGATTGCAGCGAGCATTTCCGGCACGGATCCCAAGGGCGGATACCAATGGTATTACAATGGGGTCCCGTTGGCGGATGCCAACGAATTTAGCGGCACACAGACCGCAACGCTCTCCATTACGCAGCTCTCAATTAATAATCAAGGGACCTATTCTCTGGCGGTAACCAATGTGGGTGGAAGCGTTACCAGTTTGGTCGCCAACCTTTATACAGTTTATGCCCCTCCTGCCTTGGTTCAGCCGCCCTCCGGGATTACCACCTTTATTGGTCGTGGAGTGACTAATGCGATTTCCGCCTATGGTCAGCTTCTGACCTATAAGTGGTATTTCTGCAGCAGCGCCAGCAGCAGTGCTTCAGCAAACCTGAAACCCATGACCGACACCGGAGATTTCAGTGGAACGGCCACGGCTTCCCTCGTGGTAAGTCCTGCAGCGAAGGCAGACTCGTCCAACTATGTAGTCGTCGTGAGCAGTCCGGGTGGATCCATCACCAGCGCCCCGGCAGCACTTGCGGTCCTGACGGCTCCGGCCCACACGTTCGTAAACTATTCCGCGCCGGGTCAGGTTTACTCGCAGACATTCAATTCACTGCCGGTCAACGGCGGCTCCAGCGCCGATGCCGCCAATCCTCAGGGACTCTATGCGGAGACCAATGCCCTCTGGATCCAGACCAACATCGACTTTACGGTGGCAGCCACGCTGAACACCTACAGCCTCGATAACCCCACGGACTTCGGTTATCCGATCATCCCTGCCGGCTTTATCGGCGGCTTGGGACTCTCCAACACCATGTCGGGTTGGTACAGCTATGCCAGTTCAAAGCTGCGCTTCGGTGCAACCTATGGCGATCAGAGCGCCGGCGGTTTTATTGACTTGGGTCAGAACTTCAAGGGCGATGGGGCGTCTCTTGTCAGCATCACCAACCGTGCGCTCGGCCTCATCGGCACCACGGCGACCGGCGTCCAGTTCATCGGAGTTGGTTTCACCAACAACACCGGCCAGACCCTTGGCTCCATCAACCTGAGTTATCTCGGTGAGCTCTGGCGCAATAATCCCAATGCGCAGACTCTGCAGTTTGGTTATGCGATTGATGCCGCTGGTAACAGCGCGACCTTCCAGCCGACTGCATGGGATGCCACTAACGGGATTCATTATGTCAGTTCGCTGGATGTCAGCTTCCCGACCAGTGTGGGAACGGCAATTGTCGACGGCACGCAGAGCAGCAATCAGGTGGCCAAAGCTGCCTCGAATCTGGCCATCACGAACTGGCCTTCAGGTGCGACCCTGTGGCTTGTCTGGCAGGCCCAGACTCTTGGCACAGCCCAGGCCGTGGCGATTGACAACCTACAGTTCTCAGCCTCTCCGGCTGTTGTCCTGCCGGTTCAGCCCGTCACCATCACCGCTTCCTCGGTGCAGCGTCTGTCCTCCGGCGCTTTCCAGTTCGGGTTCACAAATGTCACCGGGGTAATCTTCTCGGTGCTGAGCACAACGAATGCGGCTTTGCCCCTTGCACAGTGGCAGAACCTCGGACATCCCTCCGAGGTCACTTCCGGCCAGTATCAGTTTACTGATACCCAGGCGACCAATGTGGTTCAGCGCTACTATCGTTTGAGCCAGCCCTGAGGGCTTACGCCGGGGAGGTAATGGGGTTGGATCACGCGGGGCAGGCGCAAGCCTGCCCCGCCTTTTTTCACCCGCGGGAGGCCCTTCGCGGGCTTTTCTTTTTGGCTTCATCGGTTAGGTTGCCGTCGTGTCAATACCCCTAACCGCTGCCACTTTTTCCGTTTCGAGTCCGTCCATCACCAAGCTGCGTGTGGAAGGGATGACCTGCACCAACTGCGCGAGGCAGGTGGGCCAGGCGCTCCGCAGCCTGCCCGGGGTGCAGTCGGCTACCGTGGAGTTGGAGGCGGGTCGCGCCATCGTCCGCTGGTCTGCCGGCACCCCTCCCAACGTGGAAAAGCTTGTGTCGGCTTTGAAACAAAGGGGGTTCCAAGCTGCTCCCCTTCATTTCGTCAGCGGCCAGGGGAATTTGGCCCGTCCGCCGCTCCTTGGATGGCGCTTGAATCTTATGCTCGGTCTGCCGGTGATGGTTTGGCTGATGATGGGGGAGTGGTTTTTAGATTGGGGGATGACTCCGTGGTTCCGTTGGATGGCTTGGGTGTTGGCCGTTGGAGTGCAGTTTTTCGCCGGTGCGCGGTTTTATCGGGGCGCGTGGAACCAGCTCAAAGCCGGTAACTCCAACATGGACACCTTGGTTTCACTCGGATCTTCCACTGCCTTTGCCTATAGCACTTGGGTTCTTCTGAGCGGCGCGGGGGGGCATGTTTATTTCATGGAATCGGTCAGTATCATTACCCTTATCAGCTTAGGCCACTGGCTGGAGGTCCGGATCAGTGCCCACGCTGCCGGAACGCTCAGGCAGTTGCTCCAGCTCGCCCCGCCGACTGCCCGGCGGCTTGTCCGGATCCGGCCGATGAAGGATTCGGCCGGACAATTTAATATTCGATCCACAAAATTTTCAACCGATTCCACTCTTCAGCCACCGGCCTTCGGGCTGGAGGAGGAAATTGCCGTCGCTGGGCTGTGTGTGGGTGACTTGGTTGTGTTGCGGCCCGGCGATCGCGTGCCGGTGGACGGTGTGGTGAGCGAGGGCGGCTCGGCGGTGGATGAGGCCATGCTCACTGGCGAGTCGATTCCGGTGGACAAATCGTTTGGCAACGCCCTATTCGCAGGCACGGTGAATCTCAACGGGCGTTTGATCATGCGTGTTTCGGCGACCGGAGATGCTACGGCTTTGGCTCATATCATCGCGGCGGTGGAGAGGGCGCAGAGCAGTCGGGCCGACATCCAGCGACTGGGCGATCGCGTCAGCAGTGTCTTTGTTCCGATTGTGGTAGGAGTGGCCATTGTCGCCGGGCTGGCATGGGGATTGGTGCCGGGGTTCATTCAGGGACTTCACGACGGTGTTGGTGCACTCCTCCCCTGGCACGTGCAGACGATGGCTTCCCCTCTGGGAACTGCTTTAATGACTGCGGCTGCGGTGCTTATTGTGGCGTGTCCTTGCGCCATGGGATTGGCGACACCGGTGGCGATCATGGCAGGATCGAACGCGGCGGCCCGGCGCGGTATTTTGATCCGAGACGGTGTGGCGCTTGAAAAGGCCGGGCGGGTGACGGCAGTTGTGTTCGACAAGACCGGAACGTTGACTCTGGGAAAACCAGAGGTGGCCGGTGAGTGGGTTGCAGCGATCTCCCACCGGTCCGGGAATGCTGGTTCCAAAGAGAGGCAGGGGTTGGAGTCTGTCGGATCCGGCGTGCAAACGGAAAGGGGGATTGCGGCCTCACTTGCGCGGCATTCATCGCACCCCATCAGTCAGGCGCTGGCAAAACTTTCCAGTAAAGAGGTTCCAGTCACGGACTGGATCGAGCTGCCCGGGGCCGGGGTCGAAGGGGGGATTTCAAGCGGCACAGGTCAAAGCTCAAGGGACGAACGGAAGGCCCGGTTGGGCGCATTGCGATGGTTAGAGGAGGCGGGGGTGGACATTTCAAAGGCGGGAAAATTCATTTCAGAGTGGTCCGATCGGGGCGCCACGCTGGTTGGGTTGGCGGTGGGAATGGAATTGTGCGGCGTCTTCGCGTTGAAGGACACCGTCAAACCGGGTGCGGCCAAAGTCATCGCGGATTTGCGCCGGCAGGGGCTGCGGACCTTTTTGGTTTCGGGTGATCATGCGCTTACCACGCTGGCGGTGGCCAGGCAGGTCGGTATTGAAGCGGCGGGGGTGTTTGCTCAAATCCGACCTGAGGGGAAAGCGGAGTTTGTGAAGGGATTGCAGTTGAGCGGGGAGCGGGTGGCATTCGTGGGGGACGGGCTCAATGATGCGCCGGCGTTGGAGCAGGCCGACTTGGGCATCGCTGTGAGCCGGGCCAGCGATCTGGCGAGGGAGTCGGCGGACATTATTCTGCTCAACTCGGAAATTGAGGCGGTGCCGGAAAGTCTGGCGCTGGCGCGGGCCACTCTGCGGACCATCAAACAAAATTTGTTTTGGGCGTTTTTCTACAACGCCCTGGGAGTGCCGCTGGCGGCGCTGGGCTTCATGAGCCCGATTCTCTGCGCGGTGGCAATGGGCGCGTCGGACCTGATTGTGATTGGGAATGCGCTGCGGTTGATCCGCTGGCGTGTGCGGCGCTGAACCGGTGCCGGGAGTGTTGTCAGAGGCCTGGGATTTGTGCGGCCAGATCGCGCCCGTTGACCGTCAGCGGGGTGGACTTCCACTCTTGGCCATTGACCCGGCGCACTGCGATCTTCCTCTCGTTCAAATTCAGACCCGCTTGCAGTTCCACCGGGCCGGATTTGGCTGTGACGAGCCAGATTCCACGGTGGTTGGTTTCGGTGAGTTTGATCCGGTCCACACGCTTCAGGAAACCTTCGAATTCCGCGTCGGTTTCACAGTGGGCGGTCATCAGAAGCACGCCGCTGCGAATGCCTGCCGCGTCAAGGTCGCGTGCCGCTCCGATATAATGGTGCGCTACCAAACGTCCGGCTCCTTCTTTGTTCCCGTCGAACTGCAGCGACCACGAAGGGGTTTGCCCGCCAGCACCGTCGGCGGCGAACAGCCGGGCGGCCAAGGCGGCATTGCCCTCACGCAAGCCGACGACGGAATGGGAGTTGGCTGGAAGCGCGAACGCTTTCGTTGTGTCCACCACCTTTCCGTCCAACACCAGCCGATCGGCATGAACGGGCAGGGTGATGTTGCTGGCAAGGTTGGTGAAGGCCCTCGGTCGAGTGACGGGTGAAAGATCCATCAAGGCCAGAAGGAAATCCTTTTCCTGCACCGTGGCGAGCAGATGAGCAAGGTGATGCGGTTTGCTGTGCCCGCCGCGGTCGTTGGACCGGACCAATCCGTATGGTGCGTCCAGGGCATCGGCCACCACCGTGATGAGAGGCAGCTTTTTGGCTGAAGCCAGTTCGGCGCAGATCCGGCGGTCCTGCGGCCCGTAGTAGGCGCTTGAACTGCCAAGCGCCAGATCCGGCGTGATCCATTGGTAACGATCTTGTCCCGGACCGGGGCCGAATTTGGAGCGGATAACCCTCTGCGGCAAGGCGGCCAAGGCAAGTGTTTCCGGTGCGGGCCGGAAATTCCCCATTCGGGCCAGAGTGAAGACGCGGACCGAATCGCACAAGAACGTCCCGCCCGGCGGACGGCTTCGCACCCCGGCTAGATAATAAGAGTATTCAATGTTCGCATCGCTAAACACGAAACCCTGATTGTAGTTCCGGCTGGCCGGGCCGGTCATGGTTTGGCTGCCGGGGAAATAATTCGCTGCAAAATCGGACCAGTAAAAATCGACCGCCGATTTCAGGCGCGTTTTCAAGGCGGGATTTTGGGTGAGGTTGCAGGCCAGAGCCAGGCAATCCGCTTGAATGGGTGAGTAGGTGGGGCTGTCGTATTCCGTAACTCCGTTCATCCGGGTCAGCGACAGCCAGGTGTCAAAGAGTGCTTGGCCGTCGGCGACCGCGGCGGGGTCTGCGATTGCCTGACCGAGTAAAAGCAAGTTGGCGAGCTTCATCAGGTAAATGTTGGAGTAGCCAACCGGGACGGGATGCCGGCGGATGGCCGCAATCGCGGCGCGGACGTGCGGTCCGACCTCCCGCTTGAATGCCTCGGAGAGTTTGGCGCCGTGCCGCAGGAGGATTACGCCCACCGGCAGCATGGTGAATTCGATGGCATTGGGATCTTTGATTTCCGGATGCCCCTGCTGCCAGGGCACGGTTCCGTAACCCGGCGAGGCGGGATCCATGTCTTGCAGGGAGAAGGTGTGGCGCATCAGCCGTTCGGCGCGGTCGGCGGACCGGTCTAATTCGAGCATCCCCAGAGCGGCGGCGGTCAGTTGGCGCACCGAGGGCTGCGGGTTGGGTCCGTCGATGCCTTGTTCGGTGGAAATGCAACCCGATTCAACCCGCTGTGCGATGTCCGCCAAGGGACTTGGCACCGCAGGCGGGATTTGGCCGAAGAGGCTGTCAACCCAGGCCAGCCCCAGCAGCAGCGGGAGTTTGAGGAGGTTTTTTTTGATCATCTAGTGTAATGGCGGATGGAATCCAGTCCGGAGTAGGAGCGGTTTCAGACCCGCGCTGATTCCGGGGCGGGATGGGAGACTTCGAGCCGGTAGTAGAAATACATTCCGGCCAGGGAAAGAGCGGTGAGCAAATGCCACACGGAATGGCCTTGGAACCAGGTGTCCGGGCCGCTGAACTTGCCGTCGATGTCCCACTGCCAGCAGAGGCGGGCCGACACCAGAGCCGCGCCCGATAGCAATATCAAGGGCGCCGGGAGTTTCCAACGGCGCTGAACCAGGTCCAGCAGGGCAAAGGCCGTCAGCGTCAGGATGAGTGTGTTCATCACCACTCCGGTGCGGATGGACCATTTGTAGCGGAAGAGAAGAATGGCCGAAACCAGCGACAGGGCCGTCAGAAAAGGCCACGTGCATATCCCCTGGCCCGAACGGCTCAATTTGAGCCGTGGAACCCATCGTCCCAGGTTGATCGCGCAGAGGACCACCAGCGGCATGAACATAGCGGCTACGTCAACCTGTTGCCCCACGCGTGTGAGCGAGGCGTGATAGAATCCGCTGCCCAATCCCAGATAGCAGCAGCAGGCACCAAACAGGAGGCTCATTCCCGGGGTTCTGACCAGATAACCTCCGTTTGGGGCCGGTCCGAGCCGGCGGTCCTGCCAGCCCATTGCAAGCGCGTAAAGTCCCACGACCACATAGGCCAGATTGGACCAGCTATTGGCCCGGGTGCGGAGCAGGTCCTCGACATAGATCCGCTCGGCGTAGGCGTGATGGCGCAGCTCGCGGCTTTCGGCCCATCCGCTCCATATGTCTTTGCCGCGATAGATTTGTGAAAGACCTGCTACCAGCAGCACTAACAAGAGAAGACCACCCCAAGCGAAGCGATGCACTCCGCACGGGACGTTCGCCGGAAGTCCGGATGGCGCCAAGGAGCCGGCGGTGTCGGTGTTTTTTTCAGTCATAATATTTCGCGCCGTGCATTGCCCCGTTTGTGCTGCGGTCCGCGCGCCGCAAACTCGAGACTGGATGATGGGTGTTGGAGCGGGCGTGTCAAAAGCCGGGTCAGCGCAGCACGTGGAGGGTGTTGTGGATTGTCCGGTGAATGCTGGTGCCGTCGGCGCCTGCGATTGACACTTTAATTTCCATGCACCAAACGGGTCTGAGTCCGGGCATTTCCAGATGAACCGATTTATGATCGCGGGACAAAACCGCGCGAGTCACACCCATTGCCGCCTCCCCCACGCGGGGCGAGCCGTAGTCTTCGGCTCGTTTCAAGCCCCAGGTCTTGACCTCATAGTTCTTCGGATCCTGCGCGATGGCCGGATCCAGAGCTTCGGTGAAGGTCAACTCGACGCTGTTGGTGCGGGCATGGATTCCGAGTGGCAGATAGGCGGGCAGGCCGGTGTGGCGCACCCGGAAAAAGCCCCCGTCGCCGGTGCGATTGCCGGCCCAACCAAAAAGGCCGCAGGTATAAAGATTGCCGTCTTTGGGATGGAAACGACCGCGCATGATGCCGGTTGGGAAGAGCGGCAGGGGCAGCGCGACCACCCCGCCTTGCATCTCATCGCCAATACGCTCGGAGGGAACGAGGAAGATCTGTCCCATTCCATAGGAGATATTCAAGAGCGATCCGGCCAGCGCGCCCCAGTGGCCGCGCGGAATGCGCACGATTTCGGCCGGGGAGCGGTCCATTTCGTTGACGATCCAGACCAGGGGTTGGGCCATGGCTTCGTCGTCGGCGCTTTCTGGATGATCGTAGGCCCATTGGTAGCCGTAATAGCGGCCTGGTCGGACCCAGTTGATGCGGTTTTTGGGGGTCCAGTGACCTTCCTGGTCGGTGACCAGGCAGGTTCCGTCGTCGTTCACGCACATGCCGTTGACGCTCCGGAACCCGTGGGCGAAGATTTCCGTTTGCAAACCGTCCGGGCTGACTTTGAGCACTGTCCCGTGCTGGGGCACCACGGCCGGCAGGCCGTGGCGGCCGCATTTGGCGTAGAAGAAATTCCCGCCAGCATCGGTCTGCAGGCCGCACGCAAATTCATGGAAATGTTCGGTGACCTGATGGTCGCTGTTGAAACTCTCAATAAAATCCACATCCCCGTTGCCATGACGGTCCTGCAAGCGGGCGATCTGGTCGCGGCAACACACATAGATCTTTTCGTCCACAATCTTCAAGCCCAAGGGTTGGAAAAGTCCGGTGGCGATGCGTTGCCAAGTCAGGTTGGCCAAGGTGGAGTCGATTCCCTTGACCAGCCAGACATCTCCGTTCCACGTGCAGACTGCCGCGGTGTTTCCGTTTTTGAAAAAATCAAACCCGCTCAGGCGCATCCAGGCGTGCCCGAGCATTTGATCTTGGGGCGGGACGGTCAATTCGTCCACGGCAAAAGGGCCGCTGCTGGCGCCTGGTTTTCCATGCGTTTGAACCGTTGGCCAGCGCGACGGCGGCAGGGCGGCTTGAGCCTTTAAATCCTCGGCGGGTTGGGCGGTGACAGCAAACCCGTAAAGCACGCCCGGATCCATGCCGGGGTCCGTGTCACTCACGAGAATTTTCAAATTCAGCGGTGTGCTGGCTGCCGGGATTTGAACCAGGTTCATTCCCAGTTTGTGGACGAGTTGTGCCGGGCTTGGGCCGACCAGCATGGCGGGGGATGATTCAGGTGAAACGCGCAGGAGAAGATCGCGGGTGCTTTTGCCGATATTCAAAGTGCGAGTGAAGATGCGAACTCCCTCGCCCTCGGCAAAACCGGCCTGCTCGAGCACGTCGGCGTCGCCGACCGAGTAGCTTACGACGGGCTTGCCGCCGTTGAGCCGGAGCCCTTTGTAATGAGCCCATGTTCGCGGCAGGGGGCCGTAGGGCTTATGATCACGCCCGGCAGGCCGGGGATCTTCAAAGCGGCCGGTTGCCGGGTCGGCCCAGCCGGGGCCGACGGGGTTGATGAACGCTTTGCGGCCCACAATGCTGGCGTGGGTCTGGTGTGTGCCGTCAAGGGCGATGCCTTTCCAGTCAATAAACTGATCGCCGGACCATGCCGCGGCCCAGCGCAGAGTGTCATGATCAAACACCATCCACGCATGGCCTTTGGATATACCGCCCGGGCCGGGGTCCAGTCGCACGGCAATCCCCTTGTGAGCGAAATTTTCAGGGGCCACCTGATAGGTCCAGAACAACGCTGGGCCGAAATCCATCCGCAGATATTTCGGGCCTTTCTCGTAGTCGAGCATTTCGGCCGTTTTCCGGAAAACACCGTTGGTCCCCTTGGGCAAAGAAGCCAAATATTCCGGCGTGACGGGGAAATACTGGTTCGGGTTAAAGGGTTTGAGAAACTTTTCACGCAGAAAATGGATGACGTCGTAGCGCTGCTCGGGCGTCATCCAGCGCTGTGGAGGCATCTGGTTTAATCCGTTCCCGATCGTCTGGTAAAGGCTCAGGGGGTCATTGCCATTTTTAAAAGGCTCTTTCCAAAAGGCGCGCGAGGTCGGCAGGGTTCCCTGCCGATCGGCCGTGCCGTGACAGGTGATGCAAACAGCTGTGTAGAGCTTCTCGCCCCGCTCCAAGCTCTGGGGGTCCCATTTGGAAATCACGTTGGCGTGATTAATGGAATCCACAGGCATGTTGGAATGCACTGGTTGGGCGGGCAATAAACCGCAGGCGAACCAGCAAAAGCAGAGTGACAGGGCAAATCTTCGGAGAGTGATGTCGGGAAAATACATAAAACAGATGCTGCTGGTGTGGGTTGGGCCAGTGATGACGCTTAAAATTCAGGCGTTGTTCCAAGGAATATGAATACTTCCAGAATAGCGGGAGAAGGGTCTAGGTCCAAATGATTTGTGAGCGTCGATCCCTGAAAAAGGAATTTTGGACCACTGTCGGATAGGGTCGGCGGGAAAGCATTTGACGGCCAGGAGGCGGGCGTAGTGCCGTGATCAAAGCGGATCAGCACGTTTCGGCAACGTAGGGGTCTCAAAAAAGTGCGCGCGCGGAGTAGCGGAAAAGAGGGTGGTGCGCCTGTCGAACCATGGCGTTTGAATCGGTTCCGGCGGATGCCGCTGCCATCAGCGCCGATAAGGTTGCCGCGGGTCTCGCTGGGGGCCAATCTCGTGCCGGACACCGATTGCATCGCTAAAACTAGGCGGCACAAAAAACGGGAGGGAGTGTATCCACGTTCGGGTTGCGGCGTTTGCAAAGTTTTGAGTCCGCGGGGTGAATTTTATGGTCGGAGAAATGGAAGGAGGGTTTTGGTTTTCACCCGGTGTCTAGCTGGGCGGGGTGGCGGTCACGGAGGAGGCATCCGGAAGTCGTGCCGCGCTCAGGAATGTTGCGGCAAAGTGCGAGCCGACTTAATGCAATGGCTTGGATTTTGGAGTTTCTAAGTGGTTATCAGTAAGGTGGAATCCGTGTGGTCTACAGAATGCGGGCGTTCGAAAGTGGTACGAGAGAAAGAGGCGCAAGAGGCGAGGGGTAGACAGATTGTGCTTTGCAGGATACGAGCAGCAGCAGAGTAAAAAACAAGGCGGTCTGAGACAACTTGTGCTGAATCCATCCGGGGGGTTGGTGCTAGGCAAAAAAGGAGCCAGAAGGCGCAAGGGGGTGCGTGTCGGGCAGGATACTTGAATTCGGTTGGGATGGCGGCTGTGTTTGCCAAGTAAGTGGCGGCGGAGTTCGAAAAGTACGGGATGGCAAAAGTCCGCTCAGGCAAAGCGGATGGGCAAAACATCGCAAAAAGGCACCGGGAAAAGGGTCCATAAAAAAAACAGAGAAAAGGATTGCGCGGATTAAATCCAGTGCTAATATCTTTGTTCCTTGCCCGTAAAATGGCAGGACAGCTTAACCGGCGGAACCGACAACTGGGCAGCCCAACAGGGCGCAGGAATAATGGCTCCGAACCCCAAGTAGCTGACTTGGTAAGCGAATTGATTTTATGCCGTTGAAGACATTTAGACCGCTGACACCGTCTACGCGATACGTCACGTATGCGGATTATAGCGATATCACAAAGACCAAGCCTGAAAAGAGCCTGGTTGAAATTCGTAAGAGGACTGGCGGCCGTAACCATTACGGCCGGGCCACCGCGCGCGGTATTGGCGGGGGGCACAAGCAGAAGATCCGTCTCGTGGATTTTAAGCGCAAAAAACACGGCGTCGAGGCTGTGGTGTCCTCCATTGAGTATGATCCGGGTCGGACGGCGCGGCTCGCCCTTCTGCAATATGCGGACGGGGAAAAAGCCTACATTGTGGCGCCTGTCGGGTTGTCGGTGGGTGTGAAGCTCATGAGTGGCCCAACGGCTCCTCCAGTGGTTGGAAATTGTCTGCCGCTGAAACTTATTCCCGTCAGCTCGTCGATTCACAGCATTGAGCTGATTCCGGGACGCGGTGGTCAGATGGTGCGTTCCGCAGGCGGGGCGGCAATACTGATGTCCCGGGATGAAGGGTTTGCGCAGGTGCGTCTGCCTTCTGGTGAGATCCGCAAGATCAATGAGGAGTGCTACGCCACGATAGGTCAAGTGGGGAACACTGAGAATGAAAACGTGATTCTAGGCAAGGCGGGCCGTTCACGGCATCGCGGGATCCGGCCCATAAGCCGCGGTGTGGCGCGCAACCCGGTTGACCATCCGAATGGCGGCGGTCAGGGCAAGTCCAAGGGCGGCGGCGGTTGGCAGCAGCTGACATCGCCGTGGGGATTGCAGGCCAAAGGTTACCGGACGCGGGACAAGAAGAAACTTTCAAACCGCTTTATTCTGGTTCGACGTGATGGTCGGCCGATGAAGAACAAGTAAGAATTTATGGGTCGCTCAATCAAAAAAGGTCCCTTTATAGACGGTCACTTGCAGGAAAAAATCCTCAAGGCCAAGGCCAACAATCAAAAGACGCCGATCAAGACCTGGTCGAGGCGGTCGATGATAACACCCGAATTTGTGGGGCTGACTTTCACCGTGCACAACGGGAAGGTGTTCAACCCGGTGTTCGTGACGGAAAACATGGTCGGGCACCGTTTGGGAGAGTTCTCCCTGACCCGGACATTCAAGAAACACGGCGCACACACGGCCAAAGCGGAAGCGAAATAGCACTATGCAAGTTCACGCCATCATGAAAAACGTCCGCATGTCCGCGCAGAAAATGCGCGAGGTGGTGCGGCAGATTCAGGGCTTGCCGGCGCTGCAGGCGCAGGCCGTGCTCGCAGTGGTCCCCCGCAAGGGCGCCCGCTTCGTTGCCAAGACTTTGAGGTCCGCAATTGCCAACGCGGAGAACAACAAAAACGCAAAACCCGAGCTGCTGATCGTGAAGGAAGCGGTGGCCGGAACGGCGACGTCCCTGCGGCGCTTCACTCCCAAGGCGCGCGGATCGGCCGGTCCGATCATCAAGCGCAACTGTCACATCAAAATTGTTTTGTCAGACGAGTAATTTGTATGGGCCAAAAAGTTAATCCAATCGGCTTTCGCGTCGCTGTCAACAAAGACTGGCGCTCGAAATGGTACGCCGGCAAAAAAGAATTCGGCAAGCTCCTCGCCGAGGACCGCGAGATCCGGGCCCTGCTGATGCGCAAGCTTGAGGCGGCTTCGGTGCCGAAAATCCTCATCGAGCGCGCCGCCAATCGCTGCCGCATCACCATCCTCACCGCCCGCCCCGGGGTTGTCATCGGCCGGAAGGGTTCCGAGATCGACAAACTCAAGGAGGAGATGAGCAAGATGACCGGCAAAGAGGTATACGTCGACATCCAAGAGGTCAAACAGCCTGAGATTGATGCTCAGCTCGTTGCCGAGAATATCGCTCTTCAATTGGAGCGGCGTGTTTCGCATCGCCGCGCGATGAAGAAAGCGCTTCAGACCGCCAAGGATTTCGGTGCCGAGGGCATCAAGCTCCGGGCAGCGGGTCGATTGGGAGGAGCGGAAATCGCCCGAGTAGAGCAATATCACTGGGGCCGGGTCCCGCTGCATACGCTGCGGGCAAACATTGATTACGGATTTGCCGAGGCAAAGACGATGTATGGCAAACTCGGGATAAAATGCTGGATTTGCAAGGGTGAGAACAAGCCGCAGAAGGCGCAACAACCACCGTCGGCGGAAATGCCGATCGGGAAGTAAGTTTTTTAAGAGGATTTTGTTATGGCAATGATGCCCGCAAGAGTGAAGTTCCGCAAAATGCACCGTGGCAGCCGGACGGGTCTGGCTTACAGGGGAAGCACAGTTGCGTTTGGCGAGTTCGGATTAATGGCCCTTGAGCGCTGCTGGATGGACACCAAGCAGATCGAGGCGGCCCGCGTGGCAATCGCACGCAACATGAAGCGCCATGGAAAGTTGTGGATCCGGATTTTCCCCCAGAAATCCTACACCAAAAAGCCGCTTGAAACCCGGATGGGTAAAGGCAAGGGACCCTTGGAATCCTGGGTGGCCGTGGTGCGTCCGGCCAACATTCTCTTCGAGGTGGACGGCGTGACCGAGGCTGTGGCCAGAGAATCGATGCGGTTGGCGGCGACGAAGCTGCCGATCAAGACGAAATTTATCACCCGTCATCGTGCGGCGGCCTGAGCGGGAAATTAATTTTATGAAGATGTCGGAACTTAATGACATGACGCTGACAGAGCTTGCGACCAAAGGTCGGGATCTGCGTCAGGAAATTTTTAACCTGCGCTTGCAACAGGCCAGCGCGCAACTTGAAAAATCGTCCCGCTTGCGCACCATCCGCCGCGACGTGGCCCGGGTCGAGACGCGGATGTCCCAACTGCGGAACAAAGCCGCCTAATTTTGTATGGCTGACGAAATCAAATCTGTGGAAACGGCGACACTACCACCAATCGTGCGCGGAAACCGAAAGGAACGCGTGGGCGAGGTTGTGTCCAACAAGATGTCGAAAACCATCATCGTGAAGGTGCAGAGGCGCTTTCCGCACCCGAAGTTCAAGAAGATCGTGACCGGCTATTCAAAGTTCTACGCCCACGACGACAAAAACGATGCCAAAGTCGGCGACACGGTTCGAATTGAGGAGACACGCCCTCTGTCCAAACTGAAGCGTTGGCGCCTTGTGGCGGTGGTGGAACGAAGCACGGTTGTGCGCGCGGTGACCCCCTGAATTTTAAGATTTTATGCTGCAGATTCGCACTCATTTAGACGTTGCCGACAATACCGGCGCGAAGCTCGCCTGGAACATCGGCGTCCTGGGTAAAAACCAGACCTACGCCCATGTGGGTGACGTTGTGAAGGTTCACATCAAGGAAGCATCGCCGGACGGGCAAATCAAGAAAGGGGAGGTCTGCGACGCGGTGGTGGTGCGCACCCGCCAAGCCATCCGCCGCAGCGACGGCTCCTATCTCCGTTTCGACCGAAACGCAATTGTCATTATTGACAAGGAGCAAAACCCGCGAGGAACGCGTATTTTCGGGCCGGTGGCCCGGGAGCTTCGCGAAAAGAAGTTCATGAAGATTATCTCTCTGGCTCCGGAAGTGATTTGAGTTATGGCAAAATTCCATGTTAAAAAAGGTGATGAGGTCGTTGTCCTTGCGGGTCGTGACAAGGGCAAACGCGGCAAGGTGATCACCGTCTCGCCCAAGAAAAACCGCGCGGTTGTCGAAGGAATCCAAATGATCAAGCGCCACACCCGCAAGAGCCAGCAGAATCCCCAAGGTGCCATCATCCAGCGCGAAGGAACGATTCACCTGTCGAATCTTGTCAGAGCCGAGAGCTTCGACGCTGCCGCGGCCAAACGGTAGAAGAAAATCTTTACAACCACGGCAACATCCGTGGCGCAACTAAATGAAATCCAGACTTTACGAAAAATACGTCAGCGAAGTGGTGCCTGCCCTTAAAGCAAAACACCAATACACCAACGTTCATCAAATCCCCAAGATTGAGAAGATAGTGGTCAACATGGGCATTAGTGCCTCGCTCGAAAAAGGGGCCATCGATGACGCCGCGAAAGACCTGACGATGATCACAGGGCGGAAACCCGCCATCAGCAAATCCCGAAAAAGCATCGCGAATTTTAAGCTTCGGGAAAACCAACCGATCGGTTGCCGTGTCACCCTGCGCCGCGAGGTCATGTATGAGTTCTTCGACCGGCTGGTTGCAACCGCACTTCCCCGGATACGGGATTTCCGCGGCCTGTCCCCCCGAAAGTTTGACGGGCGGGGTAATTACACGTTCGGCGTTTCGGAGCAGACGATTTTTCCCGAGATCGAACTTGATAAGATCAAGCGCACCCAAGGAATGGACATCACAATTGTGACCAGTGCCCCCACGGATGCTGAGGCACTTGATCTACTGAAGCTCATGGGTCTCCCATTGGCCGAGGTTAGCAAGGCGGCTGAATCCAAGACAGAATCCAAATAATTTTATGGCGAAGAAAGCATGGAAAGAGCGCAACAAGCGCAAGGCTGAAACGGTGAAAAAGTTTGCCGCAGTTAGAGCTGAGCTTAAGGCCAAACGCGATTACGCGGGGCTCTCCAAACTACCGCGCAACGCCAGCCCCACCCGGGTTGTCAACCGCTGCTCGATGAGCGGCAGGCGTCGCGGTTTCCTCCGCAAATTCGGCTGCTCCCGTATGACCTTCCGTGAGGCGGCATTGAACGGCCTTATCCCTGGCGTGACCAAAGCAAGCTGGTAATAATATGACTGACCCGATTTCCGACATGTTGACCCGGATCCGCAACGCGCAGAGCGCCTTGCTTCCGGCATTGGAGATGCCCCACTCCAAAATCAAAGAGAACATTGCCTCGATCCTTAAAAAGGAAGGCTATGTAGCCGAGGTGGGTGTTGAGGGTAAGGTGCCCAAAAAACTCAAGATCAAACTTAAATATACCGGCAAGAAAAGCGTTATCGAGGGATTACGCCGCATAAGCAAGCCTGGTCTCCGCCACTACGTAGGGGCGACGGAGATTCCGCGTGTTCTTGGCGGGCTAGGCATATGCATCGTATCGACTCCCGAGGGTGTGATGACCGGAACCAACGCCAAGAAGAAGAATTTGGGCGGCGAAGTACTCTGCTACATCTGGTAATAAATTTGTTATGTCACGAATTGGAAAACAACCCGTAACCGTGCCGCCCAAGGTAACGGTGGTTCTAAAAGGGCGCCAAGTCAGCGTCGAGGGACCGAAAGGCAAGCTAAGCATGGCTCTGCCTCCCCACACCAGCCTCAGCGTTGACGCGACCCAGATCTTGGTGTCCCGCACGGGCGACGGCGCCGAGGCACGAGCTATGCACGGGCTAAGCCGGGCTTTGGTCAACAACATGATCAAGGGCGTGAGCGAGGGCTTTGTCAAAAAGCTGGAGATTCAAGGTGTCGGATTTAAGGCGGCGGTTGCCGGCAAAGTTGTCAACCTAAGCCTTGGATTCTCCCACCCAATCAATTTCACCATTCCTGAGCAAATCAAGGTGACTGTGGAGGAAAACACGAAACTAACGATTGAGGGTCCCGATCGCCAGGTCGTAGGTCAGGTTGCGGCAGCCATCCGCGCTTATTATCCCCCGGAGCCCTACAAAGGCAAGGGAGTCCGCTATTCCGACGAGAAGGTCGTCCGCAAGGAAGGCAAGACGGTACAGTAATAATTAATTTAATGCCCACGGCCAACTCCGTGAGTAAATGAAATGCAAACGCAAAAAAAACAACGGTTAGCCCAACTTCGTCACTGGCGTGTCCGCCATAAAATCAGCGGCACCCATGATCGTCCCCGAATGAGCGTGATGTTCAGCAATGAGCATATATATGTTCAGTTCATCGACGACATCAAGCGCGTGACTCTTGCCTCCGCGACAACAACCAGCAAGTCGACTCCCGACCGGGAAAAGCTGGCTGCAAACGTGTCCAGCGCCAAGATTCTTGGCGCCCTCGCAGCAAAGGCCGCGTTAGACAAGGGGATTAAGCAGGTCGTGTTCGACCGCGGCAGCGCCCGATTCATGGGCAAGGTTAAGGCTTTGGCCGACGCCGCCCGCGAAGCCGGTTTACAATTTTAACTTTTAACCAAGAGAAGACACTGTGGCTGAAGAAACAAAAACTAGCGAAGGCGGCGCTGAACCCCAGGTTCAGCACCAACCGCAGCAGCATCGCGGCGGACCCCGGGGCGGACAGCAAGGCGGCAGAGGCCGACGTAAACCGATGGCCGACGGTCCCCAATTTGGAGCCGACGGAAAACCACTTGAGGAGCTGGCTGAAAAAGTGGTTTTCATCAACCGTTCAGCAAAAGTTGTGAAGGGCGGCCGCCGCTTCAGTTTCAGCGCATTGGTTGTCGTGGGAGACAAACGCGGCCGAGTGGGTGTCGGACTCGGCAAAGCCAGCGAGGTGGCCGAGGCCATTCGCAAGGGCGGTGAGGATGCCCGGAATCACATGGTCACAGTTACGCTTCAGGGTGCGACCATTCCGCATCAGGTGTTTTCCGCCTACGGCGGTGCGCGCATCCTCCTTCGCCCCGCCTCTCCTGGAACGGGAATTATCGCCGGTAAAACAGTTCGCGCCGTTCTTGAGTCTGCCGGTATCAAGGATATTCTGAGCAAGTCATTGGGTTCTAAGAATGCGGCCAATGTGGTAAAGGGGACAGTCAAGGCTCTCTTGAGCCTGCGCCAAGCAGAATCCATCTACCGCGCCCGCGGATTGGAATTTAAGAAACCCTCAGACCAGCAGGTTGTAGCAGCAACAGTTTAATTTTATGCGATTACACGATCTCAAACCCCGCCCGGGAGCAAAACACCGTCGCAAGCGCCTTGGACAGGGTGAGTCTAGCGGTCGAGGCAAGACTGCAGGTAGAGGTGGAAAGGGCCAGACGGCTCGTTCCGGCAGCTCAATCCGCATCGGATTCGAGGGCGGTCAGATGCCTTTGATCCGACGAATTCCGAAACGTGGTTTTAACAACACCCGGCATGCCACAAACTACATTCCCGTAAATGTGGAGTCATTGAACCTGTTTGACGAAGGCGCCACGGTTGACGAGGCCGCGCTGCGCAATGTCGGGCTCGCCGGAGGAACCTGCACGTCCATCAAGATTCTCGGTGATGGCGAGGTGACAAAAAAGCTCACCGTTTGGGCGCATAAGTTCAGCGCGGCAGCCAAGGCTAAGATCGAGGCTAAGGGAGGCGTCTGCCAAATTATCCCCTCAAACAGGCCCCCTGCAGCCAAGGTGTAAATTAACCTCCTGCTCCCATGCTTAAGAACATCTTCAACACCTTCAGCAACTGTTTCAAGATTCCGGAACTGAAGTCCCGGATCATCTTCACAATGGTGGTGTTGGCGATCTGCCGACTTGAGGCCTTCATTCACATTCCGGGTTTAAATTCCGCCCGCTTGGCTGAGTTCTTCAAGACCCAGTCCGATCGGGGCGGCTCCGCCCTCGGCTTGTACAGCATGTTCAGCGGAGGCGCACTTGAAAACTGCGCCATCGGTTCCTTGGGGATCATGCCCTATATCAGCGCAACCATCATTCTTCAGTTGCTCACCGCCGTGGTTCCTTCTTTAAGTAAAATGGCCCGCGAGGAGGGCGGTCGAACGAAGCTGATACAGTATGGCCGCTACGCCACTGTCCTGCTTTGCCTTGGGCAAGGAATGGCAATGGCCATAGGTTGGGAGCATCCGGATGCAATCTTTGGACAAGGTATCGGCAAGCTGGTCCTTGACATGTATGACAACTACATCTGGTGGTATAGGATTCAAACCGTGATTCTTCTTACATCTGGCACAATGCTGCTGATGTGGCTGGGCGAACAGATTACCGAACGTGGGATTGGCAACGGAGTTTCACTCGTTATAACCATCGGGATTCTGGCACGGCTACCCCAAGCTGCTCTGGGAATCAGGGACATGTTTTTTGCAGGTGCCGGAGTCGAGGCCAAGTGGAATGTTGGTCACTTCATAGCACTCATTCTGCTGCTGTCGGGGGTCATTGCAGGCGTCATTGCAATCACCCAGGCCCAGAGAAAGGTTCCTGTTCAATATGCTCAGCGCGCTGTGGGCAGAAAAGTCTACTCTGGTGGCACCTCATTTATGCCTTTGCGTGTCAATTACGCTGGGGTAATGCCAATCATCTTTGCACAAGCAATCCTCATGTTTCCCCAACGCATACTTTTGACGCTGGGACAGAGCTGGAACGTTCCCTTTCTTTCGGATCTCGCCAGGAAACTTTCCGAGGGCGCAGTCCTCTATCTCGTTCTCTATTCATTGATGGTTCTCTTTTTCTCTTACTTCTGGGTTGCAACCCAGTTTAACGAGCTTCAGATCGCAGATGACTTGAAGAAAAACGGCGGGTACATACCCGGTGTTCGTCCCGGTCAGGCCACCAGTGATTTCCTTCACAACTCGATGAGCCGCATAACCCTTGCTGGAGCTGTGTTTTTGGTGATTATTGCGGTCATCCCTATGGTGCTATACCGCCTCATGAATATGCCTTATCAAGTTTCTCAGTTCTTTGGCGGAACAAGCATGCTTATCACGGTGGGTGTGATGCTTGACACCATGAGGCAGATGGAGTCACATCTGTTGATGCGTCACTACGATGGTTTCCTTAAAAAGGGCAAGCTCAAAGGCAGGATTTGACAGGGCTCTCCCCTCAGGTCCAGAGTTTGAGTCGTTAAGACAAGTTGTCAGTTTCAGGCGATGATTATTTTGAAGAGCGGTCGGGATCTGGATACGATGCGTGCTGCAGGATCGATTGCCGGAACCGTTCTTTCCGAGATAGCAGCCTTTATCCGTCCTGGGATCTCCACACTCGAAGTGGATGAGTATGCCGCCCAGAGAATCAGTTTTTACGGTTCACGCAGTGCGTTTTTGGGATACCGTAAGTATCCTTGTCATACCTGTATATCGGTCAATGACCAAGTGGTTCACGGCGTCGCAGGCGACCGGATGCTTGTTTTCGGCGACATAGTCAGCGTTGATGTGGGCGTCGTTTATAACGGTTTCATAGGCGACACGGCAACCACCGTTTCCGTTGGCGGATGCGGAGTGCTTGGACAAAGGCTGATGGATGTGACTGAGAAGTCACTTTACGCCGGAATTGCACAGGCTGTGTCAGGAAATCGGATAACAGACATATCCCGGGCGATACAGTCGTTTGTGGAGTCGAACGGGTTTAGCGTTGTTCGTGAGTTTGTCGGGCACGGCGTAGGTAGGTCGGTCCATGAGGACCCGCAAATACCGAACTACGTTGATTCTAGGTGCAACCAGAAGTTGCGCAGCGGGATGACGCTAGCAATTGAGCCCATGGTAAACGCAGGCCAGGCTGGTGTGAAAATATTGAAAGACGGCTGGACAGCCGTCACGCAAGATGGTTCACTATCAGCCCATTTTGAACACACGGTCTTGGTGACCGGGGGCGAGCCGGAGATTTTGACATGGCCGGCGAAAGAACCTTCCGCGTTGAAGGGATAATAATAGCGGTGCATCCGAATGGGACGCATCGTGTTGGGTTGGCAAACGGCCACACCCTTCTGGGGTTTTACTCCCTCAGGGGTGCCAAGCAGCCGCCTGTCGGGCGGGTAGGCGACACTGTAAAAGTTCAGCTGACGCCCTACGACTTGTCGCAAGGGCGAATCCTCGTAGAGACGGAACAAATTTAAATATGAAAGTCCGCGCATCAATTAAGAAGCTTTGCGAAAACTGCAAGATCGTGAAACGCAAAGGTATCATCAGGGTTATATGCAGCAATAAACGGCACAAACAGCGTCAAGGCTGAGGTCGTAACCCCGGTCCATTCCACAACAACTTAACCAATTTATGGCACGTATTATCGGTGTTGAAGTTCCTTCGGGTAAGCGGATAGATATTGCTCTCCGCTACATATACGGCATCGGGCCGAAAAACGCGGTTGACATCCTGGCACACGCCAAAATCGATCCCAGCACCCGGGCTAAAGACCTCACTGAGGCCCAGCTCTCCCAGATTGTTCACTCAATTCAGGACGGAAAATATGTGATCGAGGGGGATCTTCGCCGGGAGATCGGAATGAACTTGAAACGCCTTCAGGGAATCAAGTGCTACCGCGGCGTGCGCCACATGCGCGGTCTGCCGGTCCGCGGTCAGCGCACACAAACCAACGCACGCACCAGGAAGGGTCCGCGCCGCACGGTCGGTGTGCAGCGCAATCCCAATGCCAAAGCCGGTATCAGCTAATTTTTATGTCCGACGAGATCAAGAAAACACCCGCCCCTAAAAAGGAAAAAGACGCCAAACCTCCGGCTGAAAAGCAGGAGAAGTCTGCTGGAAAACAGCCTTCTGACAAAGCGTCCACCGCTACCGCCGATGCAACCAAGGCACCCGTAGTCCCGGTGGCAGGCGTAGCCCCCACTGCCGCCGAACTCCTTGCTGACGATTTGGCCGGCAAGAAAATTGTCAAGGCCAAGGGCGCCAAGAATATAAGCGTAGGCATCGCCAACATTCTTGCCACATTCAACAACACCCAAGTGACCATCACCGACATGCAGGGCAATCTGCTTGGATGGTCAAGCGCCGGTCGTGTTGGATTTAAGGGTTCCCGCAAGAGCACCGCCTACGCGGCTCAGCAGGTCGCCCAAGACGCCGCCCGTCAAGCAATGTCCCACGGAATGAAGGAAGTCGAAATCCGTGTCAAGGGTCCCGGATCCGGCCGCGAATCCGCGATACGCGCCCTTCAGGCAATCGGGCTTGAGATCAGCACCATTAAGGATATGACTCCCGTGCCTCACAATGGCTGCCGTCCGCGCAAGAAACGCCGTGTCTAGTCCGATTTTAATCCTCAATTTTTCCAATTAATTTATGGCTCGTTATACAGGTCCTCGCGTCCGCATTAGCCGTCGCTTTGGTGTTCCGATCTTCGGCCCTTCGAAATACCTCGAACGCCGCAATTATGGCCCGGGCGTTCATGGTCCGAAGTCCCGCCGCAAACACACCGACTACGGTCTGGGTTTGATTGAGAAACAGAAGTTGCGTTACTTCTACGGCCTCATGGAACGCCAGTTCCGCGGGGTTTATCAAAAAGCCCTCCGCCGTCGTGGCGTAACCGGCGAGCAGATGCTTCAAATCCTGGAGACCCGCCTGGACAATGTGGTTTATCACCTAGGCTTCGCAAACTCCCGCGCGGCCGCCCGTCAAATGGTCTGTCACGGTCACATTCAGGTCAACGGCCGAAAGGTTAATATTCCTTCCTACGCTCTCAAGGTTAACGATGTGATCACCGCTAAGAACAACAGTGTCTCGCGTCAGCTTGCCGGCAAGAACCTCGAGGGTGCCACCAGTCGGTTGGTTCCTGACTGGCTCTCCTTGACCAAGGACGAGTTCAAAGGCGTTGTCATGCGGATACCGACACGCGACGAAATCAATCCCATAGCTAACGAACAAGCTGTGGTGGAGTTCTATTCCCGATAGTAAACACCCTTGTAACCCAAGAACAACTGACAATTATACGGGCCTGTTTCACTCCGCGGGAATCGGAGATCGACCAAGCCAGATTAAAATTGTCGAAAGAAAATTATGCCAGTACGTCTAGGTCGGTTTGAAATGCCAAAGCGTTTGACCAAGGAGGAGTCGACCGCAACTGATGTCTACGCGAAGTTCCTCGCTGAGCCCTTTGAAACGGGTTACGGGCACACGGTAGGCAACTCTTTGCGCCGCGTCCTGCTTTCCTCCCTTGAAGGCGCCGCCATCACATCCATAAAGATTGATGGCGCCATGCATGAGTTTGCCACCGTTGAAGGTGTCGTAGAGGATGTCACGGACATCGTCTTGAACCTCAAAAAGGTCATCTTCAAGGCACACAGCCGCGAACCTCAAACACTGCTCCTGTCCGTAAGCAGGGAGGGCGCCGTCACCGCAGCGGATATCCAAGTCAATCAAAACATGGAACTGGTCAATCCCGGCCAGCATATCTGCACGATCGACAAGAAGAAAAAGTTCGAGATGGAACTCGAAGTGCGCGTAGGCCGCGGCTACTGTCCCGGGGACGAAAACAAGAAGTCAGGACAGGCCATTGGTGTCATTGCCATTGACTCCCTCTTCTCACCTGTGACCCGCGTTCGTTACGGCGTTGAAAGCGCGCGCGTCGGTCAGCGGACGGACTATGACCGCTTGGTCCTGGAAGTGTGGACTGACGGGCGTATCTCACCCGACGATGCGCTGACCCAAGCCTCTGCCATTCTGTCGCACCACTTGGATGTTTTTGTGGGATACGACAAGACTGCGGTTGAGTTTGAGGAAGTGGTTGACAAGCAGGATGAGGAAAAGACCAAACTCAAAAAGCTGCTGCACATGAGCGTCAATGAAATCGAGCTCAGCGTCCGCGCAGCCAATTGCCTCAACAACGCGAACATCACCACCGTCGGGCAGCTTGCCTTGAAAAGCGAGGCCGAGATGCTCAAGTATCGCAATTTCGGAAAGAAATCCCTGAATGAAATCAAGGATAAACTAACCGCCCTTGGCCTGGCTTTGGGGATGACTTTCGAGGCGGACATCCTTGAAGGGCCCATTTTAGACAAGGCACCCACCATCCAATAAAAATTTATGAGACACCTTAAGCGAACCGCCAAGTTGGGCCGCACCGGCGAACACCGGAATGCCATGCTCGCCAACTTGGTGTGCAGCCTTATTATTCACAAACGCGTTACCACCACGCTGGCCAAAGCCAAAGCAGCCCGTTCCGTTGCTGAGAAGCTCGTTACTCTTGGAAAGAACGGCACCGTCCATGACCGTCGTCTCGCCATTGCCCGATTGCATCAGGCCGACGTCGTCAAAATCCTCTTCAACGAGATCGCTCCGACCCAGATGGAACGCCGCGGCGGCTACACCCGGATTGTCAAAATGCATCAGCGTCAAGGGGATGCGTCGCAGCTCGCCATTCTTGAGTTCGTGGACCTTGCACCCGGCACCACATCTTCGGCCGAGGTCAAGCAGGCGGATGATTCGAAAGTCGCCGCCAAGTGATAGTCTGTTAGTTGTCTCTACAAGCCCGCTCACCCGATCGGGCTTTTTACTTGTATTCACCCCGCCGCGGTGTCTCTGCCCTGGATGCCAGCACATGTGCCGAAGCGGTTTGCCTTGCGCAGTTCTTAGTCGACACTCATGGGGTTTGTTCTCCATGCTTGTGGTCTAATGAAACCGACCTTACTTGTTCTCGCAGCCGGAATGGGCAGCCGGTATGGCGGCCTTAAACAAATCGATCCCGTCGGTCCGGCTGGAGAGACGATCATAGACTATTCGATTTTCGATGCCCTTCGCGCGGGTTTCGGAAAGCTTGTCTTTGTCATCCGCCGCGATATCGAGCAACCTTTCAGGGAAATCGTCGGTTCACGCTTTGCCGGTCGTGTGCCCGTTCAATACGTGTTTCAGGAGCTGGATGATTTGCCCGGCGGCATTCCGGTTCCCCACGGGCGCACCAAACCCTGGGGCACCACACACGCCATCCTTATGGCTGAGGGGGTCATCAACGAGCCTTTTGCCGCCATCAACGCCGATGATTTTTACGGTGCGGAATCCTACCGGCTGCTCAATGCCCACTTGACCTCCTCCAATCCCGACTATGCGATGGTGGGGTTCATTCTCCGAAACACCCTCTCTGATTTCGGCAGCGTCGCCCGCGGTATTTGCCGGGTGGACGAACACCACCGCCTCCTGAGCGTCGTCGAAATGCTCAAGATTGAGCGCGACGGTGCCGGGGCGAAAAACACGGACCCCAACGGCCACATTACGAGGCTTGCCGGTGACGAGGCCGTATCGATGAATTTCTGGGGCTTTTCCCCTGCCATATTCCCCCAACTCCGTGTGGAATTCGCCGAATTCCTTCAGCACAGCGGCCAAGAACTTAAATCCGAGTGCTATATACCCAGCACGGTGAATGCCCTTGTCGCCAGACGTCAGGCCAATGTGAAGGTCTTGCGGTCCTCCGACTCCTGGTTTGGTGTCACCTATCGTGAGGATCGTCCGCGCGTGGTGGAAAGCATCCGCGCTCTCATTGCCCGGGGTGATTATCCATCAAAGCTATGGACCTGAGAGAGCGCCGGGTGTTCGGGTTTTTATTAAACCTCTGCAACTGCTGGCTGCAGCTTGACTAGGCAGCATTGCCCCCCACCCCAGATCCTCTCCTTGGCCCTACTTTGTCGGTTGGGGACTGGGTGTATCGGACTTGCTCGGTCATTCTTGGAATTGATTCCGCCCTATCCACTGCAAAGCCTAGCCAACTGCCCCGCTGATCTTCGGCAGGGCGGCCTCTATTAGGACTGCGACTTTCTCCGAACTGGATTTCGCAAAATCCCAACGAACTCCTGGCCAATACCGGCATGGGTTCGTAGGATATACGAGCTAAATCGCCGGCCTCTTCGCCACCGCTTGGCGGCTCCCACCTTTAACAAACCGTCGTGCACTGGAGGGCGGTTCTATTCCTCCAACAAATGCTCGAGAAGGCAAAACAAGGCCGCTTGGTCGTTGCAGTGAGCCGGAGGCGCCTTGACCACCAAGCCGAACCCGCCGCCATAGGCGGGGCCGTTGGCGACGCATGCATCCGTCCTGTATTCCCGCAACTGGCGTTCGGCAGCTCTTATCGCCTGTTCGCGGTCGCCATCGACTTCATATTTCCATCCGATGATTTTCGCCTTCGGAAATAGCCCTCGCAAGTCCGCAATGATTTTCGGCGTCGGCACCAACTCAGCCAGCAGCGTGCCGGTCCGTGTGGGTATCTTGCCGGACTGGACCGGTGCCAGGTTGCCCTCCGGCGATCGGCGCCAGATTTTACCGAATGAGAAATCGCTCACGGCCGCGGCATGGAAAACACCTCCCGCGTCCAGCCAAGCAAGGGAGCGCAGTTGTTCGAGCAGATGCGCCGTGGTGGAGAAAGTCTCGATCCGTTGCGCCCGGCGCTCGCCGCGAAAGGTCGCCTGCTCGCCGATAAGCAAAGTGACCTCATGGCCGCGATCAGTTAAAAAAGCCGCCAGCTCAGTGCCGAGACGGCCGGTTGAGAAGTTGGTCAGCCGGCGGACCTGATCCAGCGGCTCAAAGGTCGCTCCGGCGGTGACGACGCAATTCATGGCGGAAAATCCATCGTGATCTAGGCGCAGACCGCACAGAAAACTCTGCGAAACCGGCGCTGGCCGGGCAGGAGATCCCCGCTTCCTTTTACAGTGGTCTCTTTACAAGGGGTGTTGCGGGCCGGGGACATTGCGTTGTATTTTTGAAACCATATCAAAAACAAGACTGAAAGCAAGCTGGCAAGACTCGGGTTCGCGCGGCCAAATCCCTGCGGGTGAGGTGAAAATCCCCGCTTGGCTTCAGAGACCGTGTTTTTTATTGTATTCCTATGCGAACGCTCCGGATGCTGGTCATCTACATTGCGGCGGTGTTCCTAGGAGGCGCCCTGCTTGCGCCATGGCTTTACTTTGTGGCGCAGCATTTCGCCCCAACCCTGCCGAAAATTGCGGGCAGCCCATTCCACCGCTTTGTTAACCGCTCCATGCTCACCCTGGCCATCGCCGGACTGTGGCCACTGCTTAAGCAATTGGGGATAACCTCGATGTCCGCCACCGGGCTAATCCGGCCGTATGGCCAGAAGTTCAAT
>CAIQOK010000091.1 GCA_903873415.1 uncultured Verrucomicrobiota bacterium | reverse complement strand
GGCCAGTGGGCAGGACTTCACCTTTGCGGAAGAGATCGAACATGGTGGCCTGCGAGATGGCACCAGCCTGCCAGGCAGAGACAATGGCAGTGAGTTCCATTGCCGTCAGACCTTTGGCGGTGAAGTCAGTATTGATCTGGAGCAGGACGAGAGATTCACTGATGTCTTCGGGATACTGCTCAGTGGAGTTCCACCAATAGACCCAGCGGATGACTTGGCTGATGGAGTCAGACACAGACAAGGCGAGCGTCATCAAGATACTGTTCTCACCAGCCTGACGTAGCTCGATGGCATCAGCGGTTTCACCGACGCGTTTCGTATCTTCCAGCATCCGGGAACCCAGGACAGCCATCAGGCGTTCATCACGGTTCTGTGCATTTTCAAAGGTGGACAAGCCGTGACCTTTGAATTCGAGAAAGCCAGCCACGGCACCAGGAGTTTCAGCCACCCAAGCCGTGCTGCTGCCGATGCGCAGCTCGGAAGTTTTATCAAAGCCAGAGACCCAAGCCGTCGGCAGCGCCGTGTAATGCAGACCATGTTTGTAGTCGGCATCCAGTCGGTAATGGTCAAGGTTGACGCAAATAATGTCGGCCAGCGGCATCTTGTCTATGTCAGGCAGTGCGTTGCGTGGACCATGAAAGACAAATGGAATCAGCGGCAGCGGCTTGCCCAGACGGAGCGGGACACGAGTTTCCACCAGTGTCCATTCCGTCTTGGTTTGGCTGGATTTTTGACCAGACCAGAAGTTGCTCATCCAAGAGGATTGATTTTTCACCCGGTGGCCGTCCGTAAGGACTTGCCAGATTTCGACGACATAACGAGTGCCACCGTCGGGCAGCACTTCCAGCTTCAACACGCGAACTGTTTCCGTGATTTTCACGGCGAATGGATCAGCATCATCAGGCCGTTCCACAATCTCACGAAGAGCAATCATCGTGACCAGGTTGCGGCCATTGATGCGTTGCGTCTGCCAGTTGAGGATGTCCTCGGCGGCGTAACGAACCACATACGCCCGTTCATCGTCCTTCCGGCCCATTGGCCCGCCGGCGTTGCCAGCCCAGTCGATCAAAGTGCCACAGCGACCCACGGCGAGGATTTCACCGACGACACCCTTGCAAAAAGTGAAGAGCGACGTGCCCATCAAATCCACATCATCCGTGAACACACGCAGAGCACCACCAACACCAGCATGACGGTCAGGAAGTTTGACTTCGGGATCACGACGAAAGAGCAGGCCAAGAAAACCATCAGACGTGCGCGACGTGGCGTTGAAGAAGCAAGCGCGGGATTTGTAGCCGTCGTATTCGTCATCGGATTGCGAATCGAGACGAGGTAGATACTTGATGCCGCCAGTCTTCACCGCATCTTCACCAGCGATGACATCACGGGCGCGCAGCCAGCTCGGGAGGCTTGCGTCGTAATCAAGATGGGTGGAATTCGCCGGCACGCGGCGACTCTAGCACGTCTTTTTTGCAGGATTAGGAGTTGGGCCATGACCAGCGAACCAGAGCGAACCAGCGACACTTTAGCCCGAACCACAGCGAAAAATAATTTTGGAAATAATGTTGACGGGTTTCAAATTTAGTTCGCTGCGCTCAATAGTGAGGTCGCGCGGACATATCACGGTTTCCATTCGCGAATGCCATTTCCCGCGCGCGGCCGCCGACGCTCATGCCCGTGCTGCCAGCTAACGCTGTCAGTCACGGGCACCAGCCAGCCTGCTCAGGTTTACGATGTTCACGGACGGCTGGCTTTTCGCTACCAGCGCGCGCGATTCGGTCACGTCAGGTTGCCGAAGGCTTTGGTTTCAAGCGAACCATTTAGGGTTCGCCATGACTTACCGCGCTGGTCGGCGGGGAAAAAAGGCGGCCATCGGCAAAGATCCATGTCACTGCCATCCTCGGTTCTGAACGCTCCGTTCGCCCGTCGGCAGGCGCACGTCTAATTTCACTCCTGTCGTAAAATGGTCTGGACTATTTTACGACGCACACAATAATGGACACATGAGTGAACGACCTCGCTTCTACACGGGTGTGCTGCAGGATCATCTGCAAAGGCATCGTCAGATGGCCCTGATCTCCGGCCCGCGCCAGGTAGGCAAGACCACCGTATGCCGCGCGCTCGGCGATGCCTATTTCAACTGGGATAACACCGATGACCGGCGATTGCTCTTGCGTGGCCCGGCGGCGCTGGCCGCCGCGCTGCATCTGGATCGTCTACGCGCCAAGCCGCCCGTGGCCGTGCTCGACGAGTTGCATAAATATTCGAAATGGAAATCCCTGCTCAAAGGCTTCTTCGACACGCACGGCGACCAGGTGCGCTTGC
Organism: uncultured Verrucomicrobiota bacterium; assembly: GCA_903873415.1. Lineage (GTDB taxonomy): Bacteria > Verrucomicrobiota > Verrucomicrobiia > Limisphaerales > CAIQOK01 > CAIQOK01. The sequence goes on along the minus strand of CAIQOK010000091.1, from coordinate 41 downwards.
TGGTGACGGGCAGTTCTCGGCTGGATGTTTTCCGCCGGGGC
>CAIQOK010000090.1 GCA_903873415.1 uncultured Verrucomicrobiota bacterium | reverse complement strand
GCTGGTCCACGTCTGACCGGAGTTTGCGGAAAGAAGGATTTTGCCCGGAGAATAGGCGGCGGCCAGACGGGTGCCGTCACCCGAGACGCAAACCTTCACCCAAGTGTTGGATCCATAATCCAACGCGGTGGGCGCCCAGTGCGACCCGTAGTCGGTGGAGAGATACAAGGGTCCGTTGTTCGCGGAAGCCAGGATCACGCGTCCCTCACCCGAGCAGGCCAGACTGGACCAAGGCTGGTTAGTGACCGTGCCGGAGGGGCTATTGGTGGCCACCGAGATCCAAGTAATCCCGTAATCCTGCGACACATAAATCTGACCGCCGGCGGTGCCAAAGCCGCGATCGGCAGCGATGACCCGGCTGCCATCGGCCGAGCAGGCCACGGCACTGTAGTTGTAAGAGCCGCCCGAGACGCCGACGATGCCGACATTATCCAGCAGCAGTGTTGTGTCCTGCGCGGGATAAGCCGTGTTGGTGACCACCAAACTGGACACTTCCCAGTTGGGCAGATACGGCCCCGCACCGGCGAAGTCGGAGGCGGCGTGGAGTCGAATCTGGAGTGTGTCGCCGCTGTTGAGAAAGCCGAGGTTGCACACGCTGGTGACATAGGCCGGGGCGGTGGTGGCGGAGACCGGCGTGCCGGAATAGTTGGTCCAAGCGGCCTGACCGCGCAGGGCGGAGTTAAGCGAGGCTGAATTGGTTCCATTGTATCCGGAGGCGGAAAACGCGGCGGCGGGCACGGGGTAAAAGACCGAGCCGTTGGTGCTGAACTGCAACTGCCCGCTGTCATTGGTTGCGAAGTTGTAGCGGTGCGTCAAGCTCACCTGTATCCGACCCGATTTCACATTTGTGATCATCATCGAGGTCAGATAGGAATCGTAGTTGGTGAGTATCGGAGAGCCGTAGAACTGGAGTTCGGAGAGCTCGCCAAACCCATTTGTGGCCGACAAGAAACGGGCATAGCGATAGCCGATGGGGAGTGAAACAGCAGCCATACTATTGGTTCCCACCTCGGGAGGAGCCGCAGCCACGACCAGCATGTTGGTGGCATCACTAAAATCCGGCAGGTTTGCGGCCTGAAAGATTCCGCCGACCATGCGGTAAGCGAGGCTTGAGATGTTGATACGCGGCATATAGCTCACCGCAGTAATCCGGTTGCTCGCCCCGACGCCGAAATCCAGTCCGACCCAGTCGCCGATGGCATCGGGTCCGCTGAAGAACGTGTTTGTATTGCCATCAAAGGCACTGGCGATGGTCAGTGCAGGATTATTAGCCCAACTGCCGGGGGTGCCGATGGGGGTGCCTTGCAAAGGGGCGTTGGTGATCGCGGCGGCGGTAAGGTTGGTCTGGCCGAACTGTTGCCATGTTCCGCTGGCGCTGTTGTATTGCCATCCACCGGTGTAGGGATAGGGAGTGATGGCGGCAAAACTCGCAGCCAAAGTGCCCTGCGGATAGACTGTTACGGGGGTATAATCCAAGGGGGGCGGGCCCTTGACAAACGAGAGGGTAAGAGTGCTGTTGGTGGCCACAAAAGGGGAACTGTAAACCTCATAATACGGGTTCGTTCCACCCACGGCCGCCACGACATGGTTGCTCACAACCGTCTGACCACTGCCCGCCGGATTGCCTACCAGCACCGTGTTCATCGCATAAGCCGGATCATAGGGCGGCATGATGCTCAGGCCGCCATGGGTCGTGTCACCGACCAGAGCCCAAGAGTTGGTGGCGGCAAAGGTGGCATAGTTGCCAAGCGCAGCATAGACCTCCACCGCCGCCCCGCCGCCGCGTTGGCAATAAACCAATCGGACCGGGTAGGTGCCCGCCGTGAGATTCGTGAAGGTGGAAATGGTATCGGAGGCCGCTCGCCCCCCATCGAACTCACTGGAAAAACCACCCAACACCAAGCGGAATCCATCGTCGCTGTTGACTCCAAACGACCAGTTCCCCGTCGTCGGAATGCTGATCAGACCGGTGGCTTCGACGACGAAATCAACGACCGCCCCATTGAGGCCCGGAAACGAGGCGTCGCCGGTGAAATTACCCGCCCCGCCGCCGAAACCTAGATAGTTAATGACCCTGCTGTTGGTGACATAGACCGAGGATTGAAGGTTGGGGTTGGCCAAGACACTCTCCGCCGTGGCAAGATTGACCACCGCGATAGTGGCGGGCACGACTTTCACCTTCCACCCGGAGGTGGCCACTTGGAGGGCCCAGGCCAATGAGCTGCGGCTGTTTTCATAATAGTGGACTTGATAAGTGGCGCCGACGGTGAAGTTGGTGATGGTTTGGTACAGATTCGTATTGGCTTGAATAAAGGCGACCTGCGAGCCATCGGGCGTTTTGCCATTGTCACCAAAGTTTGTAATCGGCACCCCGGCGTTGGTGTAACCATTCAATCCGAAACTACCCCCGCTCACCCATCCTGTAATACTGGCTCCATTCGCGTATCCGGGGGCGGCACCAAAACTGTTGGCCTCGAAGCTCGGGTTGAACACCAAGGGGAAAACGGTGTTGGTCTGGGTGATGGACCAAAGAGCGCCGGCCTGCTCGGAGTTTGGAAGCGGCAGACCGAAGTTGGTCACCGACGAAGCGATTCCGCTCCAGTTGGTTGCAGGGGCGTAGGTCTTCAGATATTCGCCCACTTGGGTGACCGAGGCCTGCCCCACCCACAGTCCGCCCAAGGAACCGGCTGTCGCCGCCACCGGCAACGGGATCTGGAGAAAGCCAAGGGAATCGGTGAAGGTGATGATTCCGCCCAGAACTGTGCCCTGCTGGTTGGTCATCGCGGAACGGTCCAATCCCAGAGTGACATTGAGCGATGCGCCAGGCTGACCATAAGGCGCGAGGGTCCAAGTGACGTTGCTGGCGGTGCTCAAGGTGCTGTAGCCGTAGGTCATGTTGGTCAGATTCAACTGGCCTTTGATCAGGAGCGGTGGGACGCCGACAAAGGAGGTTTGGCCGGGCGGCGCGCTTTCCGAGGCGCTCAACGCGGCCGTAATGACCAGCGTGTTGGTGGAAAGATTGTTCAACCGGAAGACCGACTGGCTTAGGCCGGTGGAGAAATCGATTCCGGCGGACGGGGTATTGGCCACCTCGAACGGCCCGAAGTAGCTGCTGAACACGCTGCTATAACTCACCCAATAGGCCTGACCCCGAACTACCGGCGTGGTGGCCGGATAATAGGTGGTCACCTGCTTGGGATTGTTGGCCCCCAGATCCCCCCCCACATACGCATAAACCGTGGGGCTGGCCCCCGCCATGGCACTGGATTGGGCGGAGAACGCCGCAAAAGTCGGAGGGGAATTGGTCACCGTGGGGAACCCGATGAGATTGACCCCCGAGACCGTCCAGGTATGGCGAGGCGGGGTGGGCCGGCCTTTGACCGTCCATGTGTAATTGCTTAGATTGGAGCCCATATGGACCAGATATGCTGAGTCGCCGACCAGGTTTTGCAGCGTGGAACCCCCTACCCCGCCCTGAATGGAGGACGAGTTGTTGGCGCGGACCCAGGAGATCCACTCGGCGGAAGCGGCGGGGGCCTCGGAGTTGGTCTGCGCCGGCGTGCGCAGGGTCGGGCTCCAGCGCCAAATCTCCATGATCGGATTGGCCGGGTCGCCACCGACCAAGCCGTCGAGATTGGTATAGGAGGCATCAACGTGGAGGAAGACGGCGTTCCAGCCGTTGGTAAGCTTGAATGACTGGGTGACCCACTGGGCGTTCACCCGGTGCGCGGCGAGAGCGAGCACGAGCGAAGCGAGCAGACTTTTATAGTAATGTTTAAAGTTCATAGGGCCCATCAAATTGACGAGGGCGAACATTGTCAGAGCGCTCTCGAATCACGAGAGGAAAAAGCAAAAATGTGCTGAAGTTGGCAGCCACGTACACGAATCGTCCAAAAAAGCCAAAAAAGGGTTAGTGCTGAAGGAGGGGCAAAACGGTGAATTTCGGGCTTTCGCGCCGCGCAACGGCCGGAAAAACGAGCGGAAAAAACAGGGCGGAGCGCACACAAATAAGATGCGTGCTCCCGTGCCCCATTGCCCGTTGCCTGCCTTTCAAGCGCCGGAGGCGCGGCTCGATGCGGCAAAGCGCAAAGGGCGAAGGACCAAGCACTGCCGCTTACCGCTTTGCGCTTGCCTGTGCCGCTCCTAAGGAGCTTGGGATTCGTTTTGACAGGTCGCTCCGCTGGAGCTTTGTGGAGCAAAACAGAGATCCGAGGCCGGAGGGCGGACCAGGATTCACCAAACATCCCGGTCTCGTTGGAAGTTCGCGTTCATTCGCTAGATACGCTTCAATCGCCTTGGTTCTCAAGTGCCGGAGGCGCAGCTTCGCCGGCGCGGCTTGGCTATAGCCCAGATCCCAAAAATAAACCTTCCCAATCCCCAGAGAGGCGACACGGGGCGGCAAAGCAGCAAGGGGCAAACGGTGAGAGCGAAGAACACGCGCAAAAAGAAATTGGATTTGCCTGACGCCGCAGTTAGCAACCGGCGTTTTCTCTTGCAACGCGGCGCGCTGGCAGGGCGGGCAGTCCGCTGCACGCCGCTTTTGCCTAACCTCGTCTCTATTGCAATGGGTTGGCGCGCACGGAGTGGCGCTCCCTACCTGTTTGCTTCACTCCCATCCCGTAGAGGCTCGGTTGCACCGTATCCGCCCGGCAAACCCATCTATGCGGAGTGAGCAGGGGCTGGCAGACTTTGCGGGATGAACTCCAAATCCATCCGTCTCGCCGAGGTCCAATTAGTGCGATCCTCTCATACCAGC
>CAIQOK010000089.1 GCA_903873415.1 uncultured Verrucomicrobiota bacterium | reverse complement strand
CCAACTCCGCAGACTCGCTTGATTGCTGGACGATCATGACTTTTCAGACAGGCTCTAAGCCAATCACGACCCTACCAGATTTCCGGCGGTTGTGGTATCTACAAAAGTGCAGATGCCCTGCTTCCCCTCCCCCTCCCCGCCCAAAGCCCGCCACTCGACCCCGTTGCGCCGTATTTCCCCGGGGCTTTGACTGTCCAAAATGGCTGCTGTGGGCCGGCTGCGCTTGCCGTGGGTTTTCCGGACGAGAATGCGCAGCGTATCGTTGAGCAAGGCCCGTTGATTGCTGCGACACCATTGCCGGAAGACATGGTAAACGGTTTTCCAGTGGGGGAAGTCAACGGGCAGGTAGCGCCACGGGCAGCCACACTTCACCAGATAGAGGATGGCATCAATAATCCGCCGCCTATCCACGCTGGGGCGTCCACGCTTGGCTGGTTTGGGGAGCAACGGTTTGAGATAAGCCCATTGGGCATCAGTCAGGTTGGTTTCGTAAAAGGCGATTTTCATCGCCTGAAAAGCGCTGCCGCGAATGAAAACCCCAAAACCTGACAGTGAAATCAAGGGTTTTTTGGTTTTATTTCGGCCTTATACTCGCCGAAAACGCACGCATCTCTTTTTCAGACAGGCTCTAAGGTTCCGCGCATGAGTCCGTTGCTCACCGCATGGGCCACAAGGACGGCAGCAATCCGGTTCCGGCGAAGATCGAAAAGCGACGCCAAAACAATTTTAAACGAGTCTACGTCATTCTCTTTCACCCTTGCAAACAGGCGGCTCAGGATCTCGAAGAACAGGACTTCGATTCTGTGCGCGGGAGCTCAAAACACGGGAATCGAGAGGAAATAATATTCCAGGAATTTCGGTCCTGTTGTTTTTGGACCGCGGGCGATACTCGGCACACGTGGGTAAAACCTTCCTTGACTGGCCATGAGATCAGGCCGGATGATGTCTTCCCCGTTTCAGCTGATCGGCTCGATCTGACACAACCGGTTCAGCACGGAACAGTGACATTTCAAACTCCGCCAGAGAACCACGGTGGTCACGACACCGGCGAAGCCCTTGGCCGGCTGGATTGAGAACGGCCCCTATTCAAAGCGTTTATGGAGAGTATTGGCACGGCATCTTGCCCGCCCGGCCCGGGTGCCGCCGATTCCGGGCAATTTCTTGAGACGGCTGCGAGTGGATTGGGAATGTCCGCCTACAGGACCCTGATTGATCCGGAAAAGAGGTTTAAAACCTGCTCCGTAGAATTCGCTCTTGAATTCACCCCGCAGTTCAGGCGAAATGCCTCTGTGGGTTCTCTTCATCAGCTATGGACTTAGGCGACATTTTGACAAAAGAGCAGATCCTCACCGATTTGCAGGCGACCGACCGCTGGCAGGCTATTGACGAGCTGATCGCCAACCTTGTGGCCAGCGGTAGGATCCAGCCCGGACACCGCGATGCCGTGACCGCGGCCGTGAAAAAGCGCGAGGCTTCCATGAGCACCGGCATCGGTTTCGGCATAGGTATCCCCCACGCCTCCACCGAACTGATTCCCGAAGTGGTAGGCGCATTGGGCCGCTCGAAAAAAGGGATCAATTTCGACGCGCTGGACAATCAACCTGTTAATTTGGTGATGCTCTTTCTCGTGCCGCAGGGCCAGTTCCAGAAACATCTCCACACCCTCGCCAACATCGCCAAACTCTTGCACAAGGCTGAATTCAGGCAGTCCCTTGAGCAGGCGCCGGATGCCGAGTCCATCTTCAACATCATTGTTGAGCACGGAAAAAAGTAGCCATCCGCTTCAGACTTCTGAAAATTATCCGTGTTCCCCCGGTGGGATTCGTGTTTTAATCCTTCCCGTGTTGCCCCACAAGCAAATTGAACTCCGCCTGCACGCCGCCCTCCGAGCCGTGCTGCCCGACGCCGATGTTTCGGCCGTCCTCGTTCGCCCTTGCCCCGATCTTAAATTCGGCGACTACCAGACCAACGCCTTGATGTCCGTGGCCAAAGTGCGAAGGATGAATCCCCGCCAGCTCGCCGCTGACGTGCTTACGCGGCTGGACGTGTCGGAATGGTGCGAGCCGGTGCAAATCGCGGGGGCCGGTTTCCTCAATTTCCGACTCCTTCCCGAGGCGCTGTCGCGGACTCTGGCCGGGGTTGTCCAGAGCGGCCACTTGTTTTTCGAGCAGGCCACCCGGCCTCAAACCGTCGTGGTGGATTTCAGCTCTCCCAACGTCGCCAAGCCCATGCACGTCGGCCATATCCGCTCCACCATTCTCGGCGACTGTCTGGCCCGCACCCTGCGCCTGCTGGGGCACCGGGTGGTGACCGACAACCACATTGGCGACTGGGGCACCCAGTTCGGGATGCTGTTGTTGGGATGGAAAACGCTGCTGGACAGGGCTTCCCTTGACCGGGAGGCCATCGGCGAGCTGGAACGGATTTACAAATCCATGGTGGAACGCTGCAAGGCTGATCCTCAGCAGCTGGAACTGGCCAAACGCGAGCTGGTCCAACTGCAGGGAGGCGATCCGGAAAACCTGGGGATCTGGCGGGAAATGATCCGGCTCTCTCAAATCCAGTTCGACACGGTTTACGGCCGGCTCGGCGTTAAATTTGATCACACGCTGGGAGAAAGTTTTTACAATCCAAAGCTTCAGCCTTTAGTGGGGGAGCTGGTCGCCAGCGGTCTGGCAAGGGAAAGCGACGGCGCCATTGCCATCTTCTTCGACGACATTCCACAACTGAAGGACAACCCGGCGCTGATCCGCAAGAGCGATGGCGGATTCAACTACGCCACCACGGATCTGGCCACCTTGGCCTATCGGCTGGAGACCTGGAAGCCGGACGAGATTATTTACGTCACCGATGGCAGACAGCAACTGCACTTTCAACAGGTGTTCACCGCCTTTAGAAAATGGCATGGGCAATCCACGACCAAACTGGCCCATGTCTGGTTCGGGTCGATTCTCGGCGAAGACGGCAAGCCCTTCAAGACGCGTTCGGGCGAAACCGTAAAGCTGGCCGGGTTGCTGGATGAAGCGCAGGAACGCGCTTTCAAGATCGTGTGCGAAAAAAGCGCCGCCTTGCCGGAAGCCCAACGCCGGGAAATCGCCCGTGTGGTCGGACTTGGAGCGGTGAAGTATGCGGACCTACTTCCCAACCGCCAGAGCGATTACGTCTTCAGTTGGGACAAGATGCTCGCCCTGCAGGGCAACACGGCACCCTACCTGCAATACGCCTACGCGCGGATCCGCAGCATCTTCCGCAAACTTGGCGTGGGCGAATACACCGCCCCCCACGCCGCCCCGGACCTGAAAGCACCGGAAGAATTCATCCTCGCCAAGCACCTTCTGAATTTCGGACTCACCTTGGAGGCCGTGGCGGAGGAACACCGCCCCAATTTCCTCTGTAATTACCTGCACGAGCTGGCCGGAAAATTCACCGGATTCTACGAAAACTGCCCCGTCCTGAAGGCCGACGACACCACCCGCGCCTCGCGATTGGCCCTGTGCGACTTGACCGCCAGAGTCCTGAAACTAGGCTTGGAGACGCTCGGGATTGAAACCGTTGAGCAGATGTAACGGCCCGGATTCAAACTCTCCGGACTGCCACCAGACCCGCACCGGTCAAAACGCCTTCTGCGGCACCATTCTCCGGAACATCACCCAATCCGGAAGGAAATTTTCTGGATCAGCTCGCGTCCGAAACTGTGCTGGAGGCGGGTGAGGATTTCCTTGCGCCGATAACGCACGATTTCCGACAACCACACGCTGTTGTCCACGGTGACGAACAGGGTGCCCTTGTGGAGGCCGCTGGGTTGCGCGTGGGCCACAAGGTTGGGATCCAGCAATTCGTTCCACACTTTCACAACCTCCGCATCACTGCGACGGTTTTCGATCCGTAATTTCGACATCAACCCGGGCAGCAGGGATCCGGCATTGCGGGTCCGGTTGACCAGTTCATTCTGCTTGGGGGCCAGGTCCACCCCGCGCCACAGGGCCAACACCCGCGCCTTGGCTGTGACGCGCGGCGGTCCAAGAGGCGGGATGCGTTTGGGATGCAAAGCCATGATGAAAGATAGGGGACGAGTCAACCGGGGTCACTCCACCTGACACGCCTCGGGATGCTCATCAAGGACGAGCACCCCGTAGGGCGGCAGATCATGGTTGGCGGCGATGTTGCGGCCGGTGAGAAAGTCATGCATTGGCTTGTAAAATTGGAGCCGGACGGGGGTGTTTCGGTGATTGAGGAGGAAAAAAAGCTTGGTCCCGTTTTTTTCGCGCATGCTCACCTGCACGCTGTCCGGGACCTTGAGCAGCGGATGCAAATTACACAAGGCACGCAACCACGCCACCAGATCGGTATAGAAATGCTGATGGCTTTGCGTGCCTATGTAGATGGCCCGCCCCAGACCAAACTTGTGCATCGTGACAGCAGGCCTGCCCGCATAAAAATCCTTTCCGTAGGCCGCCAGAACCTCGCATTCCCCGGGTTCAATGAGATCACACCAAAGCCGTGCGGGGTGAAGGTGGCTGGTGGAAAAGGCTCCCTTGAAAACCAGATGATTTTCCTCGCCTGGCGGCAGCAGGTCGAACTCCACCACTTCCATCCCGAAAAGGTCGGTCAGGTCATGCGGTTGGCCGCTGTCCGAAGCAAGGCAGCATTCGTCAACCAGCCCGGTGTTGAAGGTGGCGACCAATACGCCTCCATTTTGAACGTAAAGCTTGAGTTGATCCACTTGGACACCCGAAAGCAGATGCAGCGAGGGTGCGAACACAAGCTTGTATTTGGACAGGTCCTCGGAGGGCCGGGCGAAATCGACATTGATGTTGCGGTCGTGGAGGGCGGTATGGAAAAGCTGGATGTGTTCGCGCAGGCTGAAGTGCTTGTTCGGCTGCTGAGGCTGCTGCAGCAGCCAGTCGCTGTCATGACTGTAAAGGATGCACACTTCGGCCACGACCCGGGTGCCCTTGATCGCGGGTGCCAGCAGCTTCAACTCCCCGCCCAACCGCGCCACCTCGTGGAAAATCCGGCTCTCCTCGCGGAGATGGTGCGGCAGGACCGCGCCATGAAACTTCTCCGAGCCGAACCGGGGCTGGCGCCACCGGAAAAACAACAGGGCCGTCGCCCCGCGCGATACCAGCAGATAACTGAAGAGGCGCAGCACGCCCGGCCGGACCAAAGCATTGACGTCCTGCCAGTTCACGTTTCCGGCTTTTTGTTCCATCACCCAGAAACCCGCGTCCCCGTCCGGCGCCCGGATGCCCGATTTCTTCAGCGACCGCAGCATGTCGATCTCGCAGGCCAGCTCGGCGGGTTTGGCCTTGATCGCCGCCGTGCTTTCGATGGACACGAAATCCAGCACCTCGGCCAGATCGAAATGATCGAACCGATGCAGCAGGGGCCGCAGATTCGTAGTGACCGGATGGTTCGGTGTCAGCGCATGCAGGATATCAGCCTGCATCTTGGCGAACTGGACCAGGGTGTCGCTCCCAAACCTGCACCAGTCCAGCACCAACGCCGGATTGTGAACTGTCGGCGCCATCATGGGCATCGGGACCTGATCCCAACTGGTGACGGTTTGGCCCCAGTGACGGAGCCCCATCTGCTCATTGAGGCGCTGGAGTGTTTCGTATTTGGCCTCCAGCCAGCCGTGCCAATCGCGCCTCGTGTCTTCATTGAACGAAGCCTCGGTAAAATTCCCGCCCAGACTGTTGTCAATCTGCCAAGCGATAATCTGCGGATGCGCGCCCAACGCCTTGGCCATCTCCTCGACGATCCGCTTGGCGTGGTTCCAATAGGCATCGCTATTCAGGCATGCCGCACGACGCGTCCCCTCGTGCTTGACCAAACCGCGCTCGTCGACGGGCAGGATCCCGGGGTGTTTTTTGGCGAGCCAGAGGGGCGGTCCGGCCGTCGGCGTGGCCAGAACCACCTGAATGCCGGCCCGGCCCATCACATCCATCGCGCGCCGCAGCCACTCAAAATCAAACCGGCCATCCTCGGGTTCGCACAGGGCCCACGTGAACTCCCCCATGCGCACCACGTTGATGCCCGCCTGCACCATCAACGCCGCGTCCCGCTCCCATTGGACCTCGGGCTGCTCCGCGGTGCCTCCATAGGGGAAAACCCATTGCTCCGGATAATAATCAACGCCGAAATACATGATGTGTTGGCGGTTGTGTGAAACGGTCAATCCTTGCCAGATATTAACGGACAAAGGGCAGTCCGGCAATTAAAATGTCTGTTTCGCCCGGAATTTGTTTTCCAGGCCGCCGTTTTCCTGAAATCCTACCCCCCATGAACCGCGCCGTTTTTCTGGACCGCGATGGCACGCTTATCGCCGAAAAAAATTATCTCTGCAAGATCGAGGATGTGGAAATCTTCCCCGGCACCGGAGTGGCGTTGCGCCGGCTGCAGGACGCCGGTTTCAAGCTCTTCATTGTGTCCAACCAGTCCGGCGTGGGCCGCGGCTATTTTACTCTGGCCGATGTGGATCGCGTGAACGGATTTGTGGCCGCACAACTCGCCCTGGATGGCGTCCGGTTAGAACAGGTCTACATCGCCCCAGAGGCCCCCGACCAGCCCAGCCGCGGACGCAAACCCTCGCCCCAGTTCCTGCTCGATGCCAAGGCGGAGTTCGGACTCGATCTGGCCCGGAGCTACATGATCGGCGACAAACTCATTGATCTGGAATGCGGCTGGAATGCGGGGGTAAGAAAGAGCCTGTTGGTGCGCACGGGTTACGGGGCCGAGCTGGAGCGCGCGGCCGCCGGGTCGCTGGGCTCGGCGGTGGTCACCGACGGCCTGCCGACGGCGGCCAGTTGGATTCTGGGCCAACCCGCGGCCTGAGTCGGCGCGGTTCCCAAAAAATTCCAACTCGCCTAGGGACGGAATGCTAGACTAATCTTTCCCTCTGTTTTACGGAGAGACAGCGGTCTGAAATCGCCGCTTTGGTTACGAAAAACAGCAATCGGGGCTTCTAAAGCTCCGCACCACTATTTTATTTTTGTCATGATCACCAGCACTCAACTCCGCTCCGGCAACCAAATCCGCAAGGACTTCCTCGACTTCTTCCAATCCAAACAGCACACACCCGTGCCGTCCTCGCCGCTGATGCCCGACTCGCCGAACCTGCTCTTCACCAATGCCGGGATGAACCAGTTTGTCCCGATCTTTCTGGGCCAAACTCGCTGTCCCTACACCCCGGGGCGCGCTGCCGACACCCAGAAATGCATCCGCGCCGGCGGCAAGCACAACGACCTCAACGATGTCGGCCTCGACACTTATCACCACACTTTCTTCGAGATGCTTGGGAACTGGTCCTTCGGGGACTACTTCAAGCGCGAAGCCATCGACTGGGCATGGGAACTGGTAATCGGAGTCTGGAAATTCCCTCCCCAGCGGCTCTACGCCACCGTCTATTCCCCGGACAAGTCCAAGCACGATCCGAGCGAGTTCGATCAGGAAGCCTGGAATTTCTGGGAGGAAAAATTCCGCAGCGTAGGCCTCGACCCCGCCGTGCACATCGTCAACGGCAACAAGAAGGACAATTTCTGGATGATGGGCGAGACCGGCCCCTGCGGTCCATGCTCCGAACTGCATGTGGACCTCACCCCAGCCGGCGACACCAAGGGTGCCTTGGTGAACAAGGGCAGCGCCGAGTGCATCGAGATCTGGAATCTGGTCTTCATCCAATACAATGCCAATCCGGACGGAACTTTCTCGCCCCTCCCAGCCCAGCATGTCGACACCGGCATGGGCTTCGAGCGCGTGACCAGCATCATCCAGGGCACAAAGAACCTCACCGATTTTGCCAACGCCAAAATCTCGAACTACGAAACGGACATTTTCCGCCCGATCTTCGACGCCATTGAGCAGTTGAGCGGCAGAAAATACGGTTCCACCCTGCCGCGCTCCGGCAGCGCCGGAGACACCGAGCAGGAAAAGATCGACGTGGCCTTTCGCGTCATAGCCGACCACATCCGCACGCTTTCCTTTGCGATTGCCGATGGGATCCAGCCGGGCAACACAGACCGCAACTACGTTCTTCGACGCATCCTGCGGCGCGCCGTGCGCTACGGACGCACCCTTGGCTTCCACACCCCGTTTTTCTACAAGCTAGTGGAGGTTCTCGCGGAGACGATGGGCGAGGTCTTTCCCGAAATCCGCTCCCGGCAGAAGCATGTGCAGGAAGTCATCCGCACCGAAGAAGAGGCCTTCAACAGGACGCTCGACAAGGGCATTGCATTATTTGAAGAAGAGGCCGGTAAGGCGGGCAAGATCAGCGGCGGGTTCGCCTTCAAGCTCTACGACGAGCAGGGTTTCCCGCTTGACCTAACGGAGTTGATGGCGCGCGAACGAGGCCTGACGGTGGACACGGAAGGCTTTGAGAAGTTGATGGAGGAACAGCGGGCACGGGCAAGGGCGGCCCAGAAAAAGGAGGTTATTTCCCTCTCGCAAATCGAAACCACCACCCCCACGACTTTCGTCGGTTACGAAACTTTAACCGTGCCGGCCAAGGTGCTGGAAGTTGTCTCTTTAAAGGACAAGACCGCAGTCGTCCTCGATACCAGCGCCTGCTACGCCGAAATGGGCGGACAGGTCGGCGACACCGGCGAACTGACCGGTGCCGGCTTACTCTGGCGCGTCACATCCACCCAGAAGTCCGGCAACACCTTTCTGCACTTTGTCGAAGGCGGCGATGCCCCGGTGGCAGGGACCGGCGTGACTCTTTCGGTCGACAAGGCCCGGCGCGATGCAATCCAACGTCACCACACGGTCACACACCTCTTGCATTGGGCGCTCCACGAAGTCGTGAACCAGGAGGCCTCGCAGAAGGGTTCCTTTGTGGGTCCTGACAAGCTGACGTTTGACTTCAACAACGCCCCGCTGACCGCCCCGCAAGTGGCCGACATCGAACGCCTGGTCAACGAACGCATTCTGGAGAACGCCTCCGTCTCTTGGACCGAAGTCGCCCACGCGGACGTGAAGAACCGCAAAGAAGTGATGCAGTTCTTCGGAGACAAGTATGGCGACACAGTGCGTGTTGTGCAGATTGGCGGCCTGGCCCACAAGCTGGATGGCTACTCGATGGAACTCTGCGGCGGCACCCACACCCGTGCCACCGGTGAGATCGGCCTTTTCCGGATTGTGAGTGAAAACGCCATCGCCGCCGGGGTTCGGCGCATCGAAGCCGTCGCCGGCCTGCACGCCTACGACCTGGCCAACCAGCAACAGCAGCTCATCCGCGGCATCGCGGGGAGGATCAATTCCCCCGTGCACGAATTGGAGAAGAAGCTTGAAGCCCTTCTGGCGCACCAGAAAGAGTTGGAAAAGCAGCTTAAATCGGCCCAACAACGCGAAGCCTCCAATGCCGCAAGCGGATTGCTCGAACGCGTCCACACGGTGAACGGCATTCCCGCAATCATCCACAACCTCGGCGGCGTGGACGGCGATTTTCTGCAGGCCGTCGGCGATTCTCTCAAGAGCCGTTTCAAGGGGGTTGTCGTACTGGGAGGATCCGCCAACGGTGCGGTGGCTTTGGTCGCTCTGGTTTCCCCGGACTACACCGCCAAAGTGCAGGCCGGAAAAATCATCCAAACCATCACCCCGGTTGTCGGCGGCAAGGGCGGCGGCAAACCGGATGGCGCGCGCGGCGGAGGCAAGGATGCCACCAAGCTCGACGAAGCACTCAACCAAGCCCGCACACTGCTTTGACAACGGGCTTCCCCATGGAATTAATCTCGGCAGTGGGCCTGCTTGTGCTCACCACCGATCCATTGGGCAATATCCCCACCTTCATCTCGATCCTTCAACCGGTGCCCGAGCGGCGGCGCAGCCCCATCTTGATCCGGGAGTTGTTCTTTGCGGTGGGGATCATGCTGGTCTTTGTCTTTGCGGGCCGCAGCGTGACCGGGTTGTTAGGCATTGAGCAGGCAGCCATCTCCATCGCCGGCGCGTTGGTCCTCTTTTTGGTCGCCTTGGAAATGATCCTACCCGGCCGGGGCCGCCCCGGTGCGGGAGCGGAGCAGCCAGAGACAGAGCCATTCATCGTCCCTCTGGCAACACCGCTCATTGCCGGTCCGTCCACTCTGGCGACAATCATTCTTATCACCAGCAAGCCGGGGGGCACGGCCACCGCGTTCTGGGCGGTGTTGATCGCGTGGGGGATCACCTTTTTAACTTTGATTTCCGCCCCGCTGATCATGCGGGTGCTCAAACAGCGCGGAGCGCGGGCCGTGGAAAGGCTCATGGGCATGATGCTCGTGATGCTCTCGGTCCAGATGTTTCTCAACGGGCTGGGTGAATATCTCAGGCACCGCTGAAGAACGTGCGGAGCCAGAAGTTGATGCCGGCACAGGGATTCGGCCGCAACGGTCCAGAGGGTCTGCTTGACCCGGCAGCCGAAGGCCCCTAGTTTCAATGGGATTGATGGGGAGCCAACCGGCCGTCCAAAGGGGCGACGAAGGCTGAGAGTTCGGCGCGGAACGCCGGAGACCCGAAAAACTGATCCAGGTAATGCTGGCGTAGGACTCCTAACGGAGGGCCACCGGGGCCACCCTTCTTCCAAGCATTTTCTGAATCCAACTCTATGGCGGCGTCCTGTGGCTGCCGAAACCGCGCTGGTTCTGGAGCGCCGTTGCAGAATTTGAATTTATGATCGCGACAAAAGACTCTTTCGAACCTCATAGCAGCGAACAGTTGCCCAACAGCAATCGTGTTTACGTTGCCGGCCAGCTTCACCCCGATCTGCGTGTGCCCATGCGCGAGATCGCCGTGGGCGAAACCAAATCCCATACCGGCGCTGTTGAGAAGAACGCCCCGGTCCGCGTCTACGACTGCTCCGGTCCCTGGGGCGATCCCGCCTTCACCGGCACGTCCGAGGAAGGTCTGCCCGCGATGCGCCGCGAGTGGATTTTGAACCGCGGCGACGTGGAGGAATACGAAGGGCGGGAAGTGAAGCCGCAGGACAACGGATATCTCTCCGGCAAGCACGCCGAATTCGCCAGCCAGGCTGAGAAGAACCGGCTTGTGGAATTCCCGGGGCTGACCAGCAATCGCCGGCGCACCCTGCGCGCCAAGGCCGGCAAAGTGGTCACCCAGCTGCAATACGCCCGCGCCGGCATCATCACCCCGGAAATGGAATTCATCGCCATCCGGGAGAACATGGGCCGCGCCCGCATCGCCGACATGACCAACGACATCATTCGCAACCAACTGGACAAGCAGCATGCCGGTTCGCAGCAGCGCGTAAGCAGCGAATTCACCCCCTCGGTCTTCCGCAAGTTTCCCCAGCGCATTCCCAAGGAGATCACACCCGGGTTCGTGCGCGAGGAAGTCGCCGCCGGCCGCGCGATCATTCCGGTCAATATCAACCATCCGGAAAACGAACCGATGATCATCGGCCGCAACTTCCTCGTGAAGATCAACTCGAACATCGGCAACAGCGCCGTGGCTTCGAGCATCGAGGAGGAAGTTGAGAAGATGCGCTGGTCCATCAAGTGGGGTGCGGATACCGTCATGGATCTTTCCACCGGCAAGAACATCCATGCCACGCGCGAATGGATCCTGCGCAACTCACCGGTGCCCATCGGCACGGTGCCGATTTATCAGGCACTCGAGAAAGTCAATGGCCGCGCCGAAGACCTCACCTGGGAACTCTTCCGCGACACGCTAATCGAGCAGGCCGAGCAGGGCGTCGATTATTTCACCATCCACGCCGGCGTGCTTCTGCGCTTTGTGCCGATGACCGCCAGCCGCATGACCGGTATCGTTTCCCGCGGCGGCAGCATCATGGCCAAATGGTGCCTTGCCCATCATAAGGAGAATTTCCTCTACACGCACTGGGACGACATCTGCGACATCATGGCCGCGTATGACGTTTCGTTCTCCATCGGAGACGGGCTGCGCCCGGGCTCAATTGCCGATGCGAACGACCGCGCGCAATTCGGCGAACTCGAGACTCAGGGAGAACTCACCAAACGCGCTTGGGCCAAGGGCGTGCAGGTCATGAACGAAGGCCCCGGCCATGTG
>CAIQOK010000088.1 GCA_903873415.1 uncultured Verrucomicrobiota bacterium | reverse complement strand
TCAGTCGAGGTGCGGGTGGAGGAGCTGGTATGAGAGGATCGCACTAATTGGACCTCGGCGAGACGGATGGATTTGGAGTTCATCCCGCAAAGTCTGCCAGCCCCTGCTCACTCCGCATAGATGGGTCTGCCGGGCGGATACAACCGAGTTGAATCAATACATTCAGCATCGGCTGCAGGTTTCCGGCGCCAAGGGCGCACCTTATTTCACCCAACCCGCATTGTGGCGTGTCTACCGCTACAGCGGCGGGGTCCCGCGTCTGGCAAATGCGCTCTGCGATAAATCACTCCTCGCAGGCTATGTCAACCAGACTGAAAAACTCGATTACCGCGTGGTCGGCACTGCCATCCGAGAACTGGAAGGAGTGACAGCCTCTTGAGCCTCGTAAACGACGCGCTGCGCCGGGCCCAAGAAGCCCAGCCGAGGATCGCCCCACCATCCAGGCCGCGACAGCCTCCTCAGGCACCCCAACGAATCCCAAAACCCCGTACCAACTCGCCTTTGATCCGGGCCGCAGCCATTAGTGTAGCCTTACTGATCGGCGCATTTTTCCGGTGGCAGACAATGCCACGACACCAAGCCAACCAGGCAATCGGGACGATTACGGTATCGGAAGCACCCTGGAAAGATCTAGAATTCCGTCCTTTACCCACGCCGGCGACGCTTCCAAGCATGGCGGCTGCCACCCCGGCACCGGCAGTCATAAGGAATCCGATCGCCCAAACGCCTGCATCAATAAATCCGCCGCCCCCTGCACCAAAACCTCCGAAACTGCAGGCTCTAGTCTTTGATCCCCGTCGTCCCTCAGCCATTATCAACGGCAAAACAGTGTTCATCGGGGACACCTCAGGAGAGTTCAAGGTCACGGCCCTCGGCCCGGAGAGCGCGACTCTGGTAAACAGCAATCAGACGCTGGTTTTGACAATGGAATGATTTTTTGCTTGGCGTTTGGATTGGCTGGAGGATGATTTCCCCTGAATGACCTTGCTCCGGGAAAAATTCAAAGCCTCGCCCGTATATGCGCGCGTGGCGCCCTTTGTCATCTTTCTGGTGCTGACCTCGGCCCCGGACTTTTTGGGTGCTGGCACCCGCTTCTGGTTTTACGCAGCCAAAACACTGGCAGGCGCTTGGCTGGTCTGGGAAATGCGTCCTTTCGTCCCCGAAATGCGCTGGGCGGCAAGCTGGGAGGCCGTGGTGGTGGGCATTGCCGTCTTTGCGATGTGGGTGGGAATTGACGGCTTTTATCCGCAGTCGAAAGTGACCGGGCCCTTGTGGAATCCGTTCGCCGAGTTCGGCACAAATCCGCCGCTGGCCTGGCTGATGATGAGCATCCGCATTCTCGGCATGACGTTTGTCGTACCGCCGCTGGAGGAGGTTTTTTACCGATCCTTTCTCTACCGTTATTTCGTCCGGATCAATTTCCTCGAGATGCCGCTGAACCGCTTTCATCCAACCTCCTTTCTCGTAACGGCGGTGATTTTTGGAGCGTCCCACCATCAATGGCTGGCGGGAATCCTCTGCGGATTTGCCTACCAGTGGCTACCCCTGCGCAAAAACCGCCTCGGCGACGCCATGACTGCCCATGCGATCACCAACCTGCTGTTGGGCATCTGGGTCGTCTGGCGTGGGGCATGGCAGTTTGTTTAGTTTGCCCGCATCGCCGCCCCCCTCCGGACTGCCTTTTCAACCAAGCAACCAGGGTTTTTTATCACCTCCATGACACCCTGCATTCTTTTTGAAGACGAGCATTTGCTTGTGGCCAACAAACCCGCCGGACTGAACACACATGGTCCGGGTCCCTTTGCCGGAGAGGGCCTCTACGAATGGCTCCGCCACCGCGAACCATGCTGGGCAAAACTCGCAATCATCCACCGGCTCGACAAGGAAACCTCCGGGGTCATCGTGTTCGGGAAAACCCCCATCGCAAACCGGTCGCTAACCGAACAGTTCACCAGGCAACAGATTCAAAAACGCTATCTGCTGCTCACCGACCGCACTCCAAAACGGGATACGGTCACGGTCTCCTCCAAGCTAGTACGCACTGGAAACCGGTATTCCACCGGGGCCTTGGGCGAACTGGCCGAAACAAGATTCCATCGAACAGCTCTTCCATGCCCGGGGCCGAACCTCGTCGCGCTCACAGCGGAACCGCGGACCGGACGCACCCACCAGATCCGGGTTCATGCCGCAGAGAGCGGCTTTCCGATTTTAGGAGATGTCCTTTATGGCGGCAGTCCGTTCAGCCGCGTTTGCCTGCACGCCGCGGAAATCACACTCCACCATCCCCTGAGCAACAGCCAGCTGACATTCCGCGCTCCGGTGGATTTCCAGGGGGACAGTCGATCGGCCCTGCGCACTGCTCTAATTGATCCGCAGCAAGGCAACGCCTACCGGCTCATCCATGGCGCAAGCGACGGTTGGCCAGGCTGGTTCGTGGACCGGCTGGGGGACTATCTCTTGTCGCAGAGCGAGCATGCCCTGAATGATGGGCAACATGCCGAGTTGAGCAGGATACTGCTGCATCACTCCCTGGCGGGTGCCTATCACAAAGTCCTTAACCGGCAAGTGCGCCGGACCACCCCCGGTGAATCCGCACCCCGTCTGGTTCTGGGGCGCGCCGCGCCGGAGCGATTTGTCATCCTCGAAAACGGCCTTGAGTTTGAACTGGGGTTCAACGAGGGCTACTCGGTGGGATTGTTCCTCGACCAACGCGACAACCGCCGCCGCCTTCTGACCGGTCATATTGCCGCAGATTTCCAACTGCCCTGGTTCCAGAGCCCGGAACCTAAAGCCGAAATCCTCAATGCCTTTGCCTACACCTGCGCTTTCTCGGTCTGCGCTTCCAAGGCTGGCGCCCGGGTCACCAGCCTTGATCTGTCAAAGAAATACCTCGGATGGGGCCGACTTAACTTCACGCTCAATGGTCTGGATCCGGCACACCACGATTTCATCTTCGGAGACACCCTTGATTGGCTAAGGAGGCTGGCCAAGAAACAGCGCTCGTTTGACGCGGTCGTATTGGACCCCCCCACTTTCTCGCAATCCAAGGAGCACGGGGCATTCCGTGTGGAAAAGGATTTCGGGTGCCTCGTGACGGCGGCACTGCCGGTGCTCAAATCGGGCGGGATTTTGCTCGCCTCAACAAATGCCGCCGACTGGCCGCCGGAGGACTTTCTGGCCGCAATTCATAACGCAATCAATTCCGTCGGACGTAAAATCCTGCGCCAACACTATGCCCCGCAACCGCCGGATTTCCCCGTCTCACGTGAAGAGTCGGCCTACCTGAAAACCGTGTGGCTGCAGATGGCCTGAGTCCAAACGCTGCGGCCTATCCACCATCCCGGCCGAGTGAGCGGGTGATCAGGCTCGAACGGGAACGAGCCCGACGCAACATCCTTCTTCGGAGGATAACAAGCACTACCGTCATCCCGGCGAGCAACCCGGAGAGCATCCAGATGCGCCCTTGTGGAAACGCGGGGGAAGAGAGCCCACCCGGTTCCGAGGCGATAAGTGGAAGATTTTCTTGAGCGTTTAAATGCTGAAGCGGCGGCGGGATGAAAGACCCGGTTGGAGACATCTCTGTAGATCTCAGGGGCGACGTTGCCCGCAGTCGATTAGTATTTGGCGCGGCGGCAATGGGGGTCGGCGGCGTTTGCGTTGTCACAACCTGCGGCAAAGTCGACATCACTCGAGGCGCCTGGGTTTTCCGGCCGGAAAGAATAAGCGGCGGCAAGGAGGTGGCAACCGTGCCCTCCCGCAATTGGCCGCGAGGGGCTTGAACCGCCGGCTCCGGAAAAATCGGCGGCGAGGGTAACGGCGGCAATTTAAGCGGCCAAGGGGGAATGTTGACCGTGAAATCAAGGATCTGCCCACCTCGAGCCCGGAGAACCGTGACAAAGGGGTTGTTTGAAGCCTGCGACTGCTTGCGCCACAATTCAAAAAACGCATTCACATCCGCCGAAAACGCCATCCCGTCGAGCTTTTCCAGCCCGTCGGTCAACAGGATTACAGTGAGCGTCTGGGAGTTGGTCACCAGAGGTCCCAAAGCACGCACCGCCTGACTAAGAGACGATCGCTTTTCGTATTTGATCCCCCGCAGGAATTCAACCGTGCGCTTGGATATCGTTGCGGCCTCTTCCGGGGACCAGACCTGAAGCGGGAGTTGACCGGCGCTGATTCTCTCGTTGAAAGTCCACAAACCAATCGTATCCCCCGCACGCAACTGGCCTTGTGCCCCATCTTGAAGGAGGCTGGCGATAATCTTCTCACACCCGTCGGAGCGGGGCTGCATCGAGCGGGAAGTTTGCAGTATAAAGAGCCAACGGTTGGACTGAGCCTTGGCTGCCGGGCTGGGCACCGCTGCCAAAAGAGCGCAATGGGGCGTGGATGGGCACACCAAAAACAACACCATCATCAAACGGGCAATCAATCCCAGTCCGGCACTTCGATAGGATCGGACTCGGGGAAAGCTGGACATTCGATTCATAAACGACGATTGAACTGGTTCTGCTCGCGCCTGTTGCGGAAGCGGATTTCGCCCTGCTGTTCTGCCAGTGCGTCCACGACGGTTTGGATGAAGTTCCAACAACTGGTGGCCATCCCGCCCATCCCCACCACGGTGTCGCGTTCGGCATGATCATCCGTCACCACGAGCACTTCCCCGTAAGGCTGCATCCGGTGGGCTGCCCGTTCAATCATGTCGTCGGCAGTCTGGCCGGCCCGGGAAAAAAGTATTTCCATTTCCGGCGTGGACCGGGTCTCCGAAGGCCCCCTCAGAACCGGACTGGAACCGTCAAAAAAAACCGTGATCGGCGTGCCAGCAGAATCCCGGTAGAGGGTGAGGATGCGCACCAGTTCATCGCGGGCGGCCGCAGAATGGCGCGGCTTGCCGGGTGCAAGTTCCCGCCACTGGTGCAGCAGGGAATAGCCGTCGATAAATATGCGTACCAAAGGCACGACTTCAGCATAACGGAGTGCCGTCAGAAGAGAAAAGGCAAAGTCGGGGGCGGGGGGGGGCCGTGGAATTCGGTTTGCCAGCCGTGCCAAGTGGGTTATCTTCAGGCCACAAGGAGTAATATGCGGATCTGGAAATCAATCCTACTAATCAGTTTATTCGCGTCACCTCTGCAACTGCACGCGACCACCGTCGGCTTGGTTCAAGTCAAGGGCGCCATCGGCCCCGCCACAGCCAGCTACATCGACCGTGCTCTGAATCTGGCAACTGCAAGGGGGGACAGTTGTTTGATTCTCCAGCTCGACACTCCTGGAGGGTTGTTGGATTCCACAAAGGAGATCGTGCAAAAATTCTATGACGCCAAGATCCCAATCCTAGTCTATGTCGCCCCGGCACCGGCCTGCGCTGGAAGCGCGGGAGTGTTTATCACGATGGCTGCAGACATTGCCGCCATGGCGCCGCATACCAGCATTGGAGCCGCTCATCCCGTCAGTATCGGACTGGGAGGCGAAGCTGAGAAGACAGATGAGGTGATGAAAAAGAAGCAGGAAAACTTCACAGCCAGTTTTGCCGAGTCCATTGCCGAAAAACGTCATCGCAATGCGGTCTGGGCCCGGGCCGCCGTGGTTGAAAGCGCCGCTATCACCGCCGAGGAAGCCCTGAGCCGCAAAGTCATCGATCTGATAGCCAAAGACCTTACCGACTTGCTACAACAAGTAAACGACCTCGAAATCAACGGACGCAAACTGCACACCGCCGATGCGCAAGTGGTGGAGATTCCCATGACAGGACGTGAGAGTTTCCTGCAGCTGGTCCTTCGCCCGGAAGTCATGTTCATCCTCATGCTGGTGGTGATCTACGGGATCATAGGTGAACTGAGCAGTCCCGGAGCGGTTCTGCCGGGAGTGGCGGGAACCATCGCGCTGCTCCTCGTGCTCTACATGTCCGCAATCCTGCCGGTCAACATCATTGGCGTGGCTTTTCTGGCACTGGCGGTGGCTCTGTTCGTGATCGATATCTACGCGCCAACCCACGGGGTGTTGACGTTTGGCGGCGTGGCGGCGTTTTTTTTCGGAGCGCTGATGCTCTTCAATCGTGCTGATCCGGAGTTCCGACTCTCGCTCTGGTATATCCTCCCCGCCACAGGCCTGACCGCGCTGTTTTTTGTCTTTGTGGTGGCGGCCGGGCTGCAGGCCCAATTCCTGCCCGTGCGCTCCGGTCGCGAAACCATGCTCGGCAAAGTCACCCCGGCCCAGTCGCCGATCGACTCCTCCGGGGGCAGGGTCTTTGTCGAGGGAGAGTCCTGGCGGGCCGTGAGCGAGGTTGAAATTGCGGCAAACCAACCCGTCGAAATTCTGGCCGTCGAAGGGTTGACATTAAAAGTAAAACCAAAAAAAACCTAACCTGAAATTATGGACATCATCAGCATAATCACAAAACTCGGCTCGGGCGTCATTCTGGTTTTTATCATCGCCGCCTTCATCCTGCCGCAGGCCATGCGTATCCTGCGTGAATACGAGAGGGGAGTCATCTTCCGGCTTGGCAAACTTATCGGGGCAAAAGGCCCCGGCTTAGTCTTCCTCATTCCCGTGGTGGACCGCATGGTCCGGATGGATCTGCGGGTGGTGACCATTGACGTGTCCAAACAGGAGATCATGACCCGGGACAATGTGCCGGCCACGGTTGATGCCGTGGTCTATTTCCGCGTGGTAGATCCCAATGCGGCGGTGGTGAAGGTGGAAAACTATTGGAAGGCCACATCCCTCATCGCGCAAACCACTTTGCGCAGCGTGCTAGGACAGGCCCCCTTGGACGACCTGCTCTCCCAGCGCGACGTGATCAACCAGAAGCTCCAGGAAATCATCGACCGCCAGACCGAGCCTTGGGGCATCAAGGTCACTGCGGTGGAGGTTAAAGATGTGGCGCTGCCGGACAGCATGAAACGGGCAATGGCCAAGCAGGCCGAAGCCGAGCGGGAACGCCGCGCGAAAGTGGTCAATGCCGAGGGGGAATTCCAAGCCGCCGAGAAAATGGTTCAGGCAGCCGCCATGATCGCCAAGGAACCGATTGCCCTTCAATTGCGCTATCTGCAGACCATGCGGGAAATGGCCAGCGAACACAACACCACCACATTCCTCCCCCTGCCAATCGACCTGTTCAGCGCATTTTTGAAAAAATAGGTTTGAACCCGTAGCACCGGCTTTCTCCGGCTTGAGAAACGCCTGGCGCATCGCGCACACAGTTTTTCTCGACCCTGCGCAGAAAGTAATTAAATCGCTTTCCCCTAGGCATTTTGCAACCGTTCCGTTCATGCAGAAAAACAATCCCACAGAGGGCGCTCATCCTTTGACCGGGCCTGATCGGATCCGCAACGAGGACTCGGTTCCAGAAGGCCAAAGCCCCCAAAGACCCCGATGGATTGTCCAAGGCCTGATTTTATTCCTGATTATAGTCGCCGCGGTATGGCTGAGAAAGCACAGCGGAAGACCAGCGGCATCCCAGACTCCAACATCAGCCGGCGGGTTCCAACCTCCGGTGCCAGTGATAGCAGGTCGGGTGATTGAAACCAACGTGGCCATATACCTCGACGGCTTGGGCACCGTACAGGCATTCAACACGGTAACTATTCGCACCAGAGTGGACGGACAGTTGCTCAAACTCGGATTCCAAGAGGGGCAGGACGTGCAACCGGGCGACCTTCTGGCAGAAATCGACCCCGCACCCTACCTCGCCCAACTGGATCAAAACCAAGCGAAGAAAAAACAGGATGAAGCCGTTCTGGCCAACGCCAGAATCCAATTGCAGCGGGACCAAGATCTACTCAACGCCAAAATACTCGCCCGGTCGGATTATGACACTCAACAATATCTGGTGGACCAGCTGGCCGCGACGGTGGATGCGGATCAGGCGGCCATTGAGAGCTCCAAAGTCCAGCTGGATTACACATCCATCCGTTCACCGATCGAAGGCCGTACAGGCATCCGGCTGATGGATGTCGGCAACATCGTGCACAGCGGCGATGCGAACGGGTTGGTCGTTCTCACCCAGTTGCGGCCCATTTCGGTCCTTTTCACCCTGCCGGAACAAACCCTTCCCCGGATCCATGCCCGGATGACCAGTGGGGAATTGACAGTACTGGCGGTTGACCGCGACAACCAGACTGTTTTGGATCGCGGCAAACTCGCCGTCGTGGACAACCAGATCACGACAGGCACAATCAAACTCAAGGCAAACTTCCCCAACACAAAACTGGCCCTGTGGCCCGGCCAATTCGTCAATGCCCGCCTCCTTCTGGACTCCCGCACCAACGGAATCGTGGTGCCGGCCCCGGTGGTGCAACGGGGCCCGGACGGCACTTATGCCTTTGTGATTGAACCCCTAAAAACAGCTTCAACAAACCCTCCATCCGCTGCCGGGCATGGGGGGCGGGATGTCAAACAAGTCCGGATGCAACCCATCGCAGTCGCCCAGATCCAGGATGGCCAGGCGCTAATCGACAGCGGCCTGTCGCCCGACGAATGGGTGGTGGTGGATGGCCAGTATAGACTGCAGGCCCACTCGCGCGTGACCCTTGGCGACCCGGAGAGCAAGTTGGGCAAAGCGGCACGCAACTCCGGCAAACCGGGTGCCGCCGCCCCATGAACATTTCCGAACCGTTCATACGCCGCCCGATCGCCACTTCTCTGCTGATGATCGGGGTCGTGCTGATGGGACTGCTCGGCTATTCATCGCTGCCGATTTCGGCGCTGCCACCGGTGGATTTCCCGACGATCCAAGTCACGGCACAATTTCCCGGCGCGGGCCCGGACGTGATGGTTTCGTCAGTCACCACACCCTTGGAACGCCAGTTTGGCCAGATCAGCGGTCTGACGACGATGACCTCGGGCAGCTCGTTTGGCAACGCCGCCATCACGTTGCAGTTCGCGCTGGACCGGGACATTGACGCTGCCGCACAGGATGTGCAGGCGGCCATGAACGCCGCAGGCGGCATCCTGCCGCAGATGCCCAACCCGCCCACCTACAGCAAGGTCAATCCTGCCGACACACCCATCCTCACACTACAGGTAACTTCGGATACCCTACCGCTGGAAAAGGTCAACGACCTTGCCGACACTGTGCTGGCGCAAAAACTCAGCGAGGTCAGAGGTGTCGGACTGGTCACAATCGAAGGCAACCAAAAGCCCGCCGTCCGCGTCCGGGTCAACCCGACGGCCTTGGCAGCCCTTGGACTCGGGCTTGAGGACATTCGCACCGCACTGGTTCAAAACAATCTCAACGCCCCGAAAGGCAGCTTGGATGGAGCACGCCAAACCTACTCGATCGGGGCGAACGATCAGATTGTCTCCGCAGCCGAATATCGCCCCGTCATCATCGCCTACCGCAACGGCTCGCCGATCCGGCTCGGAGACGTGGGCGAGGTGTTGGATTCCGTTGAAAACGTACGACTCGCGGCAGCGGTGGGCGGCAAACCGGCAGTGATCCTCGATATTCAAAGACAGCCGGGAGCCAACATCATCCAGACTGCCGACCGGGTAAAGGCGATGCTCAAGCAACTCGGCGCGTCCCTTCCTTCCGCCGTCAAGGTGGCAATCCTTACCGACCGCACCGAAACCATCCGGGCCTCGGTGACCGATGTGCAATTCACCCTGCTCCTCACAGTGGCGCTGGTTGTCATGGTGATCTTCGTCTTTCTGCGTAAGCTCTGGGCAACGGTCATTCCAAGCATCGCACTGCCGCTGGCGGTGATCGGCACTTTCGGGGTCATGAAGCTTGCCGGCTTCAGCTTGGACAATCTGTCCCTCATGGCCTTGACCATCTCGACCGGGTTCGTTGTGGACGATGCGATTGTAATGATCGAAAACATCGTGCGATTCATTGAACTGGGCGAGACACCCATGGAAGCGGCGCTAAAGGGGAGCAGACAAATTGGATTCACCATCGTTTCGCTCAGCGTTTCTCTCATCGCGGTGTTCATCCCCCTGCTCTTCATGACAGGCATCGTCGGCCGGCTGTTCCAGGAATTTGCCTTCACCCTCAGTGTCGCGGTCGCAGTGTCCGCAATCGTGTCACTGACGCTCACCCCCATGATGTGTGCGCGGCTGCTCAAACCGGAAAAAGAGGAACGGCACGGGCGTTTTTTCCACGCCACTGAAGGCGCGTTTCAGGCCCTGCTCGGCGCCTACGACCGCAGTTTGCAATGGGTGCTGCGCCACCAACCCTTCACGCTGGGTGTCGCCGTCCTCACGCTCTTTGCCACCCTCTGGCTCTATATCATTGTGCCCAAAGGATTGCTACCGCAGCAGGACACCGGCCTGATTTTGGGAGTAACCGATGCGGCCCAGTCCATTTCCTTCCAAGCCATGCTGGCGCGACAGCGCGAGGTGGCGGAAGCAGTGCGGCAGGACCCCGATGTGGCCAGCGTTGCCTCCTTTGTCGGTACCGGCACGATCAACGCCACGGTGAACACCGGCCGGATTTATATCGGCCTCAAGCCACGGAACCAACGAAAAATCGGTGCCGGAGAGATCATCGACCGCCTGCGCGAGGCCACCAGGGGGATTGAGGGCATATCCCTTTTCATGCAAGCGGTTCAAGATGTGCAGATCGACAGCAGGGTCAGCCGGACTCAATACCAATACACCTTGCAGGATGCCGATGAAATCGAGTTGGCGGCATGGGGACCCAAACTGCTGGCACATTTGCGGAACAGGCCGGAACTGAGGGATGTTGCGTCCGACCAGCAAAACGGCGGGCTCCAGGTGATGGTGGATGTGGATCGCGATGCGGCGGCACGGCTGAACATTCTACCTCAGGCCATCGACCAAACACTCTATGATGCCTTCGGTCAAAGACAGGTATCGATCATATTCACCCAGCTAACCCAGTATCGGGTGATCCTCGAATCCGAGCCCCAATTCCAGCGGACACCGGAATCATTGGGAAAAATCCACGTCGCCTCCACCACAGGACAGATGGTCCCGTTGAGTGCGTTCGCCAAATTAACCATCCGAACGGCCCCGCTGTCCATCACACACCAGGGCCAGTTTCCATCCGTGACGCTCTCGTTCAACCTCAGCCCGGGCAGTTCGCTCAGCGCGGCGGTCCAGGCAATTGAAGCAGCCGAAAAAGAAATCGCGCTGCCAGAAACTGTCGCAGCCACCTTCTCAGGCAGCGCGGCGGAGTTCCGCACCTCTCTCAAAAGCGAACCTTTCCTAATCCTTGCTGCCATTATTGTGATTTATATCGTGCTGGGAGTGCTCTATGAAAGCTACATCCACCCGATCACGATTCTTTCCAGCCTCCCGTCGGCCGGCGTCGGCGCTCTGGCGGCCATGCTCATTTTTCACGTTGAACTGTCGCTGATTGCCCTCATCGGCATCATTCTGCTCATCGGGATAGTGAAGAAAAACGCGATCATGATGATTGATTTCGCTCTGGATGCCGAACGAAACGAGGGTTTGCCGCCGGAAAAATCAATTTATCAGGCCTCCCTGCTGAGGTTCCGGCCCATTATGATGACGACCTTTGCGGCGCTGCTCGGCGCGCTGCCGCTGGCGCTGGAACACGGCACCGGCTCGGAGCTGCGCAGGCCATTGGGCATCTCGATTGTCGGCGGACTGCTGCTCTCGCAATTCATCACCCTCTACACCACGCCTGTGATTTACCTGTACTTGGACCGCCTCGGACACCGGATGCGCCGGGGGCGGACTGCGCCGTGTTTACCGGGAGTTCAACCCGCCGGCGGCACCCCCTAACCTTGATTTTCGATGAATGTTTCAGAGCCCTTCATCCGGCGCCCGGTGGGAACCTCCCTCTTGGCCATAGGACTGTTCATACTCGGTGTCGTGGCCTACCGTTTCCTGCCAGTCGCGGCGATTCCGCGGGTGGATTATCCCGTGGTCTCGGTTTCCGCCAGCCTGCCTGGGGCGGACCCGGCGACGGTGGCATCCTCCATTGCCGCCCCGCTGGAGAAACGGCTCGGCCAGATTTCCGGCGTGACGGAAATGACCTCGGTCAGCACGCTGGGCGGCTGCTCGGTAACCCTGCAATTCGATTTGAACCGGAGTGTGGACGATGCGGCGCGTGACGTGCAGGCCGCCATAAACGCCTCACGGGCTGATCTCCCCCTGGACCTGCCCGGCCCGCCCACCTATCGCAAGATCAATCCGGCCGACTCCCCGATTATGATTCTTGGCCTGACCTCCGAGACGCTGCCCACCACGCGGATTTTTGAATGCGCCGATGAGATCATAGGACAGCGCTTAAGCCAGATTGAAGGAATCAGCCAGGCGATCATCAGCGGCGGGGAGAAATCAGCAATCCGCATCCAGATAAATCCGGTCGCATTGGCAGCCGCCGGCCTCGGGATGGAGGATGTCCGCTCGTTGCTGGGCGGCGTCAACGTGGATTTCCCCAAGGGCAGTCTCGATGGGCCCACGACCTCCTACACTCTGGAAAGCAACGACCAGATCGGCGATGCGGCAAACTATCGGTCTTTGATTCTCAACACGAAAAAGGGGGTTTCTCTCAAGCTCGAAGCGCTGGGCAAGGTCGTTGCGAGTGTGGAAAACGCCCGCTTGGGTGGATGGGCGGGCACAAACCCGGCCGTCCTGGTAATCCTCTTCAAACAAGCAGGGGCTAATGTAATTGATACGGTGGACCGCGTCAAAGCAGTGCTTCCGCAAATTCATACCTGGATTCCCCCGGGCATAAAAATATCCCAGATCAGCGACCGCACGCAGACCATTCGCGCCTCGTTTCACGATGTGCAGTTTTCACTGGCCCTCTCGGTGGGGTTGGTGGTTCTGGTGATTTTTCTGTTTCTGCGCCGGTTCTGGCCGACGTTCATTGCGAGCATTACTGTGCCGCTGGCGATAGCCGGCACGCTCGGCGGAATGTATATGCTCCATTACAGTCTGGATAATCTTTCGCTCATGGCGCTGACCATCTCCGTCGGTTTCGTGGTGGACGATGCGATTGTGGTGATTGAGAATGTGTTTCGCTTTATCGAGAAGGGCGAGCCGGCGTTTTCCGCAGCGCACAAAGGGGCGCGGCAGATTGGTTTCACCGTCATCTACATGAGCACCTCGCTGGTGGCTGTTTTCATCCCGCTCCTGTTCATGGGAGGTCTGATCGGGCGCATGTTTCACGAATTCGCCGTCACCCTGAGCCTGGCCATCCTGGTTTCCGGCGTCATTTCCCTGACACTGACCCCGACACTTTGTTCCCGTTTTCTAAAGCCGGAATCCCACTACCGCAAGCCGGGTGTCTTCCATCGTGTTTGCGAGGGTTCCTTCCGGTGGCTGCTGGCCGGCTACGAGCAGGGCTTGCGCTGGGTCCTGCGCCATCAACCCTTCATGCTGCTCCTGAGCGCCGTCACACTTGTCGTGACACTCTGGCTTTACACTATTGTGCCAAAAGGGTTCTTCCCGCAGCAGGACACCGGAATGATTTTCGGCGCCAGCGAAGCGGCACAGGATGTTTCCTTTGAACACATGGCCCGGTTGCAAAAGCGCGTGGCGGCCATCCTCCTGGACGATCCGGCCGTTTACAATTTCGGCTCGTTCATCGGCGCGGCCTCCGGGAACGGCACCGTCAACAACGGCCGCATGTTCATCTCCCTCAAACCACTGGGGCAGCGGAAATCCAGCGTGGACGAGGTGATTGCGCGACTGCGACCGAAATTGGCGGCGATCGAAGGCATCACGCTCAGGCTGCAATCCGTCCAAGACATTCGTGTGGGAGGCAGGCTCTTGGCAGGACAATATCAATACGCTTTAACCTCGCCCGATCTGACCGAGTTAAATCACTGGTCCACAGCACTGCTGACCAAGCTGCGGACAATACCGCAATTGACTGATGTGAACACCGATCAGCAAACCCGAGGATTGCAGGCCAATGTGGTGATCGACCGCGCCGCCGCCGGGCGGTTGGAGGTCTGGCCCCGGGCGATTGATGCCGTGCTTTACGACTCCTTCGGGCAGCGACAAGTTTCCACGATTTATCAGCGCTACAACCAGCACCACGTCATTCTGGAGGTGCTGCCGGAATTGCAACGCGATCCCTCCGCCCTGAACAAAATTTATGTCCCCTCTGCTGCCGGACCGCCGGTGCCTCTGGCCAGCATCGCCGCATTTCAATCCGGAAACGCCTTTTTGTCTGTGAACCATCAGGGACAATTCCCATCTGTCACTTTTTCCTTCAACCTCCCGCAGGGCGTCTCTCTGGGACAGGCGACGGATCTGATCGAGCAGGCGAAAGAGGAACTGCGCATGCCGGCCAGCGTGAATGGCAGTTTCCAAGGCTCGGCGCAGCAATTCAAAGCTTCCTTGGCCGACCTGCCGCTCCTGTTTGCCGCCGCGCTCTTCACCGTCTACATCGTGCTGGGAATGCTTTATGAGAACTTGATCCATCCCCTGACCATCCTCTCCACGCTGCCATCGGCGGGCGTCGGCGCCCTGCTTGCATTGATGCTTTTCGGCTACGACCTGTCCCTCGTCTCATTCATTGGAATCATCCTCCTGATGGGGATTGTAAAAAAGAACGCCATCATGATGGTGGACTTCGCCCTTGAAGTGCAGCGGCAGGACCAGCTCAGCCCGGAAGCGGCGATTTACCAGGCCTGCGTCATCCGGTTCCGCCCGATCATGATGACAACGATGGCGGCACTTCTGGGAAGCCTGCCTCTGGCGCTGGGCATGGGCACCGGCTCCGAGTTGCGCCGGCCTCTGGGCATCGCGGTGGTGGGGGGGCTGCTCCTCTCGCAAACGCTCACGCTCTTCACCACACCTGTTGTCTATCTGGCCTTTGAGAACTTGCGAAAAAGATTCGCCGGCCGCCCCCGTCGTGGACGCCGCACAATCCGCACGGCAACCTGCTGAATACCCGGATCGAAACTGTCACTGCCGGAATCTGCAGCGTCCCGCCTTCTTCAGCCGGGCCGTGTTTTCAGGCATGACTCAAAGGGGGCGGAATACCCTCACACTTTCTGACGGAAGTATTCGATTG
The DNA here is from genome assembly GCA_903873415.1 of uncultured Verrucomicrobiota bacterium. Classification (GTDB taxonomy): domain Bacteria; phylum Verrucomicrobiota; class Verrucomicrobiia; order Limisphaerales; family CAIQOK01; genus CAIQOK01. The sequence continues at coordinate 5,229 of CAIQOK010000088.1, read as the reverse complement.
TTTTAACCAGGCCCTCGGCAAGCGCCACCTGCGGCTCCCATTTCAAGATCGCCTTCGCCTTGGCGATATCGGGTCGACGTTGTCTGGGATCATCCTGCGGCAGCGGTTTGTGGCTGATTTTGCTCCGTGAACCAGTGGCCCGAAGGATTTCGCGGCCAAATTCCAACACCGTCAGCTCCGTAGGATTGCCAATGTTCATGGGCAATCCATAGTCGCTCATCATCAACCGGTAGATCCCTTCGATAAGATCGGAGACATAACAGAAACTGCGCGTCTGACTTCCCTGACCAAAGATGGTCAGCGCCTTGTTGCGGAGCGCCTGGCTGATGAAAGCGGGGACCACCCGTCCATCATTGAGCCTCATGCGCGGCCCGTAGGTGTTGAAAATGCGAACGATGCGGGTTTCCATGCCGTGCTCCCTGTGATAGGCCATGACCAGAGCCTCGGCAAAACGTTTGGCCTCGTCGTAACAGCCGCGCGGGCCGATAGTGTTGACGTTGCCCCAGTATTCCTCAGGCTGAGGGTGCACAAGCGGATCACCATAGATCTCCGAAGTGGAGGCTAGAAAGAACCGCGCGCCTTTGTTTCTGGCCAGCCCGAGTGCCTTGTGAGTCCCCAGCGAGCTTACCTTGAGGGTTTGAATGGGGATTTTAAGGTAATCAATCGGGCTGGCTGGCGAGGCGAAGTGCCAGACATAGTCGACAGCCCCCTCCAGAAAAATAAATTCCGTCACATCCTGCTCGATAAACCTGAATTTTGTGTGGCCACCCAGATGCGCAATATTATCCACCGCGCCGGTGATGAAGTTATCAATACCAATAACTTTATGACCGCGCGCCAGAAGCAAGTCGGCAAGGTGCGACCCCAGAAAACCGGCGACACCGGTGACGACAGAGGTGAGGCCAGAGGCTGATTTTTTTAATTTTCGTGTCATAATCGGGTTTAAGATCCGCTCTGCGGCATGTGGCGCGGCGGTGACCGGCAAAAACCAAAATCCTCCCCCCTCTTTCCAAGGCTGCGTTTATTTCGCCCCGGTCCCCAGAAGAACAACCGGAACAGTCTGCACAACGATTTTAAAATCCAACCACAGCGACCAACGGTCAATATAATCCAGGTCCAACCGCACCCATTCTTTGAAATCGGTGAGGTTGTTGCGGCCGCTGATCTGCCACAAGCAGGTCAGGCCCGGCTTGACACTCAACCGGCGGCGGTGGGAATGGTCATCGAAACGCTTCACCTCATCCACCGGCAGCGGACGCGGCCCCACAAAACTCATTTCACCGCGGAGCACATTGAGCAGTTGCGGGAACTCGTCCAGACTGTATTTGCGCAAAAACCGTCCCAAGGGGGTGACCCGGGGATCGCGGGTCATCTTGAACACCGGTCCGCTCATTTCATTGTAGGCCTGCAACTCGGCCTTTCTCACCTCGGCATCGGCCACCATGGTGCGGAATTTGAGAATGGTAAACGGCCGGCCGTTGAGGCCGGAGCGCTTCTGGCGAAAAAAGATCGGGCCGGAGGATGTGGCTCGGATCAATACCGCCACGGCAAACAGTAGAGGTGACAAGAGGAGCAGGAGCAGGAGAGACCCGAAGAAATCGATGAGGGGTTTCAACACCACCTGCCAGGAATCCTGGGGCGTGACCCGGAAAACCATCACCGGTCGGCCATAGAGCTGGTCAAAACTCGCCCGGGAAACACTTGTTTTGAAAAAGTCCGCCACCAACCACGCCTCCACCCCCTCCAGTTCACAGGCCCTGACGGCCTGCTCCACCTGCTCAAAAAAGGTGTGGGTGGCGCTTAGAATAACCCCGTTGACACTATGCTCGTGGATGAGCTGTATCAATTGCTCCACCGTGCCTCCGTTGAAATCCAGTTCAGCCAGAATATCAATGCCCTCATCAGGCCTTGCCTGAAGTTCGCGTCGGATTTCAAGGGTCTCCCGGCCGCTGCCCACCAGAATGAAATGCCGGCGGAATTGGGATTGCGAGAGCAGACTGCGCCGCCAGACCCTGAAAAATTCCTCCTTCAAAAAAACCACCCCGAAACTCAAAAAACCGAACCAGACCACGACCCCGCGGGCAATGGGCGCACTGTGTTTGAGAAAAAGCGCCAGGACCACAAACAAGGAAATGAGTGCACATGCTTTGAAGAGCACTAAACTCGTCGTCCAACGGGAGCAATGTTCCGGACGTTGATAAAACCCTTGGGCATCCATAATCAGCGGCGCCAAAGGAACAAGTATCAGGAAAAGCCAGGCGTATTCCGTAAAGGGCACCACAGGCCCCATGGCAAACCAGTCGAGGATCAAATCACTCGAACGCAACTGGTAGGCCAGCCAGAAGCTTAAGGCAAAGAGGCAGGCATCCATAAACTGATGGGCCTGCTTGCGAATGTGCTTTTTTTGATTTAACATGCCACTCAACCCGTCAGTCCGACCGCTCCCCGGCCCCGGCCGGATCGGTCAGCAACCGGGAGGGCTCCTGAAATTCCGGCACAGAGGCGCCGATAAGCCTCTTCAACCGCTCGAAAGCGGCCCCCTCCTGGCCCGGTTCGCAGGGTGCCAAATAATTCACATAGGCCCAGCGCTGCAAAACACCGGTGTGAATCAGATCCCGGGCCAGCCACCAAATCCGCTGCCAGTGACTGGCGGTCTGCTCTCCATCGGCCACAAACCAGAAGACATAAATACCCCGCCAGCCCTGCTGCGGATTGCTGACCACCCATTTGGCCACGGTCAGGTCATGGGGGCGCGGAAGCGCAATGGACAGCGACACCACCGATTTTTCCAAAACATCCAAACCCTGACCGTGCAGGCAGTATTCCGGCTTGTGAATGCTCGTCCGGTCTGTCCCCATGAGGATGATGTTTGCCTGGGCCCAAAAACCGTCCGGTGCGCGATAAATCCGCTGGGCGAAACTGGTGTCCTTGGGCAGCAAATTGGTCACCAACTCCGACTGCGGCATTGTTTCAGAAGTGAACCCAGCCACGCGTTCCGGCAAATCAAAATCCATTTTACCTCCCGTCGGGAACGCCACGACTTTGATCCCGGGTCGCCCCAGATGCTGGTGTGTGCGGAAGTGGTTGACCAGAGATGCGCCACCCAGCATTAACGCCAGCGCCGCCGCCGCCAAAACCCCTGTCTGCCTGCTCATACGGCCTTGCCCTCGGGTCTGTGGGGTTCCTGAAACTGCCGGACAACGAAGGCCAATCCAAACATCGCCGGCAGATATGGGAGCAGGCTGAGCAACCCTCCGGGACCGCCGCTATGGACAAAATCACCCGCCTCCTGTCCTCCGAACTCCGCCGCAAGAACTATGGTGAGCAGGCGCACAACATTTCCCGCCACCGCCAAAGGCACAGCCAGAGCGATTAGGACAAGCCGCCACCGCAACATCCGATAATTGAGAAACGCCACAATCGTCGCCACCAAACCCAGCCCAATCAAACTCCGGATCCCACTGCAGGCCGCCGCCACCTCGTACTGATAGTGATTAACCGGATTGCTGAGCATGGTGCCGATGCGAACCACGTCCAGTGCAAGAATGGCTCGGGCGATGAACTCCACAATCCCAGCGGCAGCCAAGCGCAAGGGAAAGGTGATTGGCAAAAGCAGCGGCCCGAGCGGCACGCAGAAGGCCAACAGAAACAAAGGAAAAATACTTTTTCGCAACCACCTCCACCCCCAGGACAACCCCATCAACGAATACCCCCCCGCAAAAAGGGCGATCATGGAAACACGGGGTTGCTGCACCAAATAGCCCAGCAAATGCAGGCCAACCGCCATCGCGAGAAGAAAAAGACCCGGCCACCAAAATCCCGGAGCCGTGGCGGTCAGTTTCCCGCGACGCCCCCAGAGCAACCAGAGCACAATGAAAGGAACAAACATACCGAGACTGTCATCGCTTAGGCTGCCGTCCGGTTCGCGGGCAAGATAGGAGTTGAACATCCATCCGAACAAGGAGGGTGTGTCGACATAACCGAAGGTTGAATTGCCAAGAAACTGAAACAAAGCGACCCAGACCGACAACAGGCAAAAAAAGAAACATTTGTTCGGCACGCGAGACCAGAAGTCAATGAGTTCAGTTTGAAACTCATCAAGAACCCCGGGATCGGACGAAGTGGAGGCTGTGACCGGCTCGTTCATGTGCACAACAATGGCTCTTATTAACACAAAGTCGTTGCCCCTCTCAATGAAATTCGGCAACGGCACGGGACCGGAAACAATGCCTACTTCAGGCCGTAGCCCTTGAAGCCAGCAAGCTGGCGGCAAACATGAAGGAGAAAAAGCGGGTTGTTCCGAAAATACCGCCGCCAGAGCCGGCGCGGCTCGCAGACCAGCCGGAAGAACCACTCCAACCCGCTGCGCTGCATCCAACGGGGTGCCTGACGCACCCGGCCGGTATGAAAATCAAAAGCCGCCCCCACCCCAAAAAAGAGCGTCGCTTCCAGACGCTGCCAATATTCCGCCATGAACCGCTCCTGCTTGGGAGTGCTCAGCCCAACCCAGACAATATCAGGCTTGAGCCGGTTCATCGTCCGTATCAACTCGGCCTCTTCTTGCTCGTTGAGAGCCCGAAAGGGCGGTGTGTAGGTGCCGACAATGTTAAGGCCGGGAAATTTGGCTTTCAACTTCCGCTCCAGATCCTGGGCCACGCCTTCGGCCCCCCCATACAAGAAGTGGGTGTAATTCCGCCCGCGCGACCAGTCACAAACCCTATTCATCAGGTCCGGGCCATAGACCCGGTTCATTTGCCGGAATCCGCGCAACCACCCCATCCAGACCATAGGCATCCCATCCGGAGTGTTAAGCAAAGCGCCATTGAGAATGCCCCGCAACCGGAGATCGCGCCGGGCTTCCATCACACCGTGAACTCCGGTCACACACACATATCCCCGGGTTTTATGCTCCAGGGCCTGACGGATCGCCCCCAAGGCCGAATCCAGATTCAGGACCCCAACCCCAACCCCCAGCACATTCAGCCGCTGGATTTGAACCGGAGTGCTCATGTAAAACGCGCCCCAAACAGACGGAGGCAGAACTCCGAGTGTGCTTTCATATCACAACCTGATATGCGACCGCCAGGCTTTGTTCAAGCCGAAAACCCTCAGAGCCTGTCTGAAAAGTCATGATCGTCCAGCAATCAAGCGAGTCTGCGGAGTTGGATTCGTATCATTGCAATATATACCAAAGCCTCTGCGCTGGAGTCCGTGGTCTCGTAATCGCGC
>CAIQOK010000087.1 GCA_903873415.1 uncultured Verrucomicrobiota bacterium | reverse complement strand
GGGTCGTTCCGTCCGTGCATTCTTGCGTAACGACCGATTGCTTGGCCCGGTCGGTGCTGTTTTGCGGAAGCGGCTGCCAGTCTTTGAGAGGGTGTTATGAGTGTTTCACAGAGTCGGCGACCTAACCACTCGCCGTAGGCGACAGCCTTTCGCACTCCGCTCGAGCTTCTTGTTACCAGATTGTCTCATGGCGACACGAACGGTTAGACTCTGGGCAGTTGTCCGTCCGTCCGGATATCCTCCTGGGTGAAGACGGACGGATTGAATCGGGTACTTCCTAGCCGTTTTTCTTGGACATCAGCTTGTTTCACTGACTTCCTACCTGTAAAGCGACTGGAACCAGCGGCAATGCCGGCGGAAATCAAAATGCCCCCCACCGAATTCAAAGCTATTTGGGCGAGAGCCGACTCCAAGGAATCGGCATTTTACCAATCCCACTTTGACGGGCTCCGCCAAATGCCAGGTGTTCAAACACCCGTGGAAGCAGACCCGAAGCGCGAATTCCTTTGCTACCGACAGCCAGTCACCAGGAATGGGGAACTCGTTGGCACCCAGGATGCCACGGGAGAAACGGCTTCCACCAAAAGAGGTTTTGCCGAGGTCTGGAAAAAGGAGTGCTTCGGTTGGGGATACAAGGGCAAGACAACCGCCATTTTCATGTTTTGCCTCGTCATCCTCTTGGGCTGCACCCCGGGAGGAGCACGGAACGACGCGGTTTCTCACTTTCAGGCGAACCAAATCGCCATTGAAGAGCTTGCGGCTTATTTTCGCGCACACCCGGGAATTGATTATGTGGAGTTCAACGAGTGGGGACAGGTAGATTTATGGATTTTGGACAAAGAAGACTTTGACAGAAAAACATCCCTGCACGGTTCAAGCACGAGCTATTCCATTCTCCCGTGAACTCGACCAGGGTGAGCAAGGCCTTGGGTTATGCGGGCGTTTCAATGGACATGTTTTCCAAAATGGAGGAGCTTGTGCGTCTTGCAGGTTGCATATCCATCGAGAAACCATTTTGGGATCATTATCCATATGAGATAGAAATAGGTTACCGGAGAGTTGGATGGTCAAAAATGATATACCGAAAATATAAGGACGCGGAAGACGTCAAGCGATTTATATCGAAGCCACCCTTCAATAACGAGCATGTCGAGAAGCTAGCAGGGAAATGGACGCTCGTATCAGAAGGGCGATAGGCCTTCATCCAAAAATGTCTAACAAAATCACTGGACCGAACGCGGACGGGGGCGTCTGTTTCCAAATCGTACATCTTTGGCTGCCCGCGTCGGTCACCCGCATTCTTCTGCTTCGCTGATGCCTGATCGTAGGTCGTGCTGATGTAGTTAGGGGGGGCGACGGATTTCAGCAATTAAACGGGCGCTGCCAATGCCTAACCCACAGTCACCATTCGTTCGATAATCTGACGGCGGCGACTTTCTCGGTCCTCCTGGGACAGTTGACCAGCCATCAGCCTCGCCGGGGAGATGTGGATGGGCGGACGCTTACGCTTTTCCAATGCCTCGAAGTCGTTGCCAGCACCGGTTGCATCTGTGGGCTGTTTAACGGCATTGAAGGCGGTGCCGAAGGACAGGACCTCCAGGATGACCTGAATGGCCGAGCGGAAACCCGGGTCGACGATAATCCCAGGCGTGGGCCGTCGCGACCTGGAACCGCAGGAAAACTGTATTTCCGGAATACCATGACGTCCCGAAGCCGCCGCTTTGGAACTCGGCCCGGTCCTCCTGTTCGTCTGCTGCGCTTTCCAACAAGATAGGGCGGCTGCCCTTAGAATCCGGACGCCTGGCGTCGACTCCTTCCCCGTTTACCTCCAGCCGGGTGCCTCCATCACCGTCGGGTAGCCTACCTGATTTTTTCACCCTCTGGGAAGGGGCGAGGTCTGCACCAAACTCATTTTCACCCCCTCAGACCCGCTTTTGCGGGCTTTTTCGAAGATTTATTCCCGAAAATTGACGAAAATCTCCTCCAGTTGCGAAAGACGGGCTAGGGCCTTGCTTTCACCTTCATGCTTCACTTTCAGGGGCCGGAATCACAAGGCATGTCTTACCTGGGGCCCTGCCGGCGAAGGCAGCGACCGACGCGGCGCATATCGCCCTCGCAGCAGTTCACGGAACCTGCCCTTACGCCAGCAGAGGTTGGACCACCTCGCCGCTGACGTCCGTCAACCGGTAATCGCGACCGGCG
>CAIQOK010000086.1 GCA_903873415.1 uncultured Verrucomicrobiota bacterium | reverse complement strand
TTCACTCAGCCTCACCCGTAACAGACACGGTCTTGCCCGACTGCAATCCCCGCCAAAATCCCCTGATGCGTTGAGATGTGCTGACTGGGGATTTTCCGACCTGTAAGCCTGCATCCGTCACCACTGTCGAGCTCCCAAAAACAAGGCACTCATCACAGGAAAAAGTCCAACATCCGTGGTCCATCGTCCGTTGCCTGCCCTTCAAGCGCCAGAGGCGCGGCCTCACCGGCGCGTCCTGTCCATAACCAAAATTAAAACTAAATCTTCCCAAGCCCCAGAGGGGCGACACGGTGCGGCCAAGCGCAAAGCGCATCTGGGTTTGTGTCGCTCCTACGGGGCTTGGAATTTATTTCGGACTGGCTGCCATAGACAGGTCGCTCCTCTGGAGCTTGAAAAAACCGAACGCGCGACTTCCCTCTATCACACGGTGCCGCTTCTCTAAAGCTTCACGAAAACCCCGTCCAGTGGTCACGTAGTCCGTTGCCTGTCTTTCAAGCCCCGGAGGGGCGACCTGTCTATAGATCCGCACCCACCAAAAATCTTACCAAGACCCAGAGGGGCGACACAGCTCCCGTTTGTGCCGCTCCTCTGGAGCTTGAAAAAACCTAAGACCGGACCTCCCTCTATCACACAGTGGTCCTGTGGTCCCTCGCCTAATGCCTTCTGCGGCTTGCGGCCCTCCCCGCCGCCACCAGACCCATCAATCCTAACAACCCCATCGCCGCAACCTGGTCCGGCTCAGGCACCGCCGCCGTCGAGATCGCCAGTCCCCAGCTGTTCAACGTCGCTGGCCCTCCTCCTCCCGATTGATCCTCGATATACAACCGCCATGTCCCGTTCGCAGCCGAACCTGTAAACGTCCCAAGACTCACCACCGGACGATATGTCCCGGTAAACACACCCCCATCAACCTGCGCCGCACTCTGATAACTCTGCGACGCCGCATCGCTCAAGGTGATCTGCAATCCCGACCCGGAATGGTCGAAATCACCCCCAGCCACACCCAGCAAATTCACATGCGTCGCCTCATCAGGCCCAACCAGATACGCATACAGGTCCCCGTTGAACCCGCCGCTCACGTCCAGCGTCACCGTCATCCCCAACACACGGTAGGGATAACTGGGCAGACCGCTCACCGTTCCTATCGACATCAGCCCCACCAGATTCCCATCCGGGATCTCCCCCGCCCCGCTAAAGGTGAAATCCCCGCGCGCCATCTCCGCCCCAAGCGCCAGCACCAGTCCGGCGATCAGCACTTGCAGTCTCATGCTTTTTTTCAAACGCATACTTTGCTCTTTCAATTGTTCAATCCCCTCATGTCCCACCGCATCAAGGCGTCCAGGACAGCCGGTAATACGCCGCCCCGGGCGCGATCCCACCAAGGTCACCAAAATTGTCCGTGTAATGGAACAGCCCCGAGGCCGGCGCGTTGGTCGTCCAAATCGACACCCAATTGGCCGGACTCACACTCGTGGCCCGCTGCACTCGGTAGCTGTAACCGGGGTGCCCCAGGAAAACAAGATCCGGATGCCCGGCCGCCGGATTGATGCCCGACACCTGACCGAACAGCGGACTGCTCGAAACAACAATGGTGACCGTGCCCGTCACCGTGCCCCCATGCCCGTCGCTCAACGTGTAATTGAACTGATCGTTCACATTCGCCCCATTCGGATACCCGATATATCCGTAGCCGAAGTTGGCCGCGCCAGCCCCAAGCGCCACGCCGTTGGTCCAGCTGATCGCCCTCAGCGCCAAATGGTTCGTGCTCGCGGCATCCATCCCCACCAAAGTGAACACGTCCCCGTCCGCATCCGTCCACTGCGCCGCAAGCTGGCTCAGCGCCACCTTGACCGTCAGACCCGCCGTCCGCGTCACCGTCACAACCCCGGCCACCGGCGGATGATTCGTCACCACCTGCGCCACCGTGTTGGTGCTGCCCAGATAATTGCCGTCGCCGCTGTAGCTCGCGGTGATGAGGTTGGTGCCGCGGGGCAGGTTCCCAAAACTCGCGCTGGCCGCAAAACCGGAGCTTAACACATTCGTGCTGACCGCTCCCAACCCGCTGGCGAACACCACATTGCCCGTGGCGTCCGCCGCAACGGCGGCGCTGAACGACACCGTGTCGTGATAACCGACGGGCGTCGTGGCGGCCGTCGCCACCAGCCCGGATCCGGCCCGGTTCACCGTAAGCGTCTGCGTCACAGGCACCGCGGCAAGGTAATTCCCGTCCCCGCCCTGGCTGGCCGTGATCACCGTCGCGCCCGCCTTCAAAATCGTCACCGTGTCCCCGGACACCGACGCCACGGACGGATCGGAACTCGCATAGCCGACGGCAAGGCCGGAGTCCACCGACGCCCCAAGGCTGAAGGGCGCGCCGCCATAAGTCCGGGCCGGCAACGCGCTGAAGACAATCGTCTGCGCGGCTCGCTGCACCACGACTTCCAGCGCAAACCCGCTCACAACGGTGTAGTCCAGCAGATCGTCCGGCGTGAACGTCAGTGCCGCATTGGTCGCCCCGATGTCAGGGATCCCGACAGGCGTGGCGAATGTAAAGGTTCCCGACACATTGCCCCCCTCCAGATTGGTCACCGTGCCGCCCGTCAAGGTGCAGGCGCTGAACGCCTGCCCGTAGCTCAGCGGACCCGCGGACGGCAGCGTGGCGATCCCCGGGGTCTGGCGGCTCACCGGCACCGTCACCAGCAGGCTGACAGGGTTGTAACGCGCGGAATCAACCGGGGTGAATGCCACCGGAACACCGTTGGTTCCGGCCGAGGGCACCTGCCCGGGATTGGCGAAGCCAAAGCCGCCAGGAACCGCCGCCCCGCTGAAGCCGTTGGTCATACCGCCCCCCACCAGCGCGGACGCCGCCAGTGAACGCCCATAGACAATGGCGCCGGCCGCGGGAGCCTGCACCAATCCCGGGGTCGCCCGGTTCACGGTCACCGACACCGCGGCGCCCACCGATGCGTAGTTGACCGAATCTCCCGGGATAAAACGGATCGTGACGTTGGTGACGCCCACGTCCGGCACGGCGTCGGGATCGTTGAATTGGAACCGGCCGGAGAGCGTGGTCCCCGCAGTGTTGGTCGCTCGTCCGTTGGCCAGGCCGGCCGCCGAAAGGGTCTGCCCGAAGAACAGCGCCGCGCTTGAGGGCAAGTCTGCCAAGACCGGCGTTTGCGGCAGAACCACCGCCCCGGTCAGCGTCACCGGCTGGAGCAGATAATAGTTCGCCGCCGCGCTCCCGCTCAGCCCCAGGTTGCCCACGGCGACTGTGTGGTTGGTGGCCGCACCGGGACCGTCCAGCTGCGCGGTGTATCCGTTGGTCACCAGGAACACACCATTGGTATCACCCGCCAGCACCCCGGCGAAGGACACCCGGTTGCTTTGCAGCAGCACCGGGGTGGAGCCATTATAGATTTTCGCCACAGCCGACAAACCGCCGGAAATACTTACAGGAGCCGGCGTGACTGTTAAAATACCCGACACATAGGCGATAACGTAGTTCGTCAGACCCGGCCCCTGCGCTTGCGAGGGCGCCAGTTCATACGCCCCGGCAGCAGCATCGCTTGCGGAACCAGAACTGCTGAAGACCACATTGGTGATGGAATCCCCGGCCAGCAGGCCGGTGGCGGAGAATTCCGCCCCGGAGACGGCCAACGCCTGGCCATAAACCTTGCCCAGATCGGAGGCGCGAACGCTCAGCGGCCGCCGGGCCACCGTCACGAGCGCCACGCCCGGAACCGGCGCGGAATCCACTCCAGCGCCGGGTGTGAACACGACCCCCGCGCTCACCGTCCCGGCACCCGGCACGGCGTCAGGCGTGCTAAAACCAAAGCTACCCACAACGGGCTGGCCGTTCTCGTTGGTCACCACCCCGCCGCTCAGGGTCGAGTAGATGAACGGTTCCCCATAGTTCAGACCCGAGGCCGTCGGGGCCGTGGCCAGTCCCAGAGGCCGCGCCGTGATCTCAACTCCCGTCAGGCTCACGGGCTGTTCCAGCAGATAGTTCCCAGCCAATGCCCCGGTCAGAGACAGGTTGGTCACCGTCACCACATGGTTGAGGCCGGAATTGGGCAGATCGAACCTGGCCGAATACCCGTTGGTCGAAAGCCACACATCATTCGCATCCGCGCCCAACACGCCCGCCAGCACCACCGAATTGCTGCGGATCGTCGCAACCGTGCCGCCGTCGGACATCTTGGACTGGCCGATCAACCCGCCCGCCACAGTGACCGGCGCGGGGGTAACCGCAAGGGAACCGGGCAGATAGGTGATCTGATAATTCCCCAGCCCTCGGCCCTGGGCTTGGGCTGCGGAGACACCGTAGCTGCCCACAGGAACGGCCGCCGCGGAACCGGAACTGCTGAGAGTCACATTGGTTACCGCATCTCCGGCCTGGAGTCCGGCGACGCTGAATTCCGTGCCCGCAAAAACCAGGGTCTGGCCGTAGACCTTGGTGAGGGCACCGGCCGTGATGGTCAGAGGACTGGGGGCCACATCGACCGTAACGGCAGTGATCAAAGAGTTGTAATTATCGGCGTTATCGGGCGCAAACACAACAGGCACCGTCTGTGTTCCCGCAACCGGCACAACATCAGGTGTGGTAAAACTAAATCTGCCGGAGATAGCCACGCCATCCGCATTGGTCACGCTGCCCCCCGAGAGGGTGGAGCTGGCGAAAGATTGGCCATAAGTCAATCCGGTGGCGGTGGGTGCGGCGGCCAAAGCCAGCACTTGCGGGAGAATGACTCCGCCGTTCAAAAGCAACGGCTGCGCCAAAATATAGTTCGTCGCCAGATCACCCGTGAGGGTCAGATTCGACACGGTCACTTGGGCATTGAACGACGCGCCGGCACTGGAAAAATTCGCGGAATAGCCGTTGGTCGACAACCCCACACCGTTCGCATCCGCATCCAGCACCCCTGCCAGCACGGGGCTGTTGCTAACCAAGGTGGCGCGGGTCGACCCGTCATAGATCTTGGCGGCGACACTCAAACCGCTGGCAACCGTAACAGTGGCAGGCCCAACCGCGAGATTGCCGGGCAGATAGGTGATGGCGTAGTTCTCCAATCCTTTGCCCAAAGCCTGACTGGCCACCAGTCCGTATTGCCCGATCGGGGCCCCCGCGGTCGATCCGCTGCTGGCCAAGCTCACATTGGTGACCGTATCACCTGCATTCAAACCGCTAATGGAAAATTCCGTGCCGGAGAAACTGGAGACCTGACCATAAACTTTATTCAGATTGCGCACCGTTAGAGTCAGGGGGGCTAGAGCCACCGAAACGGAGACGTTAGCAGACAGCGGAGTGTAGTTCTCGGAGTCCAACGGGGTGAAGACCACCGGGGTGGTGACCTGCCCCGCATGAGGAATCAAATCAGGCAGGGAGAAGCTAAAATTACCGGTCACGGCACGGCTCTGGGAATCGACCACACGACCGCCAATCAAGGTGCTGCTCACAAATGACTGGCCATAGATCAGGTCGCTGGCGACCGGGGCCTCCTGCAAGGTCAGGGACTGCGGCAGAATGGCCGAGCCCGGGAGCGACACCGGCTGGACCAAGATATAATTCACCGCCAAATCGCCCGTAAGACCCAGATTCGTCACGCTCACAGAACAGTTGACCGAAACATTCGCGCGCTCGAAACTCGCCACATATCCGTTGGTGGACAGGAACACACCACTCACATCCCCAGCCAGCACGCCGCCCAGAACCACCGCATTGCTCCGTATCGTCGCAGCCGTGGTGCCGTCGTAAACCTTGCCCACCGCAATCAAGCCGTCCGTCACCGTCACCGGCGCAGGAGTCACCGTCAGCACGCCCGGCACATAGGTGATACTGTAATTCCCCAAACCGCTTCCCTCCGCCTGCGAGACAACCCACGGATAGACACCTGCCGGCGAATTGCTCCCAGCGCCGGAACTGCTCAGAGTCACCGCACTCACTGTGTCGCCGCCAACAAGCCCCGAGACGGTGAATTCCGTGCCCGAACTGACCAGAGTTTGCCCATAGCTCTTGATCCTGTCCAAAGCACTCACCACCAAAGCCTTGGGAGATACCGATACGGCCACAAAGCCGCCGCCCTGGCTATAGTTGTCACTGTCGCTCGGGCTGAATAGGACCGGAACGCTGGCGCTGCCGACCATCGGCACGGCGTCCGGTGTGGCGAAGCTGAATGTGCCACCCACTGTCACCCCGAATAGATTGGTGACGCGCCCGCCGCTGATGCCTGAATTCGCCAAAGACTGACCATACGTCAGGTTGCTGGCAATTGGCAGTTCAGCCACAGCCACGCCTTGAGGCAGGATCCCCGCCCCGGCTAGGATCACCGGCTGCACCAGCGTGTAGTTCGTCGAGGCACCGCCACCGCCCGTCAACCCCAGATGCGACACCCTCACCGCAAGGCTCGGCCAGGCCCCTGCCCTCTCGAATTCCGCCGCATACCCGTTGGTCGACAGAAACACCCGGCCCGCATCCGCCTCCAGCAGCCCGCTCAACGCCACCCCGTTGCTCCGGATCGTCGCAACTGTCAGCCCGTCATACACCTTGCTCACCGCCGTCAACCCTCCCGACACCACCACCGGCGCGGGCTGGACAGTCAAAGTTCCCGGCACATAGGTGATGCTGTAATTC
>CAIQOK010000085.1 GCA_903873415.1 uncultured Verrucomicrobiota bacterium | reverse complement strand
TCACCGCAGGGCCTCCCTCACCACGGTGAGCAGGATGGAAAGCTGGACCGCGTCAAAATCAGCTGAAAGGGTGATAGACGCCCCATCAGGCAGGTGGACAGAATAAGACCGTTCAGTCTAGGTGCGGGTGGAGGAGCTGGTATGAGAGGATCGCACTAATTGGACCTCGGCGAGACGGATGGATTTGGAGTTCATCCCGCAAAGTCTGCCAGCCCCTGCTCACTCCGCATAGATGGGTTTGCCGGGCGGATACGAACATTCCCTCAGAATGTGCCGCCCCTGCGGGGCTGGAAAAACAAAAACAATGAATAATTGAAAATGGATAATGAACAGGGTCCCGTCCTGTGGCGTCGGTCGGTGACCACCGCTGCAGATCGGCTCGCTACTGAGCAAACCAGATCTCACATCCCAGGTTTCCGCCCTGATCCTTGTCTTCAAAGCTCCGGCGTGGCGACCTGTCTATAGAAAATGGGCTCCCCACCCAGTCCCCGGGCGCAGCAGGATGGAGCGGAGAGAGCATGGTTCCTCCGCGGGCGTTGATGCGGACGATGGTTGCTGCGCCCGGGACGGAAGGGCTCCGACACATCCGATTAAAAGATGGGTTGTAAAGAAACCATAAAAAGCCCAACCCTCAAAGCGAGGCCAAGACCTCGGCCGGATGCTCCGCCGGCTTGACTTCCGGCCAAATCCTGACAACACGCCCGTCCGGCCCGATGAGAAAGGTGACGCGGTGGACGCCCATGAACTTACGTCCCATGAAACTTTTCTGCCCCCAAACGCCGTAGGCCTCAACAATTTTTTTGTCCTCGTCGGCCAGCAGTTGAAAGGGGAGCTGGAACTTTTCCACGAACTTGTCGTGGGACTTAACGGGATCGGTGCTCACCCCCAGAATAACCGCACCCTTCTTTTTAAAAGCGGCAAACTCGTCGCGGAATCCGCAGGCCTCCTTGGTGCATCCGGGCGTGTCGTCGCGGGGATAGAAATACAAGACGACGGATTTGCCTTTGAGAGAGGACAGGGAGAGGGTTTCGCCACCATTGGTCGTCGCGGTGAATTCCGGAGCGGGGTCGCCCACCTTCAATTTTAATTCGGGTGCTTTAGCCATAAGTCTGCCGCCAAAATGCCCACACCCGCCGGCAAATTCAAACTTCATTTCAGTCCGAACCCCACACGCCCCCTCCCATAATTTGACCCTGCTCGATGTGAACCCGAGGTCTGCGAGGCGCCCGACTTGCAACATTTACCCATGCTTGGAGCCGGAACACGCCGCAACCGGGCTGGTTCGTCAAAGACGAGAGCTGCGAGCCATTGTCTGAAACACCTGTTTTAGGATGCGGTGGCACGGGATGGGAACCCTGCGCCCCGGCACATCAACGCGGCTCAGAAACAGGCGGTTGTTCAACAAAACCCTCCCAAAACCGCGGTGGAAGAAGGCTGCAGCCAAGCGCATTGCGCTCAACCCAAGCCCCATCCCCCGGATCGCTCTTCTTATGCGCCGGCCGGAAGACTGGGTGCCTTGGGCTTGGCCTTGGACTTTGGTTTGGCCTTGGCTTTGATGCGCGGGGCATCTCTCCAGAGCGTCTCCAAATCGTAACGCTCCCTCACGTCCCGGCGCATGACGTGGACAATGACGTCGAAATAGTCGAGCACGACCCAGGAGGTTTGCAGCGAACCATCGATAGCGCGGGGCCTCAGTCCATGCTCGTCACGCAAGTGGTCGGTGATCTCGTCCACAATGGCCCGCAGATGGGGCTCGCTGCTGCCGGAGGCGATCACGAAATAATCGGTTACCGAGGAGAGGTCGCGCACCTCGAGAATGCTGATGTCTTCGCCCTTCTTGTTGTCGGCGAACTCGCGGCAAAGCTGGGCCAGTTTTTTGGATTCCATAAAATTCGGTTCTATTAAACCACAAGCCAGGGCGGAGGGACACGCATAAATTCAAACCTTTGCCCCGCCTTCCGCAACGCCCCCGGCCGGACCGTAGCAATCGCTCCCCACGAGAGACTCCGCCACGGCGACTGGCACCAACCCGTCCACCGGCAAACCGGATCGGATCCGGGCGCGGACAGTGGAGGAGGAAACGCCGAAGGGAATGCCCCTGAGCCAGCGTCCGCGAAAAGGGGCCGGGAAAGGCACCGCCAACTCGCCGGGGCGCGGGACCACCACAAACTCCGCCAATTCCGCCAGCGCTGCCGACTCGCGCCATTCATTGAGCTTGGGCACATTGTCCGCCCCGATCAACTGGAAGAGTTCCGCTCCGCAAAACCGCCGGGCATAGTCCCTGAGCGTTTCCACCGTGTAGGAGGTTCCTCCCCGTCGCAATTCCTGATCGTCCACCTCGCACTCAGGTCTGCCCGCCAGAGCCAGCCGAAGCCAGCGCAGGCGCAAGGCACCCGAGGCGGGGGGATTGCCCGGTTTAAAGGGCGACTGGGCCGCCGGGATGAAAAACAGCCGGTCCAACCCCAACTCCTCCACCGCCGCCCGGGCCACAAGCAAATGGCCCGAATGCACCGGATCAAACGAGCCGCCCAAAATTCCAATTTTCATGGTTCACAACCCTCATCATTCCCGCCGCCGGCCACAACCCGGGGGCATGCAGACTTTAGCAGCATCGGCGCACACCCTTGAATCTTTCCTGCGTGACCGCCTTGAAAATTTCCACCTCGCCCCTCTGCTCACAGGAACAGGCCTGCTGCCGCGCCCGCTCCAAATGGGTTTCCCCGGATAATTCCCGGGCCAGCCCCAAGGCCAGCACCGCCACCCCCGCCGTCCCGCGCGCACTCGACCGCGGCTCAACCACCGCATAGTCCGGAAGCCAGACCGGCTCAGTCTCACGCAATCGGGCCACCTTCCCTCCGGACAAAAGCAACATCCACTCACGCACGCTCAACCCGAGCAACACCAGCACCAGCACCAGAAACAACCCGGCCACCCCCGCGTCGAGCAGGTTGTTGTAGCGCTGGGCCCGGTTGCCGGCAAGGGCCAGCCGCGCCTGATCCGCACTCTTTTTCAACAGCCCAAGCCTGTCCTCCTGCCCGGCCTTGGCACCCCCTCCGGAACCAACGCCTGGAAACTCCGACAACTCCCGATCCGCCTCAAGCTTGAACCGCAAAAGCTGCGGCTCCTTTTCACCCAGCATCCGGGCCTGAGCCAGAAAACCAATGCGCGGATCGGAGTGCCCGATCTTTTCCACACCCGCCGTGAATGTGACTGCGAGCAACCAAGCCAGCGGCAGAAGGGTGACCAAAGCCAGACGCCTGCGGCCGGAGTTTCCGGCCAAGATCTGCATTTTCAGGATGACCGTCGTGGCCAGGCATAAGGCAATAGCCGCCAGCATCTGGTTGGCGATCCCAAACAGCGGCCACAGGGAATTGATCCCGCCCAGCGGATCGCGCACCCCCTGGATGAGGAACCAGCCCCAACCGCCCACCATCAGGATGCTGGCCAGCAGATTGGCCCCCAGATTTTTCGTGTCGCCCAGCGGCTGCCACAGGTTCCCCAGCAAATCCTGCATGATGTAACGCCCCACCCGCGTCCCTGCATCCATGGTTGTAAGAATGAAGAGCGCCTCGAACATGATGGCAAAATGATACCAGAGATCCAGCCAACGCCCGCTGACAGCCCGGGAGAAAACCTGCGCCATACCGACCGCCAGCGTGGCGGCACCCCCGGTGCGGCCAAAGAGGGTTTTCTCACCAATACCGGCAGCCAGCTTGTTCATCTGTCCAACGGTGACCGGGAATCCCAAGCCGTTGACTTTGGCCACGGTGGCCGCGGCCTCACCCTTGAGGTTCATGGACAAATAGACCCCCGGCTCCAGAGTGCATGCGGCAATCAGGGCCATGATGGCGACGAGCGACTCCAGGCACATGGCGCCGTAAGCGACCGGCCGGGCGTAGCTCTCGCGCGTGAGAATTTTGGGCGTCGTGCCGCTGGCCACCAGCGTGTGAAAACCCGAGATGGCACCGCAGGCAATGGTGATGAAGCAGAAGGGAAACACCCCGCCCGCCACCACCGGCCCGGAGCCGCCTATGAAATGGGTCAACGCCGGCATTTTCAAGTCGGGCAGCACCAGAAAAACCCCGCAGGCCAGCGCCAGAATCGTCCCCAGCTTCATGAACGTGCTCAGATAATCCCGCGGTGCCAGCAACAACCACACCGGCAACACGCTGGCCGCCACCCCATACACAATCACCGACCAGGCCAGCGTCAGGTCGGACAGGCTGAAGATCCGGGACCAGCCGGCATTTTGATGCACCAATTTGCCCCCCCACACCGCGAGCAAAAGCAGCACCACGCCCAGCACCGAAGCCTCCAGCACCTTGCCCACCCGCACATAGCGCATATACCCACCCATCATCATGGCTATCGGAATGGTGGCACTCACCGTGAAAATCCCCCAAGGGCTTTCGGCCAGCGCCTT
Source organism: uncultured Verrucomicrobiota bacterium (assembly GCA_903873415.1). Lineage (GTDB taxonomy): Bacteria > Verrucomicrobiota > Verrucomicrobiia > Limisphaerales > CAIQOK01 > CAIQOK01. The sequence continues at coordinate 20,389 of CAIQOK010000085.1, read as the reverse complement.
GACCACCACCAGCCCGAGCACCGCCAGCAGGATCACCAAAATCGCCAGAATGGCCAGCAGCGCCAGATAACCCGCCGTCGAATTAAGCTCCTCTTTTACCATCTGGCCCAGAGATTTCCCGTCGCGCCGCAGCGAACAAAAGAGGATGACAAAATCCTGCACAGCCCCACCCATCACCACCCCGATCAAAATCCAGAGTGTCCCGGGCAGATACCCGAACTGGGCCGCCAGAACCGGCCCTACCAGCGGCCCCGGCCCGGAAATGGCCGCGAAGTGGTGCCCGAACACGATCCATTTGTTCGTCCGGCAGAAATCCCGGCCGTCCTCATGCACCTCGCACGGGGTGGCCCGGCGGTCATCCAGCACCAGCAAACGGGCGGCGAGCCATTTGGAGTAGAACCGGTAGCCCAGCGCGTAGGTGCACAGGGCCGCCACCAGTATGTAAACCGAGTTGATCTGTTCGCCGCGATGCCCGGCCAATATGGCGAAAGTTCCGGCACCGGCCGCGGCCAGCAAGAGCCAACCCAGAGTTGAGAGGATTTTTTTCATCAGTCACAAGCAGCCCGGCCGCTTTTCAAGCCGGAATCTTTTTTCCTAACATTTCATACCCCGTCCGGTTCAGCCCCGGCTGCCCGCAGCCAGACCTGGCCTGCGGATTGTCCGCGCCCGCACGAAGTGACAGCCGGCACACCTCGGGATTCGGGCCGGGTTGGGCGTCAGGCAACCGGATTGGCCGGGTTCGCAATTCGATCCCGAATGCTAAACCGCGATGGAAGCTCGAATCAATTCTTTCTCCGGTCGATCGGAAACACGCCGCGCCTTGTTTTCCCTGCCCATGAACCTCTACTCAATGAGAACTGGTTGGGATGATTGTGAATCCTTGTTTTTGGGCGGGCTTTCGTGGCAAGCGGATTTCGGTTTCCAAAACCCTAGCAGGTTCAGGGCTTAAACGCGCGTTTTTTTCATTGGGGGAATTCTTTCTATAGGGGCCAAGCGCAAAGCGGTAAGCGCGAAAAAGGCAACGGCGCTGCCAACTGCCAACTGCTTACCGCCTTGCGCTTCCCCCTTATAGAAAGGCAAAAGACTTTCGAGAAATAAGAAATGAAGCCCTCCGCTTCAAACGCAACAGCCGGAGCGGCAACAACTCCTCCGCTGCCGCACAGCTTCGTCCCATCCAACAAACGAAAACGCTCTCGAATCCACATCCCATAGGCTAAGGAGGAAAAAAATCCAAAGCCGCCGCGCCTCTGGATTTCGGGCCTCCCCCGCCCTGCCGCGCTGAAAATTCAGATCAGTTGCGGCTGCACTTTTTCCGGATCCACGCCCAGATCGACGATGGCCTTGGCCACCACTTCACGGCTGATCTGCCCCTTCTCCGCCAAGGAATGGAGGGTTGCGATGACGGTGCTTTCCGCATCGACTTGGAAAAACCGGCGCAAGCGGGTGCGGGTGTCACTGCGACCAAACCCGTCCGTGCCCAGCGTCGTCAATCCCCCCGGAACCCAAGGGGCAATCTGATCCGGCACAGTCCGGATGTTGTCGGAGACGGCGACAAAGACGCCCTGCTCCTTGGCCAGCAAGGTCTCCACATAGGATTTACGCGGTGTGGCGGTCGGATGCAGCATGTTCCAGCGGGAGCAGCGGATGGCATCCGTGCGCAACAGCTTATAACTTGTGGCACTCCAGACATCGGCTGACACGCCATAGCGTTCGGCCAGGATTTCCTGCGCCCGCAGAGCGGAACGGATGATCGGGCCGCTGCCGAGAATCTGGGCTTTAATTTTGCCCTTCTCCGGTCCGGGTTTGAATTTGTAAAGCCCCTTGAGGATTCCCTCTTCAACACCCGCCGGCATCGGCGGCATGACATGGTTCTCGTTGTAGAGCGCGATATAATAAAGCAACTCCTCGCCTTCGGCATACATCCGGCGCAAACCGTCGGCAACAATCACCGCGATTTCAAAACCGAAAGCCGGATCATACGACAACACCGTGGGAATGGTGCTCGCATGAAGAAGGCTGTGTCCGTCCTGATGCTGCAAGCCCTCCCCGTTGAGAGTGGTCCGACCCGAGGTGGCCCCGAGCATGAAGCCCTTGGCCTTGATGTCGCCGGCCAGCCACATCAAGTCGCCGATCCGCTGGGGACCGAACATGGAGTAATAGGTGTAGAAGGGGATCATCTCCACGCCATGAGTGGCATAGCTGGTGCCCGCAGCGATGAACGACGACATGGCCCCCGCCTCGGTGATGCCTTCCTCCAGAATCTGCCCGTCCTTGGCCTCGTGATAATAAAGCAGGGACTTCTTGTCCACAGGCTCATAGAGCTGGCCTTTCGAGGCGTAAATCCCGATCTCACGGAACAGGGAATCCATGCCGAAAGTCCGGGCCTCATCGGGAATGATCGGCACGAGGTGCTTGCCCATTCCCTTGTGCCGGAGCAGCAGGGTGAGCAGGCGCACAAAAACCATGGTGGTCGACGCTTCACCGGTGCCGGTGCCGTTGAAAAACTCCTTGAAGAAATCCAATGCCGGAACTTCCAAGCGCGGCGCTGTGTTGACCCGGGCTGGCAGAAATCCCCCCAGGGCCTTGCGCCGTTCCAGCAAATACTTGATCTCCGGGCTGTCGGCCGGCGGCCGGTAGAAGGGCGTCTCGGCGATGACATCATCGCTGATGGGGATCTGGAAGCGCTCGCGGAATTCGCGCAACTCCTTCTCGTTCATTTTTTTCTGCTGATGCGAGATGTTGCGCCCCTCGCCCGCCTCGCCCAGTCCGTAGCCCTTGACGGTCTTGGCCAGAATCACCGTGGGCTGGCCTTTGTGTTCGGTGGCCGCCTTGTAGGCCGCATACATCTTGCGCGTGTCATGGCCGCCGCGCAGCAGCTTGCGGATCTGCTCGTCGGTCAGATGGTTGACCAGCTTGAGCAGTTCCGGGTATTTGCCGAAGAAATGCTTCCGGGTATAACTGCCGGGCTCGACGACGTATTTCTGATACTCCCCGTCCACCGCCTCTTCCATGCGCTTGAGCAGCAGTCCCGTCTTGTCGCGGGCCAGCAACTCGTCCCAGTCGCTGCCCCAGACCACTTTGATCACATTCCAACCCGCGCCGCGGAACAATCCTTCGAGTTCCTGGATGATCTTGCCGTTGCCGCGCACCGGACCGTCAAGCCGCTGCAGGTTGCAATTGATGACCCAGATCAGATTGTCGAGATTCTCCCGCGCCGCCAGGGTGATGGAACCCAGGGTTTCCGGCTCGTCACTTTCGCCGTCCCCGATGAAAGCCCAGACCTTGGGATCCTGCTGGCCAATGAACTTGCGGGCGGAGAGGTAACGGTTGAACCGGGCCTGATAGATGGACATGATGGGGCCTAGTCCCATGGAAACCGTGGGGAACTGCCAGAATTCCGGCATCAAATAGGGATGCGGATAGGAGGACAGACCACCGCCTTGGGCGAGTTCCTGCCGGAAATTTTGCAGGTGGATTTCCTGCAGGCGGCCTTCCAGAAAAGCGCGCGCGTAGACCCCCGGCGCGGCATGACCCTGAAAATAAACCGCGTCCCCGGGAAAATCGGCCGTGCGACCGCGCAGAAAGTGGTTGAATGCCACTTCATAGAGGGTGGCGGAGGAGGCATAGCTCGAGATATGGCCTCCCACATTCGTGGTGGAGTTGGCCTTGACCACCATGGCCATGGCGTTCCAGCGCATCAAACTCTTAAGGCGGACCTCCGTCTTCCAGTCCCCCGGATACTCGGGTTGCTGGTCGGCGGGAATCGTGTTGGTGTAGGGCGTGGTGAACCCCCGGGGCAGCTCGTTGCGATCACTCCGCAGCCGGTTGGCCAGGGTCTCCAGCAACTGCGCCGTCCGCTCGGTGCCCTGGCTCTCCAAAGCGAGATCAAGGACGGACTGCAACGAGGCTTGGAGCTTGTCGCCGTTCCGCGCGGAGGACGGTGAACCGTAAAGTTCTTTTGATTCGGATTTCACTGTGTTAAATAATTTAATTTCCGGGGGCTGGACAAATCACCCATCTCCGGAGCACTTTCCCCGCCGGGGGAAGGCCCGATTAAAACGGGAACCGCCGCTCAAAGCCAGAAAAATCACGATTGCCGCCCGATGAAATTCCTTGATTTGTCCCTGCCCGAACCGGCGGAAAACCTGGCGGCCGACGAAGCGCTCTTGGACGCCGCGGAATCCGGCGCGGGGGGGGAAGTGTTGCGCTGCTGGGAATCCCCCCTGCCCTTCGTGGTCATCGGCTACGCCAACAAAACCGACACTGAAGTGGATCGTGCCGCCTGTGCGCAGCTCCAAGTGCCCGTGCTGCGGCGCTGCAGCGGCGGCGGCACAGTCGTGCAGGGACCGGGCTGCCTGAATTATTCACTGGTTTTGGAGATCGCCGCACTCCCGGCTTTGGGCGGCATCCCAAGCACCAACCGCTTCATCATGGAACGCAACCGCGACGCCTTGGCGCGACTGCTGAAGCGGCCCGTGGAAATCCAGGGGCACACCGACCTTACTTTGGGCGGGTTGAAATTTTCCGGAAACGCCCAGCGCCGGAAAAAAAAATTCCTCCTCTTCCACGGCACCTTGCTGCTCGACTATGATCTGGCCCGGATCACCCGCTTGCTGCCCTTCCCCTCCCTGCAGCCCGATTACCGGCAAAACCGCGCCCACCAGGTCTTTTTGACCAACCTCCATGCTCCGACCGCACCTGTGAAAGAGGTCTTGCGTGAAGCCTGGCAAGCCGGCCAGCCCCTTCTCAACCCTCCCCTGGAAACAATCCGCGCCTTGGCCCGCGACCGCTATGCAAAAGCGGATTGGAACGAGAAATTCTAGCGCAATTTCCAGTCGTCTTGCGAACAAAACTCAAGCACCGCCGCCCTTCGATCCGGTTTGAGAACGGCATGGTGTCTCTCCAAGCGCCGGCGGCGTGAACTTTGCCCCCTAAAACCCGCAGTTGGAGTTCAGCCTGACGGGCGGGCATGAAGGGGGATTGTTTTTCTGATGGCGCAACCGGGTGCCTATGGGATGGGTATGAAACAAAGAGGTGGGGCGCGCCACTCCGTGCGCGCCGCCGCGGCGCGGCAGAAAACGCGGGTTGGCAAGAGCGCCGGGCAAGGCATTCTGGGAGGACATCTCTGATTTTTGGGGCGATCTGGCGCAGAAAGTCGCCGGGGACGAGGGCTGCTGCACCCGGGACGGGCGCACTCCGCAAACCAAAACCGTCGCCTTGGGATTCCAACTGCGGCTCAATTTTCGCCAACCCCGTCCGCAGCTGCTCATAGCCGCCTTTCATCACCTGCCGCCACTCCCCTTTCGCCGCCATAGAGCAGTGCCACCTGTTCGGGCGTGGCCGCGCCCCTATCCAGGTCCGCACATACACCGTGATTTCATCCCGGGCGTTCCCGGAACTGATCCTGCGGGTGATCTCGAGGTGCTTGGGAAAGCCGCTCCACGCGGCCAGGCCGCCGCAAGGCGCGAGCACCTCTTTTGTTCGTGTGAACGCGAATTTCCCCGGCAAGTTGCGCAAGGAAATCTCATCCTTTCCTTCACCCGCCAGGTGAACCGAAACCAACCATGCAAAAGTGATCGTCGCCCCCGGTGTTATTCACTCATTGCGCTGACAAAAACTTTCACCGGAGTAAAAGTGTTCGCGGGTGGTTTCGTGCTTTTGAAGCAGGTTTCCAACGCGTCCCGCTGAACGGTTACTGCACCCTTTGCAGGAACACACACGTGCGACCCCAGCAACACGGATAAAGTCTGCACGGGTTGCCTTGGCTGCGCCCTATTCCTTCACCCGCTCCAGCACCAGCACCCAGTCCTGGGGCGAAGGGAGCCCCGGAGCCTTGAGCTCATCAGACACCACCCGATGCACTTGCCCGGTGGCCTGGAGTTTCGGCGGAACGAATCCGCTCCGGGACAGTTCAAAGCGGCTGAATTCCTGCCGGTCGCCGATCTGGTAAAACCACAGGCCGGCTTGCCCGCTGCTGACATTGCTGACTTTGACGGCAGGTGTGGAGTAGGTTCTTTGGCCATCGGTCAGAACCAGGGCGGCGTAGCCGCCGGAGGCCGCAGCGGTCAGGTGAATCTTAGGTCCGATCTCCGGCACTTCAACACGCCCAAGCTGCCCACCCCATTGCCCGTCCTGTCGGTCATGGATAAAGATGGCCTTAAGCGAAGGGCTGTATAAAGCGACCAAATAATGATCGGAATCGTGAAAACGGAGAATGATGCCCGCCTCGGCATCGCTGCGGGCGTCCACGCTGGCCATGAGATTGGGCTCATCAAACTTTTTCAGGACAGTCTCCAGACCTTTACCACCCTCGAGCCGGCCGTCTTTACGCTGACTGGCCGTGCCGTAATCCTTCCAATCCAGGCCAGGGGCCGCGTCGAAACAGTCGGCGAAGAGCAATGGCATGGTATGGCCTTCAAAAGGTTTGGGGGCCGGACCCGCACTGACGAACGTGCCTTGATCGTATCGCTTCGCGTTGACCGGGTTGAAATAGAAAGCGTGATAGGGCACGCCGCGCTCCAGGTGCTTCACGACGGTTCCGGTCCAATTGTAAACTCCGCGCCGGGGCTGATAGAGAAAGCGCACCTGGCCCGGAATGCCGGCGGCAAAACAACCCGGCTCGGCCCATTCCGGATGGGGTTTGAAACGCGCCCATGGATACTGTTCAAGGAGTTTCCTGCCCAAACCCAATTGAGTCGAACCGGCAAAGCTCATCCCCTCCTTCCAGGTCGTCCAGTCATAAATAGGGTTGATGCCTGGATCGCCCTCCACGCCTGAATGCCAGATTCCCGCCGCGCCATAGGTAAGGCCTGCCGCACCGCTGAGCATGCTGCCCCAGAAGACATAGCGCTGCACATCCTGAAACGCCGTCTGCATATGGCCTTCGTAGCAATACTCGCCAATCAGCGCCGGCATGGCCGGCATCCGATCATAGGCCGCCTTGAGCTTGGGAATGGCCCCGCGCGCCGCGTCCCAGTCGCCGTGGCCGGTTTGGAGCATGTCGAAATTAATCACCGATTCGTCCGTCACCGACCCGCGGCCCGAATCGCCCGGGTGAATGGAGGCCGGCCGCCCGTAAGGGTCAATCTGCTGCACATATCTGGCAATCTCGGTCCATTGCGGCCCGGCGGATTCACCCCCAATAATCCAGAGGGTGGGATAAGCCCCATACCGCGCCACCAGATTGCGCCAGTGCCGCTTGATGTTGACCACGCCGGCCTCCAGACTGTTGCAGTCAGGCCGACCCCACCCGCCAACGATCGCCGGAACAATACCGGCATCCACCAAATGCTTGATCCGCCGGTCTGCATAATCAAAGTAGGAAGGATTGATCCCCGTGAAGTCCTTGGTGGTATAGGGCTTGCCGCCTTCGTTCTCCCAGCGGGGGAGAAACCCCGCTTCATCCGGATACCGCCCGCACACTATCTGCACCACGCTAAACCCCTTGGCCTTGCGGTCGGCCGTCAGCTCTTGAAACCCTTCCCACGTGAGCCGTTTGGCCAGCCCTTTCCACCAGGTGTCCCCAAGCCAGAAAAACGGGGTGCCGTCCGCGTGCTCAAAGTGCCGCCGATCAGCGCACACCCGGAGAAACCCGTGCTTCAGCAAAGGGTTGCCGCCCCCGTATTTGCCGACTCGCAGAGTGCCTTCCTTCCCGCCCAGGTCCGTGTTTGCCGGGTCGGAGCATTCGACCCGGTAGCGGTATTCACCTTCCGCAGGAGGTGCGAAGCGCACGGTCCATTTGCCGCCCCCCTCCCAGAAGGCCGGCATGACCCACCGCTTGCCGCCTTGCCGGAAAGCGACACTCACCTCCACGTCGGTGAATGAGTTGGGATACCGCTTGGCCGATTGGAAGGAGGTTTGAAACACCTCCCATTGGGCGACCTCGGCTCCGTTCAGGACGGCCGTCAGCGCCAAGGCAAAGACCGCCACCACGATTGCCAAGATGGATTTCGTTTTTTTCACGGAATGTTTCCACTGTTTCTCAAAAACCGGCCCGCCGCGTTTGCCGGGTCTTCAGGCCCACCACAACCGTGCCATCCCCGCCCGCTTTGCCAATCGCCGCGCCCCGAAGATTTCCTTCCAGTTGACATGGCCCCTGAAAAAACTCTTCGGGATGGCCTTTGGAGTCGCCTAGGCATTGAAAGCGTTGCTGCGGCGATACCGGCCACGAACGATACGGAGCAATGCGCAGGCTGGAATTTCCGCAGGGATTATAAAAACGGCCGCACAGGGTTTAAGGCAACAAAGGTTTGCCCATCCGCACCCCGCCAGGCGGGGGCGGAACGATGCGTATCACCATGCAAAACGGGGGCGTCATTTGTTTTATACTTTGCTGTTGTGTTTCGCATCAATTAACAGGCTGGTTCGGATATCCAATCATAGAGAACCCGGCTTGGCCATAAATAAAGCGGGTCATCGCGGCACTCCACCCTCCATCGGGATTTCCCCGCGCAAGAGCCGTGCGCCCTGCCCGGTCAGCTTGAGGTAGAAGTCCGATGGCAAACCCTCGTAAGTCAGGAACCGCTCCTTGTTGCCCACGGGTGTGTCATTGGTGCATTTGAAAATAGCCGTCCCTTCGTCCACCTCATCAAACATGGCCACATAAATCATCCCGGCCCCCGCCTGTCTGGCTGCGACAAACTGGGACCAGAGGAATTGGCCCTTGAGTCTGGGGGTCTTATTATAAGCCTTGCCCATCATATTAAACCAACTAAACCCCGGATGAACCACGGGCAGATAGTCAATTCCCCGCGCGCGACACCACTCCAAATCAGGCTTCCAAACCTGCTGCCCGTGCCGCGCGGCCTCCGCCGGAGTATGATACCGCCCCACAGTCCACGGGCTGACAATGTCCGCAAGCTGGATCACCTGATGCAGTGTTTGATTCGTGACGCTGTCGCGGGTCAATTCCCGCCACCCCGTCGGCACCCCGAGCATGACCGTGCAACCGTCCTTTTTCAAAAACTCCACCAGCCCCCGGCACTCCTCAACGCTGTAGCTGCGGCCCCTGTTGAAACCCACCCCCCAGACGGCCACCACCGGCTTGCCTCGATGCCGCAGATAAGCCGGATCCTCGGTCACGCCCATTTTTGTGCGCAGTGTGCGCCAGTCCTGCGCGGCCTCCAAGACCCGGTTTTCGCCAAGCCCGCTCAAGTCATACATCACGGCATAGACGCGTCCGGAGCGGTTGGCCCCCGCGCGGCAGTGGTCCAGCACCACGTTGTTGTGCCGCAGCGTTTGGGAATCACGCAGCGGAGCAATGAAGCGCTGCACAAACACCCCGTCGATTCCGTAGTCGCGCATCCATTGGAAATGGCGCAGCACGGTGGCCTCCTTAAAGGAGCTGAAAACCTGGGCAGGGCTTCCGTCGGAATGCCGGAAGCCGGTGGAAAAACGCTCCCCGGCACCGAGCTCCGAAACATCCGGCCAGAGATCCACCTTCGCATTCCCCGGCTGGAGGCCTCCGCCCCCTTTGGTCCAATGCTGAAATCCGCGTTGCGCACCATCGCCCTCCGCATTGAACCAACCCTGATAACCGCACATCACCTTTCCGTCGAGCGACCGGGGATCAACCTCGTGAACCCCCGCCCCGCGGAACGGATGCAGGGTTTCCGCCTTGACCGCCTCCAGCTCCGCCGGCGTCGAGGCCAGCAGTTGGAAAGCCACAGCGCCCGTGAAAACGGGCAGAAAAAGAAGCTTGTTCATCGCAGATCCCACACCTTGCCTGTTGCCCATGACTTTGGCCATTCCTTTAAAATCCCCCCGCAAAATCCCTGTCCGAAAACATGCTGCTGGGTTGGTCTTTCCACCGGCCGCAAATCAACGGCAGCCTCTGAGACCCTCCCCGCGACCAGCAGGAAAAAGTTGCTGCTGTTTTGGCGGGACCCGGACCAAATGCCCCGCTTCAGGTTTCAGCCTTCTGTCTTGAGGCCCGGACCCACGACCTGCTAAGGTCCCACCCTGAACCTGAAGGGCGCCTCCGACTTGATTTGTCAGCATCCCCGCGACGGTCGATGGAGCGGCGTTCCAGAAAAAGCATGAACCACAAAAGTCACCGCGATCTGCCGCCCTTGGGCGGGCTTTGCACTTTCGATGAGGCATCGCGTCCGGGCCTGCTGATCGAGCCCTGCGTGTCCCGGTTGAAACGCTATCACTATGCCTTCAAGCGGCTCCACGAAATCTTCACCGCCCGCATCACCGCCGAACCCGTCTACGAGTTGAAATCCGCCTTCAGCCTCCATGCCTATCTCTGCTCCGAACACGTGATGAGCCTGCGCACCCGGGTCGGCGAAATGCGCGAACCCCCGCTCGGGCTGGACGCCATCCCCTCCGACCCGCTGCGGCTCTTCTTCGACGAGATCCTGGCCGCACCCGACACGGCCCGGTTGCTGGTCGGGCTTTATGAAAAAGCATTGCCCGCACTGGATGCCGCTCTGGCGCGGCATCTGCAGGAAACCAACCCACTGGCCGACGCCCCGAGCGTGCGCGTGATCCGCTTCGCCCGCTTGGAACTGGCCGACCTCATTTCTTTCGGGGCAAAAGCAATCGCCCAACTCGTCGGCCCCGATCCCCGGGAACAGATGCGCCCCTGGCTGAGTCTGCTCGAGGATTGCCTGGCGGCGGCGGGACACTTGGACGGCTCGCATGCGGCGGCTCTGAAAACCCCGGCGCCTCTCCACTCGGCGGCCCCCTACGTGTATGACGGCAGACCGCAGCGCGACGAACGGTTTCGCGATCCTTGGAATCAGGGCGTCAATCCTGAGGTTTTCTTATACGACCCGGCCATGCCGGCCCGGGCCAAGACGCTCATGCTCTATTACCGGCGGCTGCGTGAGATTGATGTGCCTGAGATGATGGCCAGCATTGTGGCGCAAACACCGGGCAAACCGGCCGCGTATTATCGGGACATGTCACGCCAACTCTGGGATGAGGCCCGGCACGCGCTCATGGGCGAGGTCGGGTTCACCGCCAACGGCGTGGACTGGCAGCTGGCCCGGATCAGCTGGAACTGGTCCTACCGGCTGAACACCGAATGCACCCCGCTGGAGCGCCATGCCGTGCTCTACTTCATCGAACAAGGCCTCATGGGTCGCAACGGCAAACGCTACGAAATGGAGGTCGGCCTCCAGTCGGGCGACCCTCTGGCCGGACTCTTCCAGGATTATGACTGGGCCGACGAAGTCCTGCATGCGCGGATCGGACGCGACTGGTATGTCTCGGCAATGGGTGACCCGGCCAAAGCCACCGCCTACGGCGACGCCTGCTGGTCGCGGATTTTAAACAACTGGCGAGGGGTGCTTGAGGAGGGGCTGACCCTGCATGAAAACTGGTGGCCCGCGCTTTATACGGCTGCCTGCCAGAGCTGGGGCCTGGCGCCGGACCCGAAGGTGTTGGCCTATCACCAAACCTATGAGGGCAGCCGGGCGGATTTGAAACAGGTTTCCAACTCCGGCTGATCTTTGCCGCAAACAACACCCGCAATCTTCCAGGGCATCCCCTCAACACGTTCCAGCGGGCATTCCCCGTTCCGCCCCGGACCCAACCGGCCGGGTGTCAGATCCCATGGCTCACCCACCCCATCGGGCCTGGTACATTTGAGCGATAGCGGGGACGGACGACTCATGTTTCCATCCACCTTATTCCTAATATGAAAAAGACCATTGTATCGCTCTTATCCTTGGCCACCGCGCTGCTTGCCTTGGGCCGGATCCAGTCACACGCCGCTGAATCCGTGGTTTACGAGGGCGGAACCGGGCCGGGCTCGGGCAAACACGTGGTTTTCCTGACCGGCGACGAGGAGTATCGCTCCGAGGAGAGCCTGGTGCAGCTGGCCCGCATCCTCTCCGTCCGGCACGGGTTCAAGTGCACGGTGCTCTTCTCGCTCGACGCCAAGGACGGAACCATCAATCCCAATGCCGCCAGCAGCCTCTCGGGCCCCGAGGCTCTGGACCATGCCGACGCGATCGTGATGATGCTGCGCTTTCGCCACTGGCCGGATGCGACCATGAAGCACTTTGTGGATGCGTACCTGGCGGGCAAACCGATCATCGGCCTGCGCACCAGCACCCACGCCTTTTCTTACGGTAACCCCACCAATTCGGCCTATTCGCGCTACTCGCATAACAGCAAGACTTGGCCGGGCGGCTTTGGACGCCAGGTGCTGGGCGAGACCTGGGTCAGTCATCTGGGCGAAAACCACAAGGAAGCCACACGCGGCATCCCGGAGCCTGCCGCCGCCACCGACCCGCTCCTCCGCGGCGTGGGCCAAATCTTCGCCGACACCGGTGAATACCACGTCAACCCGCAGCCCGACTCCAAAATCCTCCTGCGCGGCCAGGTGCTGGCCGGCACGACACCCGATGCGCCCCCGGAAGCCACCGGCAAAAACAATCCGCTCCGGCCGCTGGTATGGACGCGGGTGCACCGCAACGAGGAGGGCCGGACCAACAATGTGTTTTGCACCACCATGGGCAGCTCCACCGATTTGCGCGATGAAAGCCTGCGCCGGCTTCTGGTCAACAGCGTCTACTGGGGCTTGAACCTGGAAGTTCCGGCCAGGGCGGATGTGCGGCTGGTGGGCGATTACAAACCCACAGCCTACAATTTCAACGGATTCAAAAAAGGGGTGAAACCTGAAGACCTCCAGCTGCCGGCGGACACCAAGTAAGCCGGCTTTCCCCATCCTAAAATCCGATCCTCAACCCTAGTCCCACCAGACAACCAACCGCCTGGCAACCGCGTCACGCCCCATGAATTCAACCCCTTCCTTTCACAACCTCCGCCCAGCCGTCCGCCGCCTTGCCTGCTGCCTGCTGCTGGCAGCCGCCTCCATCACCACGGCCTCCCCGGTCACTGCCCCGGCGCCTTACGGACCGGTGCCCAGCGCACGCCAACTCCGCACCCAGGAGATGGAGTTCTATGGATTCCTCCACTTCACGGTAAACACATTCACCGACCGGGAATGGGGGCTGGGCGGCGAGCCCGAAAGCGTCTTCAACCCCACCGCGTTTGATGCAAACCAGATCGTGGCCGTCGCCAAGGCGGCCGGGATGAAAGGCCTCATCCTCACCGCAAAACACCATGATGGCTTCTGCCTCTGGCCCAGCAAACACACCGCGCATTCCGTTAAAAACAGCCCGTGGAAGGACGGCAAGGGCGACGTGGTCGGCGAAATTTCCCGGGCCTGCCACCGCCAAGGCCTCAAATTCGGCGTCTATCTTTCCCCCTGGGACCGCAACCACAAGGATTACGGCCGGCCGGAATATCTCAACTATTACCGCGGCCAATTGCAGGAGCTGCTCACCCAGTACGGCGACATCTTCGAAGTCTGGTTTGACGGTGCCAACGGGGGCAGCGGCTACTACGGCGGGGCCAATGAGAAACGGGAAATCTCCGGCAAAACCTATTACGACTGGGATAAAACCCACCAACTGGTGCGCCAACTCCAGCCGATGGCCTGCGTGTTCAGTGATGCGGGACCGGATTTGCGCTGGGTCGGCAATGAGCGGGGCATGGCCGGCGACCCCTGCTGGGCCACCCTCAACAATGACGGCCGCTACGCCGGCGGCAGCGCCGCCGGCTTGAACTCCGGCGAGCGCCCAGGCACCCACTGGCTCCCGGCCGAATGCGACGTCTCCATCCGCCCGGGCTGGTTCTATCACTCCCCCGAAGACCTCAAGGTCAGGACCCCGGCCAAGCTGCTCGATATCTACTACCACTCCGTGGGGCGTGGAGCCACGCTCAACCTCAACCTGCCACCCGACCGGCGCGGACGGATCAACGAACACGACGTGGCGGCACTGCGCGTTTTCCGCAGCATACTCGACGCCACCTTCGCCAAAGACTTGGCCCGCGGCGCCAAAATCATCCCCGGCAACACCCGCGGCGGGGACAACCACTTTTCCGCTGAAAACCTCCTTGACCACAAGCGCGACACCTACTGGACCACCGATGACAACGTCACCACCCCGGAGTTGGTGCTGGATCTGGGCAAGCCCAAAACCTTCAATGTCGTCAGCCTTCGGGAATACCTCCCTCTGGGCCAGCGCATCGAGGCCTTCGCTCTGGACCAGTGGCAAAACGGGCAATGGACCGAGTTTGCCAAGGGCACCAGCATCGGCAACCACCGCCTCGTGCGCGGCGACTACATCACCACCACCAAGCTGCGCTTGAGGATCACCCAAGCGCCCGTCTGCCCGGCCCTGTCAGAGTTCGGCCTCTATGCCGAGCCGGCCGATTTCCGCGCCACACTGCCAGCGGAATCAAAACCGGCTTCCCATTAGCCCCCCCGATCGCCGCAAGTTCATGAAGACCGCCTCCTCCAACCGCCGCACTTTGCACCTCTTGCAGGGCATTCTCTGCGCCTTCGCTCTGACCTGCCTGATTGCGCGGGCCGCCTCCACAACCCCGCCCAACATCCTTTTCATCTTCTCCGATGACCATGCTTACCAGGCCATCAGCGCCTATGGCGATCCACGCAAACTCATCGTCACCCCGAACATCGACCGGCTGGCGCGGGAGGGCATGATCTTCCACCGTTCCCTGGTTCCAAACTCCATCTGCGGCCCGGCTCGGGCGTGCGTGTTGACCGGCAAATACAACCATCTCAACGGATTTTACGACAACTCCCACTTCAGCTTTGATGGCTCGCAGCAGACGATGCCAAAGCTTCTTCAGGCCGCAGGCTATCAGACCGCCATGATCGGCAAGTGGCACCTCAACAGCGACCCCACCGGCTTTGATTACTGGGATATCCTTCCGGGTCAGGGAATGTATTACAACCCGGCCATGATCCGGATGGGCGAAAAAATCAAACGCCAGGGATATGTCACGGACATCGTCACCGACCTCTCGCTCGACTGGTTGAAGCGGCGCAATCCCTCCAAACCGTTTCTCCTGATGTGCCAGCACAAGGCGCCGCATCGGGAATGGGCCCCCAACCTGAAAAACCTCGACTGGAGCGGGGACCGCAAGTTTGCCGAGCCGGAGACTCTCTTTGATGACTACGCCGGCCGCGGGGCCGCCGAACAGTTGCAGGACATGACCATTGCCAACACCTTTACGAAGTTGGATGCCAAGCTGCAAACCCCCGGAGGCATGACCGAGGCACAGCTCAAACTCTGGAACGCCTATTACGAGCCCCGCAACCGGGAGTTTCTCAAAGCCAACCCCCAGGGCAAAGACCTCGTCCACTGGCGCTATCAACGCTACATGCACGATTACCTCGGAACGGTCCTCTCGGTCGACGAAAGCGTCGGACGTCTCCTCAAATATCTCGACGAAACGGGGCTTGCCACCAACACCATCGTCGTCTACTCCTCCGACCAGGGATTCTACCTGGGCGAACACGGCTGGTTCGACAAGCGTTGGATCTTCGAGGAATCGCTGCGCACGCCGCTGATCGTCCGGTGGCCCGGCGTGACCCCCGTCGGAAGCGCCAACAGCAATCTGGTCGCCAACATTGATTTTGCCAGCACCTTCCTCGAAGCCGCCCATCAACCCATCCCCACCGACATTCAGGGCCGCAGCCTGGTCCCCGTCCTGCACGGCCGCACGCCGCCGGACTGGCGCAAAAGCTTCTACTACCATTACTACGAATACCCCGGCGTCCACAAAGTCCGCCGCCATTACGGCGTCGTCACCGACCGCTACAAACTGGTCCACTTTTACTACTCCGATGTCGATTACTGGGAACTCTTCGACCTGCTTCAAGACCCCCACGAAATGCGCAGCGTTTACGGCCAGCCAGCCTACTCGGCCGTGCAGAAGAATCTCCACGACGAGCTCAAACGCCTCCGCACCGATTTAAAGGTTCCCGCCGAGGATCCGGCAGTCCTCAGACCCAAGCCCAAACCCGATCCCACCCAGGTTCAATAGCCTCCGGCGCTTGAAAAAAAGGAAAGGGGCCACAGGACTACGGGACTGGGTTTTCGGTAAGCGCAAGGCGGGAGGCGCAAGGCGGCGCGCTTGGCCCTTTGCGCTTTGCCCTTGGCGCTTCGTAGGAGCGGCACAAACCTCCAGCAACCCAATTAAAAAAATCGCGGTGGTAAGGCGGGCAGTCTTCTGCACGCCGCTCTTCCAAACACGCGTCTTTTGCCGCGCAGCGACGGCGCGCACTCACAGGAAACGAAGGAGGAGTGAGATTGGGGGGACTCAATAGCAAGCCGACCTACAGCGGCGGTCATGGACCGCCGCCGCAACAAAAGGAGCTAACAGGCGTCTAGTGCATATGCCTATTCGGCTTTTGGCCTCTGGGCGCAGAAAATGGACCCCTTGACCGCAGGTTGAAGATCAGTGCGCCGGATGTTCACAAGCCCCGCCTCGCTCATCCAGGCCTGAATTCTTTCGGCGGTGTGTGTCTGTGTGCCGGTCTCGACCAGCAAAGTCAGATCAAATGCCGCAGCTAATGCGCCGGAGGATGAAACGCTGAGGCGGGCGTCGGGCTCGCTGACATATTCGTATAAAAAGAGAGCCCCACCAGGATTCAACGCCGCCGCCAGCTTGCGAAGGATGCCCGCGTTGCCCTCATCCGTTTGATTGTGGGCCACGAGGAAATACGTGATGACATCGTAGGTGCCGTCGATGGCATCGCGCAAAACGTCGCCTTCCAAACACGAAATGCGCCCGGCCAATCCCCAGCCGGCAATCAGAGTTCGGGTGTGGATCAGCGAAACAGGCAGGTCGTAGATGACGGCCTTCAGACCGGGCGACCGCCGGCAGAAAGCCGCCGCGTGAAAGCCGTGGGATCCGCCAACATCCAGCAGGGTCCGCGCGTCCGGGGACAATTCGATGGCGCGTTGAACATCGTCGACGACGCTCGTTGCATAGTCTTTCATATAGGCGGCAAAGGCCGCGCCCATCTCGGGATTGGCTGGCATCAGGTCCCACAGGGCGGTTTGGGGTTTTCCATCGATCACGGCCTGACGCAGGCCCGACATCAACCGCCAAGCATGGGCGAACCAGCGCAACCCACTGTTCAAATCGCAGGACCCGGTTTGGGAGAACCATGCTTGAGCATGGGCGCTGTTGCGGAGCAGGTTTTCAGGGGTGCGCTCAAGATAGCCGGTCTGGACCAACACCGCGCAGAGCCGGTCGACACCATACACGGAAGCGTCCAAGCGGCCGGC
This sequence comes from uncultured Verrucomicrobiota bacterium, assembly GCA_903873415.1. Lineage (GTDB taxonomy): Bacteria > Verrucomicrobiota > Verrucomicrobiia > Limisphaerales > CAIQOK01 > CAIQOK01. The sequence continues at coordinate 3,263 of CAIQOK010000085.1, read as the reverse complement.
CAGTTCCTCAACCACCAGCGGCCCCTGCCCCAAAGCCGCAAAAATTCCCAGCTCGCCTGCGGTGATGAGGGCGGCACTCTTCATCATGGGCCAGTATGCATCCATGGCGAGCGAAGGCGGCGTTGCGGCGGGTGGATTCATGGGCGCAGGTCTGTGGAACGAGACGGGTTAAAACCGGAGCCTGCCGGCAGCAGATCGTGCTGTCGGCACACGGACTGGAGTAAAGTCATTGTTCCGCCAATGCCGCCATGATGGCGCTGCGCAAGACGGCGGAATCCGGAGTGATGGCGGCCGCGAAAAAGGAGCGCACACGGCCGTCTTGGCCGACGAGGTACTTGGAGAAATTCCAGTCCGGCAGAGCACCGGCCCGGCCCAGAAACTGGTAGATGGGCGATTGCCCGGGCCCGGGCCTCGTGGAAAGTTTGGCGAACAGCGGAAAGGTGACTCCGTAATTGGACTGGCAGAAATTCGCAATCTCCCCGGGTGTCCCGGGTTCCTGAGCGCCAAAATCGTTGCTTGGAAAACCCAGCACCGCAAAACCCCGACCCGAAAACTCGCGGTGAAGCTCTTCAAGCCCGGCGTATTGCGGGGTGTAGCCGCACCGGCTTGCAAGATTCACAACGAGAGTGACCCGGCCCCGATAGCAGGCGAGATCCACCGGGTCGCCCGGCAACGTCGCGGTCGTCAAGTCGTAGAGCGAGGATACAACTTCCGGATTCGAGGTCGTGTTTTTTGGCAGCGATTCCATTTCGCAACCAGTATCAGCACCCGGATTGGCGCGGCAAGCGTTTTCCAGCCTGATTTCAAATGACCGCCAACTCCTGACCGCTCACAATCACAAACCCGTCCCCCATCCCGCACGGGATCAGGCTCGCATCCCGCCCAGCCAGCCGGACTCCTCCGCCCTCGGCTCCCCTTTCATATCAGCTCCAGATCGACGGCGTCGATTTTCACCGCCGCGGCCTGACCGATAAAATCCAGCCGCAGCAGCACCGTGCTCACCCCATGCCGCGTCTCCACCACTCCCTCCACTCCTTGCAACGGCCCCCGCTTGATGATCACCCGCGCACCGCTGCCAATCCCCGGAGCCAGCCGGATTTCCATGTCCGTTTGCAGCGCCGCCAGGATTGCGCAAAGCTGCCCCGCGAAAAGCTCCTGCTCAACCACTTCCAGCAAATTGGCGATATGATCACTCTGAAAAATCCTGCTCTTCTCCCCGGGCGCAAGCCGCAGAAAGACATACCCGGGGAAAAGCGGGTTGTGGAAAACAACTTTCTTGCCCCGATACGCTCGCACGGAGCGGGAGAGGGGCAAGGTGGCCGGAATTTTTTCCCTCTCGCAAAACTCAACCAGCTTCTTCTCGCACCGGGGACGGGTATGGGCAACAAACCAAATTAATCCGCTCACAAGCTCCCTTTATATTCCCGCACGGTGGAATGTCCAGTTTTTCCATCCCCAAACAGACCGCCTCCCCTCCCTGCCCGACCCCGCTTCTCCTCCCATCCCCACCCCTCCCGCCCGGATAACGCACCAGCCCGACTCGGCCATTGCCCGACCGTTCACGATCATCCAGCCAGCCGCAAACCGCACCCGCAGCAGTCTAATCACAACACATTCGGCTCAAATTTTTTGCAAAAATCCGGTTTGAAAAACCGCTTTTTGCCACTCCCCGACCGTGGCGCCCTGCAACCAAACCCCATCCCGCCTCCCACTGCGCCGGACCGGCCGGTCTAGACGGGTTTTCAATAAAATCATATATCATTCATTTACAACCCTATAAGACTAGATTCCGGCCGCCGGACGCGCGCGGAAACGCGGCGGCGGAGCAGCGCAATTTTGAAAAAATTTCTCTTTTCCAAAGCCGGACCCGCCGATACAATGGACGTTGGTGTGATGGACAATCAGGCCGTCAAAATCTGAGCCTGCGAATTGACGGGGCGGAGCTCTGCAAAATGCAAATTAAACCCGCTCACCTCCCCCCGCCCGATCTATTAGAATTTATAAAAAATCAGCCCCTGCAGCGAACCGCCAAACGCGGCATTTTCATTAACCAAACGGTTCCTAAAAAGGCACGGCGCCAAGCGGCCTAAACCCTCGGAACGAGCGCCATCCCCGCCAGACACCTTCAAGACCGGCCTACTGCCATCCTAGTCCAAGCCGGTTGATCCGCACCCGATACCCCTGAATTTTGAGCAAGCCGGACATCGCCAAATCGCGCCGCTATTTTAAAAAAGCCGTCCTCTGGCTCATTCTGGCGGCGGCCCTGCTCGCGGCAGCCATCCTATTCCGCACCCCGCTGCTGCGCGGGGTGGCCGACCTCTGGATTGTGGATCAGCCCCTGCAGCCTGCCGATGTGATTGTCGTGCTGGGTGGCGGTCTGCAAAACCGGCCCTTTGCCGCAGCACAGCTTTACCATCAAAAACTCGCCCCCCGGCTCCTGCTGCCCGACTCCAGGCCTTCGCCCACCGCCGAACTGGGATTAACCCGGTCCGACACGGAACTGACCCGCCAAATCCTGTCCAGCAATCAAGTCGAGTCCGCTGATGTGTTTGTCACCCCGGATCTGGTGCGCAACACCTATGAGGAATCCAGGGCCGTGGCGGCTTGGGCCCTGGCGCACGGCACCCGACGGGTGATCATTCCCACCGATCTATTCCACACCCGGCGGGTGCGGTGGATATTCGAGAAACAGCTCCATCCCCTGGGTATTCAAGTGAGTGTGGCGGCGGTTTCCAACCGGGAATTCACGCGTAAAGACTGGTGGCAGCACGAGGAAGGTCTGATTACTTTCCAAAATGAAATCCTTAAATACGCCTATTATAGGCTGAAATATTGAGGCCCACGGAAGGGAGAGGTCAGAAGTCAGTTGGCGGTTGGCAGTTGGCAGTTGGCAGCGCGCCTTGCGCTTACCGCTTGGCCCTTGTCGCTCTCCAGTCAAGCTCCAGCGGAGCAACCTGTCTATAAAACAACCAACCCTCTCCCCGGCTTTATCAGCGAAGTTCAGTGAAGAGGTGCAGTTAAAAAATCCAGCTCTCCTTTCCTATGTCCGCCCAAACTCCCAATCCCGACCTCCCAGCCCCGGTCTCCGACGAGGACTGGTCCCTTGTCCTCCAGGCCAAAACCGGCTGGTTCGACCTCCACCTCTCCGACCTCTGGCGGTATCGGGATCTGACGATGATGTTTGTCTGGCGCGATTTCGTCGCCCAATACAAACAAACCATCCTCGGCCCGCTCTGGCACTTCATCCAACCCATCTTCACCAC
>CAIQOK010000084.1 GCA_903873415.1 uncultured Verrucomicrobiota bacterium | reverse complement strand
GGTTCATTCTCTAGTACGAGAGGACCGAGAATGACGCACTTCTGGTGTGGCAGTTGTCCCGTCAGGGGCAGCGCTGCGTAGCCATGTGCGGAAGAGATAAGCGCTGAAAGCATCTAAGTGCCAAGCTCCTCCCAAGATATTGTTTCCCGGACGCAAGTCCCTAAAGACCACGGGCAGACTACCCGTTTGATAGGCTGGACGTGTAAGGGGAGTAATCCTTTCAGCCGACCAGTACTAATCGGTCGTGCGGCTTGATTGCTTTTCCTTTAATGGAAAGCGATTTGACTCGCGAACAAATAGTTGGTCCTGTAATGATTTCTATGTGCAGTTTTCAGGGAACCCACCCGGAAGTGACCGGGTTCGTTCTTTAAAATTTTTGGTGGTAATAAAGCTGTGGTCCGACCCGTTCCCATTCCGAACACGGCCGTCAAACACAGTCTTGCCGATGGTAGTGGTTGTATAGCTTCCGCGAGAGTAGGTTGCCGCCAGTCTTTCCTTCTAAGCCGGTGCCCCAGTTCCTGGGTCACCGGCTTTTTTTATCCCTGTTTTTTCGGCCCGCACCCTGACATTCCAATCCGAGGCTGGTGAGCGTGAAAAACACGCTGCGCAAGCGCTGCCTTCTGTTCATCCTATATTGCCGGTACGAGGCGCGGTCCGCCTGCAGTGAGGGCGTCAATTCCTCAACCGTCACATATCCCCCCAAGTTCGTTGGCGACGTTCATGCAGAACACCGGCCTTGTTCTGCCGGGTTTTCCTGCGCTGGGTTCGTGCGTCTCATATGGTCTGGGTAGCCTGACGGAGAAACTTCCGCCGTTTGTTATGTTACCCGACTTGTGGGGTTTGGCGCCCAACGGCACCTCGAACTGGAGCGCCGGCCTCCAGCCGGCCACATATCAAGGCACGAGGATTCACGCCGGCAGGCCGAATCCTATTAGTGATTTGTTTCCGCCCGGCTCCGCAAAATGAAAGGGAGGCCCAGGCTGTGCTCGCGGATTTGAATTAGGCCCACCTGAAATCGTGAGGCGGGGACTCGCAACCGGCCGTGCAGATCGCCTCCTAGGAGCTTGCGTCCATGCTGCGGTTGAGCGCGGTTGAGGCGATGGATTTGTCGGGCGAAACCGAGACGAAAAAGTGGTCTGAATGAGAAGCTGACCAAGGAATTCGGCCGGCATTGCCTGGTCGCTAGTCCCTTGCTTGAGCGGGGCGTGCGCTTTGTCCAATTGTGGATCGGCGCTGGCAACAAGTTTACCCCCGCAACTTGAACAGCCACACAGACCTCGCCAAGGTCCATTTCAAGACGGCACGCAGCATGGACAAGCCCGCCGCGGCGCTCGTGAAGGACTTGAACGGCCCGGGGCTTGTTGGAGGACACGTTCGAGATTTGAACCATTGAGTTTGGGTGGATGCCATGCGGTCAGGGACCCAAGAGACGCGGCCATAATCCCTTCACGTTCACGAGCTCGATGGCCGGCGGCGGATTCAAAGGATGAGTGTCTTATGTCGAAAGTGCTGAATGGTCCTAAAAGCCGCTCACGGATCCTGCGTATTGCTGCGATCTACACGCCTGCGTTCTCAATCAGCCCGGAATCGACCACAAAAAACTCATCTATCGATACAACGGGATTGACCGCCGCCTGACCGAGGTCCATGGTCAGGTCATCAACAACATCATTCTCTGAGGGGTCTTTTCCAGAACCCAGAGACACCCTGGTGTCGACCCTGTCCAAAATGCCGGCTGCCATTCAAAGTTTTGCCGTTCTGTCCGCGGCCTTGCCCCGCGCCCGGCTGCCGGGTGCGCCTCTGTTCCTGTTGTTGCTAATGGCTTTTCATTCGGCGCCGGCCGGTCCAATAACAGCGAAAGAAATCGCGGCTTTGCCAGCGCCGGCAAAAAGGACGGTTGACTTCACCAAAGACATCCTGCCCATCCTCGACAAGTCCTGTCTTTCCTGCCACGGCCCAGAAATGCAAAAAGGCGGCTACCGTCTGGACTTTAAAGCAGATGCCTTGAAGGGCGGGGAGAACTTTGCACCTGCGATCAAGCCGGGCGATAGCGCGGGCAGCCCTTTGATTCATCTCGTCGCCGGCCTCGAACCGGATTCAAAGATGCCGGCCAAGGGCGATCCGTTAACACCGGAGCAGGTCGGCGTGCTGCGCGCATGGATTGATCAAGGGGCCGTGTGGTCTCAAGCCGGCCGGAGCGCAACCGATCCCATCCAATCCCACTGGGCGTTTCGTTCGATGGGGCGGCCAAGTTCTGTGTCAGGGAACGGTCTCATGAAAAACGAGGCTGTACCCAATCCGATTGACGGTTTTATTTGTGCCAAGCTGCGTGAAAACAAACTCACGGCAGCGCGCGAGGCCGACCGGGTAACTCTTATCCGGCGGCTTTACTTCGTTATGCTGGGGATGCCGCCGACGCCGCAGGAGGTGGCTGTGTTTGTCGCGGATAAGAAGCCCAAAGCCTTCGAGCGGTTGGTGGATGCGGTTCTGGATGACCCGCGTTATGGCGAACGCTGGGGGCGGCATTGGCTGGATGTGGTCCGCTTTGCCGAGAGCAACGGCTTCGAGACAAATCGGGAAAGGCCCAATGCATGGAAGTTTCGGGACTATGTCATCGACGCATTCAACCACGACAAGCCCTACAACCAATTCATCCGCGAGCAAATCGCCGGGGACGCTCTGGGGATGGATGTTGCCACGGGCTTTTTGGTGGGCGGTCCGGTGGACATAGTCAAAAGCCCGGACCCGGCGCTTACCGCTCAACAGCGGGCCGACGAACTGGACGACATGGTCGGCACGACTGGCACGGCGTTTCTCGGATTAACACTGGGCTGTGCGCGGTGCCACTCGCATAAATTCGACCCCATTTCGCATGGCGAGTATTACTCTATGACCGCCATTTTCGCCGGTGTGCAGCATGGGGAACGGGCGACTCCCTTGCCGGCGGAACGGGCGGATGAGTTGGCCAAACTCGACCGCCACATCAAGGGGCTGGAGCAAAAACTTGCGCGCTTCAGCGTAAAGCAAACGGGGGCGGGCTCCGCAACGAACGCCCCCCGCAAGGCACTGCGTCCGCCGGTCAACTTCGCGCGCAACGAGGAGGTTTTTCCATCGGTTCAGGCGAAATTCGTGCGATTCACGGTTCTTGCCACCACGGGTGCCGAACCGTGCATCGACGAGCTGGAGGTCTGGGCAAGCGGACGAAACGTGGCACTGGCGGCCAATGGAACCAAGGCGACCGCTTCCGGAACGATTGACGGCTTCGACATTCACAAGTTGGAGCACATCAATGACGGACGCACTGGGAACGAGCACTCATGGATTTCGAGTGAATCGGGCGGGGGTTGGGTGCAGCTGGAATTCGCCAAGCCGGAGCGCATTGAGCGGATTGTTTGGGGCCGAGACCGGGAGGGGGTTTTCAAGGACCGGCTCGCCACGGGTTACCGTATCGAGGCCGCGAGCCGGACCAATGTCTGGAGGACCGTTGCGGGATCGGAAGACCGGGAAGCTTTCAAGGGCAGGATTGAGCATCTTCCCGGCCCGGTTTATGACTTTGCAGACGCGCCTTTGGTCGAGGCTGCTGAGGGCCGGAATTGGTTGCGGGAATTGGATCAGGCGCGGGAGCGGCGGCGCGGCCTGGCAAAGTTGCCGATGGTTTACGCCGGCACTTTTTCCCAGCCCGGCCCGACCTATCGTTTTCATCGCGGCGATCCGCTGCAAAAGCGCGAGGTGGTGCAGCCCGGCACACTGGCGATCTTCCATCCGTTCACGCTGGCGACGAATCTGCCGGAGCAGGAGCGTCGCTTGCGGCTGGCCGACTGGATTGCTGGCGCGGAAAATCCGCTGACGGCGCGTGTGATGGTCAACCGGGTCTGGCAATACCACTTCGGTGTCGGTCTGGTGGGAACGCCCAATGATTTCGGCAAGAACGGTGCAAAGCCGACACATCCGGAGCTGCTGGACTGGCTGGCAGGTCAGCTGGTGGATCAAGGGTGGAGCATCAAAAAGCTGCAGCGCAGGATTCTCACCTCGGCAACGTGGCGGCAGTCTAGCGCGCCGCGGCCAGAGGCGCTGAAGATCGATTCGGGCAGCCGCCTGCTCTGGCGGTTTCCACCGCGCCGGTTGGAGGCCGAGGCCATTCGCGACAGCATTCTGGGAGTGAGCGGCAATCTGAATCGGGCTGCCGGGGGGCCTGGTTTTTTCCTTCACGAGGTGGACCGCGAGAATGTTTATCATTATCGGCCAAAGGAACAGTTCACCCCTGCCGAATCGCGCCGGATGGTTTATGCCTTCAAAGTGCGCATGGAACAGGACGGCATCTTCGGGGCATTTGACTGTCCGGATGGGAGTCTGGTGACGCCTAAACGCAGCATGTCCACCACGCCCCTGCAGGCGTTGAACCTTTTCAACAGCCGCTTTGTTTTGCAGCAGTCGGAGATATTCGCCGGGCGACTGAGAAAGGAAGCCGGGAGCGTTGCGGAGGCGCAGGTCAACCAAGCATGGCTGTTGGCATTCAACCGGTTGCCGGACCGGAGGGAGTTGAAGGAGGCTGTTGCTTTTTCAAAGGCGGAGGGGCTGCCCGCGTTGTGCCGGGCGGTTCTGAACGCCAACGAATTTCTCTTTATTCCATGAACCTCCCGCTCCCTTCCTTCAACAGCCCGCTGCTCAATCGCCGCCGCTTTCTTGCGGACACTGGCATCGGCCTGGGTGCCATCGCCCTGACTCACCTGCTCAGTCGGCAGGGGCTGCTGGCCGCAGGCGTTTCCGGGAAGGAATCCATCCGCCCGCTCATTGATCCCGGGCATCCATATGCGCCACGGCCGCCGCATTTCACGCCCAGGGCGAAGAACGTCCTGGTCATCTTTTGCAGCGGCGCGTGCAGCCAGCTGGACACCTTTGATTACAAACCGGAGTTGATTCGCCGCCACGGCCAAGCAATGCCGGGTAAAGAGCATTTGATCACTTTTCAGGGAGAACAGGGTGCGCTGATGAAAAGCCCCTGGGAATTTCGGCCGCGGGGTAAGAGCGGCAAGATGATATCGGATCTTGTGCCCCATCTGGGCGCGTTGGCGGACGACCTTTGCTTTATTCACTCGATGCAGGGCAAGACGAACACGCACGGTCCCGGGGAGAATTTCATGTCCACTTGCAACTCTCTGGACGGGTTCCCGAGCCTTGGGGCTTGGGCCACCTACGCCCTCGGCACCGATGACCAAAGCCTGCCTGCCTATGTGGCGATCCCCGACCCGCGCGGCAAACCCCAGAACAGCGTGAACAACTGGGGGCCCGGGTTTCTGCCCGCCTCTTTCCAGGGCACGGAGTTCAACGCCACAAATCCCATCCGCAACCTCGCGCGCCCGGCTTCGGTTTTGGCCGGCTCGGATGCGGCCACGCGCAAGTTTTTGCAGCGCTTGAATGAGCAGCATGCCGGGCGTTTCCCCGGCGACACCGAACTGGCCGCGCGGATTGCCAGCTACGAACTGGCCGCCCGGATGCAGCTCAGCGTTCCGGAGGTGGCCGACCTTTCGAGCGAGCCTGAGCACATTCTCAGACTCTACGGCGCGGACGAGGGCGGCTCCAAGGTGAATGAGACCCGGGCGGCCTATGCGCGCAATTGCATCCTCGCCCGCCGCTTGGTCGAGAAGGGCGTGCGATTCGTCCAGCTTTTCAACGGGGCTTACCAGACGGGCGGCGAGGGGGTGAGCAACTGGGATGGCCACAAGGACATCTTCAAACAATACAGCCTGCACGGGCCGGTGCTCGACAAGCCCACCGCGGGATTGCTGCTCGATCTCAAGCAGCGCGGACTGCTCGATAGCACGCTGGTCGTGTGGTGCACGGAGTTTGGCCGCATGCCGACCTTCCAGAAAGGCGCCCAGGGCCGCGACCATAACCCCGCCGGATTCACCTGCTGGCTGGCCGGGGCGGGGGTCAAGAAAGGCTTCAGCCACGGCACCACAGACGAGTTCGGTTACAAGGCCCTCGAAAATATCGTCACGGTCTACGATCTGCATGCGACGATTCTTCATCTGCTCGGACTGGATCACGAGCGACTGACCTATTATCACAACGGCTTGGAACGCCGCCTGACTGATGTGCACGGACAGGTGGTGAAGGGCATTCTGACTTGATTCCACTTGAATGGCGGAGTCTTTACGTGATCAGGCGTAAACGGTTTTGCTCTGGGCGACCGGTCGGCATGCGCAGGGCTTGAGAGTGGCCGGATGTTTGGCACGGGTTTAACGAATTAGTTACTGTCGCTGTTTGTGTTTCAGTTGCGGCGTTCTTCGCGGGGGGCTAACAGACGGAATGGCCGCGCCCGGTTTTCATTTTGCATTTACCTCCGCGATGGAAAAATCAAAAAGCGAGTCACCGCTGTGCTGGAGCATTTGGTGTTTGATCCTGAGCCTGGATTTTACAATGACTGGTCATCGCCATTTATGGTTGGCTTTAAGGTAGGGGCGCGTCACTCCGTGTGCGCCTTCCCCTTACGCCGGAGAACGTGCTTTGGCAGCTGCGCCGGGCAGCGGACTGCCAGCCATGCCTAGGGTCTTTGCGCAATCGACCGGCTACCGCCATCCCGCAACGGCGGCGCTTGGCCATTGGGGGGGACGAAACACAGACCGGGGAAGGGAAGTTTACTGCCCAGGTTGAATGAATTCGCTCGCGCGGCAGGGTTTTACTGATAAATTTTCCCACCGATGAGCCTGCCGTCACCAAGCGAAAAGCAAGCCCGGGTCATCTGGATGGCGATCACCGGGCTGGCCGTTGCTACGCTAGCGGTGCTTTCCGCCGGACTGGTCTGGGGACTGGGTCGGGTGCTCCACACCCTGTCGCCTGTGATCTGGCCGCTGGCGATAGCCGCAGTGGTTGCTTGCCTGCTCGATCCGGTGGTGGGTTTCCTCGAAAAGAAGGGTTTTTCCTGTTTCAATTCCATTCTCGCTGTTTTTGCCCTCGCATTGCTGCTCGTCGGGGGACTCTGCGGCAGCGTGTTGCCGCAGATTGTGACCGAGACGAGACAGTTGATTTCACGGGCGCCGGAGTATGGTGCAAAGCTGGAGCGGTGTTTGGAGGACTGGTCCCAGGATCCACCACAGGTGCTTGAGAAAATTCTGCAACGATTCCGCCCTTCGGCAGGCTCGTCGCCGGCAATCACCCCCCCCGAGATGTTAACCGGCAGTCTTACAAAGCCTTTGGCTGGTGAAGTTTCCCAATCGGGTTTACCTCCCAAAGCGGGGGGGATTGGCGCCGCTGCTTTTGGGCCGGTTCAGGACTGGCTTGCCGGCATCATGCCCGACGTTGGTCGGTGGCTCTTCGGCCAAGTGGGGCGTATCACGGCTTGGCTGGGGTTTATCGCCGGGATGGCTCTGGTGCCGGTCTATGCGTTTTATCTGCTTCTGGAGCGGCGGGGCATTGAATCCAACTGGACGGAGGTGCTGCCCGTGTTGGATTCCCGGTTCAAGGAGGAGCTGGTGTTTGTGTTGCGCTCCATCAACGGCTACCTGATCGCTTTTTTCCGGGGGCAGTTGTTGGTGGCGTTGTGTGATGCGGTGCTCTACACGGCGGGTTTTTTGAGTATCGGACTGCCCTACGCCTTGCTGCTGGGCGCGGCGGCTGTCGGGTTGACCATGATCCCGTTTCTCGGCGCGTTTACGGTGTGCGGGGCCGCCCTTGTTATCGCCGTGGCTCAGTTTGGTGACTGGCTGCATCCGCTGCTGGTGCTGGGGGTTTTCGGTGTGGTGCAAACCCTGGAGGGACTGGTCATCTCGCCGCGTATCATGGGCGACCGGGTCGGGCTTCATCCGCTTGTAATCATCGTTGCGGTGATGACGGGCACGACGCTGCTGGGCGGGTTGCTTGGGGGGGTGTTGGCCATTCCGCTGGCGGCCGTGCTTCGGGTTCTGCTGGCCCGCTACGTTTGGAAAAAGCGCGCCGCTTCATGACTTGAATTTATCAACTGCCGCAAATAGTTCCCCGCTCCATAGCAAGGATTCGATCTATGCGGATTCGCAGTTCAAAACTCGATCCCCACGCTGGTGTCACCCCGCAACTTGAGCCGGGGTGGAAACAGTCCGCACCGCCCGTCCGCCCGGAAAATCTGGCGTCCGAGCTGGCCGCCTACCGCGAGTTTGGTCAGCCCACCAAAGTCATCGAAACGCAGTTCACAGACTCCGATTCTGTGAAAAGGGCGGTGCCGGCGTATGTCAACGAATACTGGACCGCCCGGCAACGGCAGGCCCATTCGTTGCACGAGGTTTCCTATCGGGCTTGTTTCAAGCCGCAACTGCCCCGGTTTTTCATCGAACGCCTCACCAGGCCCGGCGAGGTGGTCTACGATCCGTTCATGGGCCGCGGCACCACGCCGCTGGAAGCTGCCCTGCTGGGCCGCGTGCCCTTCGGCAATGACATAAACCCCTTGAGCTGCGTCCTGATCCGACCCCGGTTGTCCCCTCCGAGTCTGGGGCAGATTGAGGAGCGGTTAAGCCGGATTGATTTCGCGCTCGGCGTGGAGTGGCCGGCGGAGTTGCTGGTTTTTTATCATCCTGAGACGCTCCGGCAGATTTGCGCCCTCAAACACTATCTTCTTGTAAAACAAGCGTCCGCCCCTTCGGGACCCGGCCTTGACGCCGTTGACGAGTGGATTCGCATGGTGGCGTTGAATCGTCTGACCGGGCATTCGAGCGGATTTTTCTCCGTATACACACTGCCGCCCAACCAAGCCGTGTCCGTCAAATCGCAGGTCAAGATCAACGCCAAGCGGAACCAGATTCCGCCGCCGCGTGATGTGCCGCGGCTGATACTTAAGAAATCCCGCCAGCTGCTGGGCGACTGCGATGCCGCCACGCGGCGGGGGTTGGCAGGGAGCCTTGGGGAGGGGCGATTGTTGACCGGTTCCGCCGCCGCCACACCGCAGATTCCCGCATGTGCCGTGGCTTTGATCGTCACCTCGCCTCCTTTTCTGGATGTGGTGCAGTACGCGGATGACAACTGGCTGCGCTGCTGGTTTCTAGGGGTGGATCCGGAGTCTGTCGCGCTGACGGTGCCGAAGAAGGTTGATGCGTGGCGGGGAGTGATGACCGGGGTTTTTCACGAGTTGGCGAGGGTGCTCAAGCCCGGCGGCCGTATCGCCTTCGAGGTGGGCGAAGTGCACGGCGGTCAGACGAAGCTGGAGGAGCATGTGTTGCCCTGCGGGATTGCCGCAGGGCTCAAGCCGGAGCTGGTGTTGATCAATGACCAACAGTTCACCAAGACCGCGAATTGTTGGGGTGTGTCAAACATGGCCAAAGGCACCAACACCAACCGCATCGTGCTTTTTCAGAAAGTGTGAAGTTTTGACTGGACCGGGCCCAAGCGGACGGGCCTTTCCCCAAAGCGCAATGAAACCGGAGTCTGTGCTAACGGCCGGCATTTCCAAAGTCGTCTGCCGCACAGCGGGCTTGAAACGGACTGCGGCCGGGCATGTGGCGATCCAACCCGCCTGGTTACGGGTCGAGGAAAACGATTTTCACGCCTTCCTTGGGCTTGGAGAAGCTGTCTTGCAGGGTCGGCGAGAGAGCCGGTTGAGTTGGTGCCGGGGCTGCGGTCGGCTTGGGTTCCGCCGCTGCCGGATCCAGTGCCGAGCGCAGAGCGCCTTCCACCAGTTGGGCGCAATGGATTTTCATAGGCGGCAGCGGCCCCAGTTCGCCTGCCAGATCCTCGGACTTGAGAGAAAGCGCCTCTTCTGGGGTCTTGCCGCGGATCAGTTCGGTGGCCAGGCTGGCGACGGCGATGGCGGTCTCGCAGCCGAAAGACTGGAAGGTGGCGCGGTCGATGACCTTTTTGCCGTTCTCGTTTTTGAATTTCACCCACATCCGCAGCATTTCGCCGCAGTCGGAGTTGCCCACCGTGCCCACGGCATCGGCATTGGCCAGTTCGCCCATGTTTTGAGGGTTGGCCATTGCCTGCCGGATGCGTTTCTGCAAATCGTCATTCATAAAATTCAATCCCATTTGTTCGCCCATCTCCGGGCGGCTTCAAAACCGAGCCGCAGCCGGCACCGGGACGCTCTGTTCGGCCGCGGAAAAATGGTTTTACCCAAGCTTGTAACGCCGCATGGCCGGGTCCACATCTTGCGCCCAGGCATCGATTCCACCCCGCAGGCAGCGGACATTGCGCAGGCCGTGTCCAAGGAAATAGGCCGCCGCATCCAGCCCGCTCTTTCCCTGATGATCCACCACAACCACTGGGGTGTCGTTGGATCCGTCGCCCATGAGCTTTTTCATCACTTCTTGGGAGAGCAGCAACGAGCCGGAGATATTCACCGCTTCAAACTCCTCACGCGACCTGACGTCGACCATGCGGACGGCGGGATTGTTTTTCAACCAGTCTGCCAGGGCTTGGGGCTCGATGAAGACCAGGGCGTCCTGCTCGTGGCTTGAGCGGATGTGGGCCAGGACCTCGGTGACATCCAGGTTGCCGTTGCGCCCGCAGACTTGGGCGAGCGTTTCGTCGGGGCGGAAGCCGCAGCTGCTGCAGCCGCCGATGTGGTAGCGGCGGAAGAGGGCGCGTTGTGCGCCGGGAAAGGCCTCCAGCACGGAGCTCATCGGCGACTCCGGTCCCAAGTTGGTCTCAACGCTCATGGCGTAAAGCTAACCGGGCGGGCCCGGACTGTCGAAATCAAACTCAGCCGGCGCGCGAATCGGCATGACATTTCATCCCAGGTGCTTTGGAAGCCCCCTGGTATCAAACAGTATCGTTGTTTGGCAGAGGGTTGCTTAATCCGGCGGCTGAAACCGCGGCAGACACGAAACTCCCGATAACGCAAAGGATTTTGGAAATGCGGCGGTTCATCCCTTGGGTGGTATGCTTCACCGGGGGAGATTTCTTCTTGGTTGTTTTCGTTCGCCAGATTCGAGGCGTTATCCCGGCTCCGGCTTGTTTGTGAATTGGTTCGAAGCTACAGTTCCGGCTGATATGTCCGATCAAATGTTCTCCGAAACCAAGCGGTCTGGGTGCGGGGACCGCCGCCCCGCGGCTTGTTTGGGAGCTTGGAATAGGGGTGAATGAGGGCGGTTGGGGCCCGAGGGTCTGACGGTTCGCTTGACCTGTTGGCGGCCCTGCTTTACGTTCGGCCCTCGAAGATCAATTGATTATGCAAAATTTCATGGTTCCAATGGTGGTGGAGCAAACCGGCCGCGGTGAGCGGGGTTACGATATCTATTCCCGGCTCTTGGTCGACCGTATCGTTTTCCTCGGCACCCCCGTGGACGACATGGTGGCTAACATCATCATCGCCCAGCTTCTTTTCCTCCAGATGTCCGATCCGAAGAAGGACATTCATCTTTACATCAACTCCCCCGGCGGCAGCGTCACGGCCGGGTTGGCGATCTACGACACCATGCAGTTCATGACCTGCGATGTGAACACGTATTGCATCGGTCAGGCGGCGAGCATGGGCGCGGTTCTGCTCTGCGGCGGCACCAAGGGCAAGCGCTACTCGCTCCCCAACGCCAACATCATGATCCATCAGGTGCTCGGCGGCGCCGAAGGCCCGGCCAGCGACGTGGAAATCCGCGTGAAATACATGCTCAAGCTCAAGCAGCGCCTCAACGGCATCATCGCCAAGCACACGGGCCGCACGCTCGAGCAGGTGGAGAAGGATTGCGATCGCGATAATTTCATGTCCGCCGAGGAGGCCAAGGTCTACGGCCTAGTGGACGAAGTGGTCAAGTCTCGCAAGGAGATTCCCGGCATGGCCGAAGCCACCATCAGCCCTGTCGACAAAAAGTAAACGACCATGGCCCGGCCGACCAACATCACCTTGTGCAGCTTCTGCGGGAAATCCCATGCCGAAGTCAAAAAACTGATCGCCGGTCCGGGCGTTTACATCTGCGATAACTGCGTCGTCTTGTGCAAGACGGTCATCGACAAGGAACTGGCACCGGCCAAGAAGGCGTCCCGTCCCAGCATCAACGTGCCCAAGCCCTCGGAGATCAAGCGCCAGCTCGATCTGCATTGCATCGGGCAGGAGCATGCCAAGCGCACCTTTGCCGTCGCCGTCCACAATCATTACAAGCGCATCTTGCTTGAGCCGGCCGAGCATGTTGAAGGCGAGGAACCCGCGCCTCCGGCCCCGGGGTTGGGCACCCACGCCGAGGTCCAGATCGAAAAGAGCAACATCCTGATGATAGGGCCCACCGGTTCGGGCAAGACCCTGCTAGCCCGCACCCTGGCCAAGGTTCTGGATGTGCCTTTCGCCATCGCGGACGCCACCACTCTGACCGAGGCGGGCTATGTGGGCGAGGATGTGGAGAACATCGTGCTCCGCCTGCTGCAGAACGCCGATTACGATGTGAAACGCGCCCAGCGTGGCATCGTTTACATCGACGAAATCGACAAGATCACCCGCAAGACTGAGAACGTTTCGATCACCCGCGATGTTTCCGGGGAGGGTGTGCAGCAGGCGCTGCTGAAAATTCTCGAGGGAACCATTTGCAACGTCCCGCCCCAAGGGGGGCGCAAGCATCCCCAGCAGGAATACATCCGGGTGGACACCTCAAATATTCTTTTCATCTGCGGTGGTGCCTTTGTCGGTCTGGAGCGCGTGATCCAACGCCGGCTCGGCAAGAATGTCATGGGATTCCGGGCGGCGGAAGCCAATCTTAAAACGGCCAACACAGTGCGCGAGGATGTCCTCAAACACGTGGAACCGGAGGATTTGCTCAGCTTCGGATTCATCCCTGAGTTTATCGGCCGATTGCCCATGGTCAGCGTGCTGGAGGAATTGACCGAGGAGCAGTTGGTGCTGATCCTCACCGAAACCAAGAATGCTTTGACCAGGCAGTTTGCCAAGCTTCTGGCTATGGAAGGCGTGGAGTTGGAATTCACTCCCGAAGCCCTCAGCGAGCTTGCCACCCAAGCCATCCGTAAGGGGACCGGAGCCCGCGCCTTGCGCAGCCTCTTGGAAAAACTCATGCTCGATGTCATGTTCGACGTGCCCAGCAGCGAGGACATCCTTCATGTTAAGATCACCCAAGCGGTCGTGCGGGGTGAAGTCAAACCCCTCCTCCGTCGCAAGCAGGATCAACAGGCCGCCTGAAGCGGTCTTCGTCCACGGTTCAAGCCCTTTGGGTTTGAGCCGTCCTCCTCGATCCGCTACGCTGGCTGGCAATGTCGGATGTTTCTTTCATGCGCCTCGCGCTCCGGTTGGCCCGGCGGGGATATGGATCCACCTCACCCAATCCCTTGGTTGGCGCGGTGCTGGTCAAGGCCGGCCGGGTGGTTGGCCGGGGTTGGCACCGTTGCGCCGGAGGGCCCCATGCTGAAATTGAGGCGATTCAGGACGCCCAAAAGCACGGCTACTCCCCGCGCGGCTCCACGCTTTACGTCACGCTCGAGCCCTGTTCCACCCACGGCCGGACCCCACCCTGCACCGACGCCATTCTCGACGCCGGAATCCGGCGTGTAGTGATAGGGACCACCGATCCCAATCCCGATCATGCCGGCCGGGGCGGGGAACTTCTGCGGCGTGCTGGAATCAAGGTTCTGGAGTTCCAAGGCGGCGATTCGCCAACCGCTCACAGGGCGGCTCAGGCCAGGTTGGAAAGGGATTGCACCGCGCTCAACGCGGTTTTCAACCATTGGATCGTCCGGCGCACGCCTTTCGTCACCGTCAAGGCGGCCATGACTCTGGATGGCAAGATCGCCACCGCCGGCGGCCAGTCCAAATGGGTCACCGGCGAGAAGGCCCGCGCTCAGGGCATGAAGCTGCGCCTGGGTAGCGATGCCGTTCTGGTGGGTGTGAACACCGTGCTCGCGGATGACCCGAGCCTGACCGTGCGGGGGGAGGTCCGGACGCCGAGGATCAAGCCGCTGAGGCGGATCATTCTGGATTCACTGGGGCGCACGCCGCTGACCGCCAAGGTTGTGAGTGACGGGTTTGCGGCTTGCACGACTGTCGTGGTGAGTCGGCGCGCTCCCAAAGCCCGGATTGCGGCGCTGGCAAAAAAAGTGAATGTCATCATGGCCCCGCTGCGCAAGTCCGAACGCGGTGCCCGTCCGCAGGTTGATCCAGGCTGGCTGCTCAAGAAACTCGGGGCGGAGAATATCACGAGTCTGCTCGTGGAGGGGGGGGGAGAGGTCAATGCGTCTTTTTTGCTCGGGGGCTTCGCGCAGAGTGTGGCTTTCTTTTACGCTCCGAAGATTTTGGGAGGAAGCGCCTCGCGCAAAGGCGTTGCGGGTGAAGGTGCCACAAATCCGGGCGGAAGCCTGAGGTTGGCGAACCTCCGTTGGCGTCGGTTGGGGGACGACTTGATGCTTTCCGCACGGGTTGTAAGGCCCTGATTTTCCGGAAAGAGTCCCCTTAAAACACGGCTCGACGCCCCGCCGCGCGGCCGCTAGTTTCTCCCGATGTTCACAGGCATTGTCGCCGAAGCAGGCACCATCCAAAGCATCCAGACCACGCCCAAATCCATCGCCCTGACGGTGCGCGCCCGGAGTTGCGGGGCTGGTCTGAAACCCGGGGACAGCGTTGCTGTGAACGGCTGCTGTCTTACGGTGGTGAAACTTTCGGGACGTGGGGGCAGCCGGCTGATCCAATTCGACCTGCTCAAGGAGAGCTGGAAGCGGACGAATTTTCAGTATGCTGTTGTTGGGGGGCTGGTCAATCTGGAGCGCGCTTTGCGGGCCGATGCTGAGTTCGGCGGCCATTTCGTGACCGGCCATGTCGACGGTCTGGGTAAAATCATCCGATGGGAAAAGTCCGGGGCCGATCATGTGCTCGACATCAGCGCCCCGTCCGAAGTGATGCGCTACTTGATTTTCAAGGGCTCCGTGGCGGTGGATGGCATCAGCCTGACGGTGTCGGCCGTGCGCAAAAAGGATTTCCGGATTTGGATTATTCCGCACACTCTCAATATCACTGCGCTGCGCGAACGCAAGGTGGGGGACTCGGTCAATCTGGAGGTGGACATGCTCGGGAAATATGTGGAGAAGTTCCTAAACCTGCGCTCCAGGCGCTAGTTGAAGTCTTTGCCGGGAGTTTTCAGCCGGTTGCAAACGGACACGGGCGGTTCTTTTCGAAATCCGTCCTGCTTCCACCACGGGTCGATCGGGCCGTGCCGGGCAGCATGAAGCTAATTTTGGACTTCGCAGACCTACCTATGGCGCACGGCGTAAGGCCGCCCGGGATTAGCCATTGATCTTCAGGTCGGCCTTTAGCAGCCGACGCACAACCCTGCGGTTCACTCCGTCTTCCCACCATCGGGCGATGCTGTCCGCCAGAGGCGGTGGAATACGCTGTGTTTGTTCCAATTCGTGCGCCGTAGCCGTCAGGATTTCGTTGACCGATACGAATTGATCGCAGAGGTTTCGCGCATGTTCGACTCCAAGCCCGGGAATGAACAGGCCAAAAAGGATGCGAGAGGGTTCGCACTGGCGGCTGGCCGCTACCGAGTCGACAAACAAGCGGGAGCAATCGGCATCCATACCCGGGAGCGCGGCGAGTTCCGCCGTTTTCAGCCGGTAGAGCTCTGCCGCATCGCGAACCAGCCCGTGCCTGACGAGGAGTGCGATGAGAGGCGTGTCCGCGCCGGTGATGTTCAAGGCGTTGGGCGAACACCAGTGTGCGATGCGTTTACGGATTTGAACCGGACAATCCTGATTGGGGCATTGCCAGAAGGCTTCCGAGCGCATGAGCGGAGAACAACACTCCAGGCAACTGTGTTCCGGATGAAACTCAGGGCCCGCGCCTGCGGGATGACCGGAGGTGGCGGAGAAAAACTGGGCAATCGTTTTAAACATGGTTGCCGGGGCATTTGAAACGGAAACGATGTCCGGCGCAACGCCATTGTAGAGGCCGGCCCGCTGTTCACTTAATGCATTGGGGTCGAGGAGTATGTGTAAAAACTGGTTTTTAGCACCCGAACTGTCGGCAATAGGATAGACCGCCGCCTTGTTAATCCGTGATGTGTCCGAAAAATGGTTCTTCCGGAATTCTCCGGGAAAAAGCATTGGCTGAGACACACATGGCGGCACTTGGGAGCACCGCTCGGGTTTGGCCGAATACCCTTCGGACGTTGTGAATGCGCCTATTCAGGTGGGCTGGGTGAGTCCGTCACGCACGGCGACCGGCGGAGCCGCGAGCTGTGGTTTGGAGGACCGTCTCCGCCGCTCACCAGCCCACGCGAATACAGGGCGTAGATTTGCCTTTGGTCCAATGTATCCGACCGGCGGATCCATGCCTCAGGGTGCGCAGATTTCCTGATCAAGAAGGTTCGGATGTCTTGGCCCGCTACCTGACCCAGGCTTGCTGTGTGAGGTTTTTCACCTCGGCAGTGCTCACGGTTCCAATCCTAGGCAACACATCCAATAAATATTCCCGCGCTGAAATCCCCAGCCGCTGGCAGGTCGCCAACACGCTCAGGATCGCCGCGATCTTCGGACCGGCTTTC
>CAIQOK010000083.1 GCA_903873415.1 uncultured Verrucomicrobiota bacterium | reverse complement strand
TTTCAAGGTCACGGTGCAAGACAACACCCCGCCGGTGGTGACGGTTAATCCCATCACAGTGAATTTGGATTCGGCTGGTAATTACAGTCTGACGGCTGGGAACATCACCACGATCACCGGTGGATCTCTTGACAATTGCGGCATTGCGGCCACCAATGTGAGCCCGACCTCCTTCAGTTGCGCCAACGTGGGCTCGAACAGGGTCACGGTGGTGCTGACTGATATTCACGGCAATTCGGCCACCAACACGGTGACTGTCACTGTCCGGGACGTGACCGCTCCGCTGGTGCTGGTGACGCCCATCACGGTGGATTTGGACGCGGCCGGTCACTATACCTTGACATCGGCCAATGTGACCACGATTGCAGGCGGCACATCAGACTCCTGCGGAACGGCCTCCACCAATGTCACTCCTTCCACCTTCGGTGTGGGCAACGTCGGTTCCAACCCCGTGACGGTGGTGGTGACGGATATTCACGGCAACTCTGCCACCAATTCCACGGTGGTGACGGTCCGCGATGTGACTCCTCCGACCTTGGTTCTCCACCCCATCAGCGTCGCTCTCAATCCTTCCGGCACTTACACGCTGACCGGCTCGGACATTTTGGCGATGACAACCGGGTCGAGCGATGCGGCGGGGATAATTTCAACGAATGTCAGCAAGGTTAGTTTTGACTGTTCCAATTATGGAAGCAACCAGGTGACGGTGGTGGTTACCGATGTGAACTCCAATTCCACAACCAACACGACTGTGGTGACCGTGACGGTTGCCCCGCCTTCGGTGGCCTTTCATGCCATCACGGTTCGACTGGATGCTACTGGCAATTACGCGTTGACTCCGGCGGATTATGCGGCCATATGCTCCGGATCTTCGTCTTACTGCGGGATTGCAACGACAAACATCTCGCCTTCAGCGGTTGACTTTTTGGATTTGGGAGCCCGCTCCATTCAGGTTGTGCTCACGGATGCCCACGGCAATTCTTCCACAAATAGTGGTAATATCACCGTTCTAGCGCCCATCGCCAGCCCCCAGACTGTGTATGTGGACCCTGGTTATGGTATTACTCCCGCAAAGGTGACTTGGCCAGCCACGTCCGGGACCGGCGCCTATTTTGTCGGCTACAATGCCTTCGCTACTATTCAGGGTGCGGTTGACGCCGCCGGTGTCGGCGGAACAATCCACGTGGCGGCAGGGACTTATCCCGAGATGGTTCAGATCGGCAAAGCCCTCACTTTGCTGGGTGCTAAAAACGGGTTGGATGCCCCGACCCGCTTTGCCGCATTCCTGACAGGACCGGCTGCGGATCCGGCGGTTGAGAGCGTGATTTCGGGGGTGTCTGGCACGTCCTTGAAACTGGCAGCAGACAATATCGTAGTTGACGGGTTTGTCCTGGACGGTGGCGGTGCCGCAACCCGAGCGATCCAGAGTGAGGATAATACTGGCGCTTACGTTCCTGTGAACAACGCGACCATCAAAAATAATATCGTTCAGAACTACACCGAACGCGGAATCGAGCTTGTCAATTCCACGCTTTACTTGGCACCGGAGTCCTCTGGCAGCCTGATTCAAGGCAACGTGGTGCGCAGCTTCGGAGAGAACGGAATCGTTCTCGCGTTCAACGCGTATGCCAACATTATTTCCAATACGGTGTCGATGGATGCGGGGAGCCTGGGTGGTATCTGGCTGCAAACCTACTCGCTGAACAGCGATCCGACCCGGACGATTGATATCTCGCACAACACTGTCACGGTTTGCCAAGACGCCTACGGCGGCATCTGGGCCAACTTCGTTGTGGCAACCAACTTCACACTCAATGTGCATGACAACGTGGTGAATGCCGACACCGGGGTTACCGGTGCGAGCGACTACACCGCGGGAATTTACCTGAGCTCCTTCCGCTGGGGCAGTTCAGCTTCCGTCGCAAACAACTCGGTAGGCCTGACGGGGGGCCAGTTTGCGCGCGGCATCTCCCTCTACAATGTCGAGACGGACCGCCCGGTGACGGTGAGCGGCGGCAGGTTGAGCGGCTCGCTCAAGGGCGTGTCGATGCACTATTACGACCCGAATTTCGGCCCGGCAACTTTCGGCAACGGCGCCGCCACAGTAACCGGTGTTGATATCTCTGGAAACGACACCGGTGTTTTCGTGGAGGCTGTCGGGGCGCCATCCGCCCAAGTCAAACTCAAAGTGGCGAACAGCTCGGTAAGGAATAACAACACGGGCGTGCTGGTCGATGGCGGTCGTGCGCTTCTGGAGGGCAACAATCTGACGGGCAACAGTGTGGCTGCGATCAGCACCGCGGATGACGGTGTTGTGGACGCAGGTAATTGCACCGTCAATGTCACCGGATTGGGGATGAGCAGCGGGGGCAACAACTTGACCGGTTACTTGATTGGATCGGCCAAAGCAATCGTCAACGGCAACACGGGTGTCAGCCCTGTGCCTGTGCTCGCTTACAACGACGCTTTCGGTGCGACCCCTGTGGCGCCGCAAATCGCCAGTTCGTTCTCAGGAAGCGTGTTGGCGAGCCAGTCCGGCGGACTCCTAGCCAGCGCGCTCACGCCGGTGACCACTGTGTTTCAGTGTGTGGGCGATGTTCCGGCGGGTGTGACCACCCTTTCCGGCTTCCAAGCTTTGGGCAGCTTTGTTTCTGCCACCGCAGCCACCGTTTCTTCCTCGGACACCTCCAGTGTCCCAGGGCCGAACAACGGCACCATCACCAGGACTTACACCCTTACGGATGCCTGCAGCCAAAGCACGACCGTCCAGATCACCTTCTCGGTGCTGGACACCATTGCGCCGATCATCAGCCATTGTGCAGTGAACACAAACATCGTGGCCGATGCGACCGCTCATGGCCCGCTGCCTGACCTGAGAGGGCAGGTGGTGGCAACGGACAATTGCACGCCCAACCCCGTGATAACCCAGATTCCTGCGGTTGGCACGGTTGTCGGGCTGGGTGACACGGTTGTTACCCTTTGGGCCTCGGACTTGAACGGCAACAGCAACAGCTGCACGGCCACGGTGACCGTTCTTGACCGGACGCCCCCGGTGCTCACGATTCCCGCGAACCTCAGCGTGAGCATTCTCTCCGCCAAAGACCCTTATGCCACCGGCATCGCCACGGCGACGGACGCCAACACCTTCGGCCCCGTAGTCATCGCTTACACAGACAATCTCACCGGACTGAACCTGCCCAACTCCACCGGTACTATTCTCAGGAAATGGACCGCAGTGGATGCTTCCAGCAATGGGACGACGAACACCCAGACCATTACGGTCGTGGACACCAATACTCCCTACTTCACCTCGATCCCGACGGCGATCACGGTGAGCAACGACTTGGGCAATTGTTCTGCGGTGGTGAACTTCACACCAGTGGCTTGGGACCTAGGATACACCCAGGGTTTTGAGGACGCCGCTTACGTCGCCACCAATTCCGCAAATCCAGTCTCCACCGATTGGAACAGCAAGAGCAGTCTCATAAGCCGTGTGGTTAGCGGGACCGACGGGGTTTCTTCGAAGACCGGTTCGGCACATGCGGTGATCAACTCTGTCTCTACCATAGGCGGAGACACGACCGGAGCCTTCACCCGCTTGGGTGGATACAGCACTTCGTTTGATGCCGGATACCGTGTTTCACAGGATATCTACATCGATCTTTCGAATGCTGGTGTCACGGGAGCCACTCTGTCGAGCGGATACACCTTTGACTTGGCGCAGGTGATGAACGATCAGGCTGGAGCGGCGCTTCGCAGCTTTGTGTTTCACGCCGCGGCATACGATTCAACCGGAGTAGTGATTGCCGTGGACAACACCAGTGGCAGCACCGTCACATCCCGCAGCGGTGATCTTAGGACGGGAACGAATTACAAGATCACGAGCACGGGTTGGTACACCTTCGAGTGGGTGTTGCGTAGCAACGCTGGTGTTTTGGCCGGGGATTTGAACCTGCGCAACGCGTCCGGTGCAATCGTCTTCACTCAGACCCTTTCGAACGGAAGCGATTCGATCAGCACCGCGGTTGGCGGTCATGGTCCGCTGACCTTCACCTTTATCAATGTTGACAAACTGCCAATCGACAACACGGTTCTCGAACGAAGCATACCGGTCGATCTGACCCTGGCCTCAGGAACGGCATTCTCTGTCGGCCTGACGACAGTGACCAACAGCATCACCGACGCGCTTGGCAACAACACCAAGCAGACATTCACCGTGACGGTGGTTGATGCCGAGAAGCCGCAATTGACGATCTCCGCGAACATAGTCCAGGCCGTGGATGTCGGTCAGACTTATGCGACAGTTTCGTTTCTCAACAGTGCCACAGACAACTGCGGCAGTCCCAACGTCGTCGCCACCCCCGTCTCGGGGAGCCAGTTCCCCATCGGGACCAACACGGTGGTTGTGGTTGCGACGGATATTCATGGAAACAGTGTGACCAACAGCTTCACCGTGGAGACGGTCGGGTTGCCTGTGATTACCCTCCAGCCGGTGAGCCGGACGAACAACGCTGGAACCACGGCCACCTTCACCGTTGCCGCCACAAGTCCAAAGGCTCTCTCCTACCAATGGTACAAGGGTTCCAATCCCCTCAGCAACGGCGGCAATGTGAGCGGTGCCACGAGTGCCACTCTCACAATCGCCACGGTCGCGGATGCCGATGTCGATGATTACGGCGTCAAGGTAACCAACATGGCTGGAGATGTCTCCAGCGGAACGGGACATCTGACTGTTATTAACGGCCCAGTCATCACCTCGAACCCGGTCGCTCTGAATGTCAATGCGACCACGAACGTGCAGTTCAGCGTGTCGGTGACCGGAACAACTCCGTTTGCCTACCAGTGGAATAAGAATGGCACACCGCTGTCGAATTCAGGAACTGTTTCCGGAGTTCTCACACCTACTCTGAGCATCCAGAGTGCATTGGCTGCAGACCGTGGAACTTACTCCGTGACCATCACGAATCCTGCCGGGTCAGTAACCAGTTCCGGTGCGGCATTGGGAGTGTTTGATCCTTGGATTTCCATCCCCCCGGTGGGCGTGACGAATTACCTGGGCGGCGCCGCGAGCTTCTCGGTAACCGCAACTGGCACCTCGCCGTTGCAGTACAACTGGCAGCAGAATGGCACCACTATTCCTTCGGCTACCAACAGCACCTACAACATCTCCAGCATCAAGGACAGCGATGCCGGAAGTTATACGGTGGTCGTAACAACTTCCGGTGGTTCCGTCACCAACACCCCTGTGCTGCTC
Source organism: uncultured Verrucomicrobiota bacterium (assembly GCA_903873415.1). GTDB lineage: Bacteria > Verrucomicrobiota > Verrucomicrobiia > Limisphaerales > CAIQOK01 > CAIQOK01. The sequence goes on along the minus strand of CAIQOK010000083.1, from coordinate 5,213 downwards.
GGAATCACACATCCCCCCGTCATCGTCACCCAACCTGTCAGCTTGGTGGCCGAAGTGGGGCAGAGCCCCGCGTTCAGCGTGAGTTTGACAGGAGCCACACCGTTCTCTTATCAGTGGCGGAAGGGCGGGGTGAACGTTCCGGGAATAACCACCCGTGTGTTCACTCTGAACAATGTCACCACCAACGACGCTGGGTCCTACGATGTCGTGGTAACAAATATTGACGGTGCGGTGACCAGCCTGGCCGTGTCGCTGTCCGTGTTCGTTGCGCCGGTTGGTTTGAGCGTCAACGCCACAACCAATGTCCAGTTTGGAGTGACTGCGGTGGGGGCATCGCCCTTCTCGTATCAATGGAGCAAGGATGGAGTTCCCTTGGCGGATGGCGGCAAAATCTCCGGGTCTCATACCAACACCCTGACCATTTCCAACACATTGGCTGCGGATCGCGGTCTCTACACCGTGACCGTGAGTAATTCGGTCGCATCGGCAACCAGCTCGAACGCTACGCTTGAGGTTTTTGATCCTTGGATCTCTGTTGCGCCTGTGGGCTCAACAAACGCCTTGGGCGCTGCGGCAAGTCTGGTCGTGGCCGCAACCGGCACCTCGCCGCTCCTCTACAATTGGAGGCAGAATGGTGTCAACATACCCGGCGCGACAAACAGCGCCTACAACATCTCCGCCCTTAGGGACAGCGACTCCGGAAGCTACACGGTGGCCATCACCACCTCGGGCGGCAGCATCACCAGCTCGCCAGTGGCGATCGCAGTGATTCATCCCCCTGTGTTTGTTACCCAGCCCGTCGGCCTGACGGTGAATGTGGGCCAGAGCCCCGCCTTCTCCGTCAGCATGACTGGAACAAGTCCGTTCGCCTACCAGTGGCAGAAGTCATCAGTGAACATCTCCGGGGCAATCAGCCGCGTGTTGACTCTGAGCAACGTAACTACCAATGACTCCGGTTCCTACGGTGTCGTGGTGACCAATGTGGACGGGACCGCAACCAGTCAGAGTGTGACTCTGACGGTTATTGTCCCGCCCTTGATCACGACCCAGCCCGTCGGTGTGACGAACAATGCGGGCACGACCGCCACACTGAGCGTGGTGGCCGACGGAACGGCCTTGACCTATCAATGGCTGAAGAATTCGACCAACATCCTCTCCAATAGCGGCCGCATTTCCGGCGCGACCAACTCGACCCTCACCATCAGTGGCATGCTCGGTGTTGACACCGCCTCTTACTCGGTGTTGGTAACTAATGTCGGCGGCAGCCAGCTTAGCACCAATGTCACCGTCTTCGTTGTGGATCCGGCGATCACCAATACGCCCGGCAGTCTGTCGGTGCGTCTTGGCTCTCCGTTCAGCCTCACTGTGGGCGCTTACGGGACCTCCCCCACCTATCAATGGCGCAGGAACGGAACCGTGATTCCCGGCGCCACAAGCGCCACTCTGACGAATACTGCCGTGGCGGATGCCGATGCCGGTTCTTACGACGTGGTAGTCAGCACCGTTTACGGCAGCTCGACCAGCGCTCCTGCGGCTGTCTTGACGGTGCTTGATCCGGCTCTCGTAGTGACATCTCCCACCAACTTGACTCAGGTGGCAGGCACGACTGCCACCTTCCGTGTCGGCGCGACCGGCACGGCCGCCTTGGGTTACCAGTGGACCAAGGGCGGAACTCCGCTCTCGAATGGCGGCAATATCGGGGGTGCGACATCTGACACGCTCACGCTCACCGGCATTGCGGATGCCGACGCCGGAAATTACCAGGTGGTGGTTACCAACATTGTTGGCACCAATTCAAGCGCTTCCGCCAGCCTCACCGTTCTTAATCCTCCGGCGATTGTCACCCAGCCCTCCATCCGCACCAACGCCGCAGGGACAAGTGCCACGTTCACTGTGGCAGCCACCGGCACCCAGCCTTTAGGCTATCGCTGGTTCAAGGGTTCAACTCCGCTCTCGGACGGTTCGGGAATCAGCGGAGCGTTTACTGCAACCCTGACCATTTCCCCTGTGGCTCCCGGGGATGCCGGTAACTACTCCGTGGTTGTCTCCAATGTGGTCACCACGGTTACCAGCAGCTCCGCAAGCCTCACGGTGATGTTTGGTCCGATCATTGTCACCTCGCCCGCGAGCCAGACAAACAACTCCAGCACCACCGCCACCTTCACCGTCAGCGCCACCGGCAGCCCGGTCCTCTATTATCAGTGGACCAAGGGTGGGGTGCCGCTGAGCGATGGCGGCAATATCAGCGGATCTTCATCCACATCGTTGAACGTCAGCTCCCTGACGCTTGCCGACGCTGGTAATTATGCTGTGATCGTTACGAATAATTATGGTAGCGCAACCAGCTCCATAGCGGCACTGACCATCATTGGCGCTCCGCTTGTGACGGTCCAGCCGGTCAGCGTCACGAATAACGCCCAGACCACCGTCACCTTCACGGTAACGGCATCCGGTTCTGCTCCCTTCGGATACTATTGGTATAAGAACGGAACCAACTTGCTGGGCGATTCCGCTCATGTCTCGGGCTCACACACCGCATCATTGAGCATCAGCAATGTGTTGCATGCGGACATTGCGACCTACTCAGTCTCCGTGAGCAACGCCGCCGGAATCAGTATCTCAAGCAACGCCACGCTCACCGTGATTGAGCCTGTGCTGAACATCCAACCGGTCAATACCAAGGTGATTGTGGGCAACACCGCCGTCTTCACAGTGACCGCCTCCGGGACCGGCCCCCTGAGCTATCGCTGGCGCCTGGATGGCATCGATCTGACCGACGGATTTGGCATTGCCGGCTCCAGCTCTCCCACGCTGAGCATTACGAACGTCGCTGACAGCGACGTCGGTCAATACAGTGTGGTCGTTACGAACCTGTATGGTAGTGTCACAAGCACCAATGGCTCGCTTGTTACCTACCAGCAGCTGATCGTCAACCAGCCTGTCGACGCATACGTTCTGGTTTCGAATGCGTTCAGTTTCTCCGTGGATGTCAACGGAGCGACTCCGTTCACCTATCAGTGGCAAAAGTCCCAAGTTAACATTCCCAATGCGACCAATCGTATCTATTCGGTCTCTTCCGCCGCTTTGGTGGACGATGGGTTCTACCGGGTGATCGTTACAAATCCGGATGGGACGCAGACCAGCTCCTCCGCGCGGCTCTCGGTCGCAGGTTCTGCCGGCTCGGTCATCACGATTGGACCACGCACTCCTGGTGTGTATAATGTCACCCTCACCGGTGTGGCCGGACTTCACTACACTCTGCAGGCTTCCACAGACCTGACAAGTTGGCTCTCGATAAGCAACGGCGTTTCTCCGTTCACCGTTATCCAGACCAATAACAATTCCCAGCGGTTCTTCCGCGGACTCTATGTTCCCTAAGACGAGTAGCATCGGCTGCTTATCCCCTGGGTTTAAAGCCTAGGATTATCTCGGGCCCAAGCAGGTTTAAAACCTCTTGGGCCCTTTTTTCACTTTGCCCCACCGTTTCGGCTTAAAGATTGTCAGGGTTGTTACAACACCGTTCAGTTTAAGCTTAGATTGCCTATCCGCTCATCTCCTTACTTTTTACGGTTGCCCCGGCCGCGCGCTTTGCTCCGCAGTTCCGCGTTCTAATATCTCATGGTCTTCGTTACTCGGCAGCGACAACGCGGTGTGACAAATTGCTTGAAAATTTTCCGCCAACCGCTAGGATACGTTGTTAGTTTTAGTCGTTGTGTTTTGATTTTCGCCTGACTTGTAAGTCCGCTGTAGTTGGGTTTTTCACCCGGGATACTAATCCTATGATCGCGTTCATGCATATCCCACTGGAAAGCTTTGTATCCCTCTTGGTGGGGCTGCTCGCATCGCTGACCGCAATTCCACTGGTGCTTCGGGCGGCCCTTAGCAAACCGTTTAGGCGGGCGCTTGCTGATCGCAAGGAGTTGCATCACACGCATTCTGTGCCCACCCCACGTTTGGGAGGCGTGGCCTTGGCGGTCGCTTTCTTGTCCATCAACGCATATTCCCGCTGGCTTGCGCCCCTGACGTCTGGGAGCGGTCCATCCGCGAACAGCGTCCTATTCTGGTCCTCGCTGTGCATGTTTGCTGTCGGGTTGTGGGACGACATCAAACCCTTGGGTGCACGGCGCAAGCTCTTTCTTCAGATCGGGGTTGCGTGTGCGGTTTACCTTTCCGGCATCGGGATTCACGTGGTTACCGTCCCATTCACCGGGCAAGTCGTGGTGCTTCCTTGGGGCGGCTCGGTTTTGACGGTGTTCTGGATTCTCGCTGTCACCAATCTGATCAATCTGATTGACGGAGTGGACGGGCTTGCGGGGGGAATCAGCCTCATGCTCATGGCGTTGATTGCATGCTTGGGAAATCACACTGGGAACTTCCAGTTGTTGGGAGCGGGCATGGTGGGGGCCCTGCTGGGTTTTTTACGCTACAATTTTCCGCCTGCAAAAATCTATCTCGGGGACGGCGGCTCCTTCTTCCTCGGGTTTCAAATTGCCGTGATGTCGCTGGTCAACTCGCATAAGGGCGAGATTTTCGGCGCCCTTTCCGCGCCCATGCTCGTGCTGGGGCTGCCCATTGCCGACATGGTGCTGGCGATCTGCCGCCGGGGCCTGCGCGGCTTGCCCGTCTTCAGGCCTGATCGCAAGCATCTGCATCACCGTATGTTGGGGATTGGATTTTCCAAGAACAAGGTGGTGCTCTCGTTTTACGGGGTGACCCTCTTGTTTTTTGTCTTCGCCATCGCTGCTTTCTCTCTCCGTCGCCGCTTCCAATTCGGATTGTCCTTGGTCAGCTTGGGGGTCCTTCTGGTTTGCGCCAAATCCCTTCGGTTTAGCCGCCCTTGGTTCGCCATCGCTCGGGTCATCTCTGAGTCGCTCAAGATCCGCAGGGAAGTGACCTATACCCTGTGCGTGACCCGGTTGCTCGTCGCCGATGGAGCCCGATCTAAGAATATCTCGGTTTTGTGGGACGACCTGGTTTTCTCATTGCGGAAACTAGACTGCACTTACGTCTCTTTCTCCGGGGCTGGTTTGGATCGTGTATGGTCCGATCCGGCCTGCCATGGCTCGATGCGTTCGGTCCGCTATGAACTCAAGCAGGGTCTTTTGGTGTTGGGCCTCCCCGCCCACCCCGGCTCCCCCCGTCTGTCCGAATCGGAATCCCAGGGGGATGGAAAAAACGATTTTACTAACTCCGAATTGACCTTTGAAATGAAG
>CAIQOK010000082.1 GCA_903873415.1 uncultured Verrucomicrobiota bacterium | reverse complement strand
CGCCGCGCGTAGAAACAGGCCGACCGGGCATCGGAATACGCCAACGCCTCGGCTTTGACTGCCGCCTCGTGCAAGTCAGGCCATTCGGATTTCAGGAAGGTGAAATTGGATTGGCTCACACGAAATCAATTGCGCCAATCCGGGAATAAACTCCGCACCTGGCCTTGACCGACCAATTGGCTGAACTTCGAATAATCATGTCTTTCCCGGCGGATTCTGCCCGCGATGACTGCCGGATGGACCACAAGCCGCCGAGCTTCTTCAATGATGGTTTTTGCGATGATCCTGGCCTTTTTGATCTTTGCCCATTCCGCGGGCGGAATCAGACCGTCCAAGGCGAACTGGTCCGCCTCGGATTCGATCCCGTCGGCCTTGGTGTCGAGATTGTCAAAGAATGCGTCTGTTTTATCGCCGCACAGATGTTTGGTGACATGGGCCAGCTCGTGAAATAAGCAGAACCAGAAATTATCCAGCCGATCATGCCGAACGGTGAGTGCTATCACCGGGGCACCACCCGCCATCCTTAAGGCCGCGCCATCCAGATGCGTGCCTTGGAGATGAGATTCAACCACCACGGCGATGCCATACTGCTCCAGCAACGAAATGGCCAGCTTTGGGCCTTCGGCATACAGGCTCAAAGCCCGCAGATTGCTGACAAATTTTTCATTGATGGCGGCATTATTAAACGGTGTCTTGATCTGCTTGGCCGTGGCCACCCGAATCACCCGGGTCTTCCACGCGTGCAGGGCGAACACATCCTCCTGCGAGCCCGAACGCACATTTTGCCGGTGCAAGGCTGGAATCGCCTGCACATCCAGATTGTTATTGAAAAATCGGAGCAACAGTTCTTCCGCCTGCTCCCGCGCGAGGTTCCAGTTGCCGGTAAACCAGTCAAACCATCCCCGCTCATACATCGCTTTCACCGGAAATTTCCCCACCGGAACTTCCACTGCCGGCGGATTGCAACTCTCGCCGATCAAAACCTCCGCCGGGATGCCCAACCCCTCATTCAGCCGGCGGATCATCGCCAGCGTCAGCGGGCGCTTGCCGTTGAGGACTTCGGAGACCTTGCTGGGCGAGCCCAGATACGGCACGAGGTCTTTAGGCTTCAAGCCCTGCTGTTCCATCCGGAATTGGATCGCCGCCACCGGCGTGGGCATATCCATCGGATATTTTTTCTTTTCGTAGCGCTCCACCAGGACGCTCAACAATTCCAGTTCTTCACCCTCGGGAGAGTTTGGAGCGGGATCGTTTTCCATCAACACATCAATGCGGTGCAGCGCCGCTTCGTGTTCGGCCTCGGTATGGATGACTTTTGGTTTCATGGCCGGTCTTTCAAATGGTTTTGGCGTCAATCTTGTCGTATTCCGCGTGTGTTCCCACAAAACGCACATAAAGCGTGCGGCTCTTGTAGGCAATCTTGGCCACCAGCCGGTATTTGTTCCCGCCCATGTCGAAAATCACCCGGTTGCCCGCGACCACATCCGCATGGCGGTATGCCGCCCGCACATCGGCGAAGCTGGCCCAATCCGCCCGGCTTGCTTCCGCGAACCACGCGTCCAGCGGCGCTTTGGCCGGAGGATGTGTGGCCGCGAACTCACGCAGAGGCTTTCGACTGATGACACGCATAGTATTCCCTATTTGGGACATCCTGTCAACAACTTATTCCCAATTTGGGAATAACTCATAATTCTCCTTTGAAGGCGCGGTGCTGGAGGGTGGCGAAGAGCGCGTCCAGCTCCGCCAGCGACGCGCGCTGCGCCGTGTTCAGCGCCTCCACCGCCGTCACTCGCCGGGCGAATTCGCGCTGCAAGGGGATGGGGGGAAGCGGCAACGTGACATGCTGGAGATTCTGCCGCGTGATTTGTGGCTGCGCCGTGCCGGAAATCGTGTCGGTCATGCTGCGCATTCTTAGAACCGCTGCGAGGTATTCTATCGTGATGCGCTTGGGGTCGGGATTGTCCAAGGCCATCGCGTTGCCAGTGACGTAGCACTTCGGCGGCGAAACGTTGATTGTGCCGCACGTCGCACCTCGGCATGTGATGAGGACAGTTGGTTCTTCGTGGTTGTATTCGGAGTAGCGGCCAATGAGTCCATTTGCGCCAAAAACTGGGAAGCCGGTTTTAGTGAGTTCAGGTGTCGAAATAGTCGGCCATTGCTTCGGCGAACAGATTTCCATCAGCGGCGCGAGCGGCCAGCCTTTCGGGTTTTCTTTCGGTTTGCCGAAGAGGTCGAGGAAGAGGGATTGGGTGAGG
>CAIQOK010000081.1 GCA_903873415.1 uncultured Verrucomicrobiota bacterium | reverse complement strand
TGGAGGAGCTGGTATGAGAGGATCGCACTAATTGGACCTCGGCGAGACGGATGGATTTGGAGTTCATCCCGCAAAGTCTGCCAGCCCCTGCTCACTCCGCATAGATGGGTCTGCCGGGCGGATACTTTCAAGCCCCGGAGAGGCGACCTGTCTATAGATCCGCACCCACCAAAAATCTTCCCAAGCCCCGGAGGTGCGGCACGGTGCGGCCAAGCGCCAAGCGCATCTGGGTTTGTGCCGCTCCTACGGGGCTTGGAATTTATTTCGGACCGGGTGCTATAGACAGGTCGCTCCTCTGGAGCTTGAAAAAACCGAACGCGCGACCTCCCTCTATCACACAGTGGTCCCGTGGTCCCTTACCTAATGCCTTCTGCGGCTTGCGACCCTCCCCGCCGCCACCAGACCCATCAATCCCAACAACCCCATCGCCGCAACTTGGTCCGGCTCAGGCACCGCCGCCGTCGAGATCGCCAGCCCCCAGCTGTTCAGCGTCGCTGTCCCTCCTCCTCCCGATTGATCCTCGATATACAACCGCCATGTCCCGTTCGCGGCCGAACCTGTAAACGTCCCAAGACTCACCACCGGACGATATGTCCCGGTAAACACCGCCGCATCAACCTGCACCGCACTTTGATAACTCTGCGACGCCGCATCGCTCAAGGTGATCTGCAATCCCGACCCGGAATGGTCGAAATCACCCCCAGCCACCCCCAGCAAATTCACATGCGTCGTCTCATCAGGCCCAACCAGATACGCATACAGGTCCCCGTTGAACCCTCCGCTCACGTCCAGCGTCACCGTCATCCCCAACACACGGTAGGGATAGCTGGGCAGACCGCTCACCGTTCCTATCGACATCAGCCCCACCAGATTCCCATCCGGGATCTCCCCCGCCCCGCTGAAGGTGAAATCCCCGTGCGCCATCTCAGCCCCAAGCGCCAGCAACAGTCCGGCGATCAGCACTTGCAGTCTGATGGTTTTTTTCAAACGCATACTTCACTCTTTCAATTGTTCAATCCCCACATGTCCCACCGCATCAAGGCGTCCAGGACAGCCGGTAATACGCCGCCCCGGGCGGATTGCCGCCGAGATCACCAAAATTATCGGTGTAATGAAACAGTCCCGAGGCCGGCGCGTTGGTCGTCCAGATCGACACCCAATTGGCCGGACTCACACTCGTGGTCCGCTGCACTCGGTAGCTGTAACCGGGGTGCCCGAGGAAAACCAGATCCGGATGCCCGGCAAGAGGGCTGAGGCTGGACACCTGGCCAAAGAGCGGGCTGGAGGAGGTCACAATTTGCACCGTTCCCACCGCGGTGCCGCCGTAGCCGTCACTTAGTGTGTAGGTGAATTGATCGTTCGCATTGGCCCCGTTCGGATACCCGATGTAGGCATAGGCCAGATTGGCGGCGTTGGCGGCAATCGCCACGCCGTTGGTCCAACTGATCGTCTGCAAGATAAGATGATTGGTGCTCGTGACGACCATCCCGGTGAGGGTGATAGTATCCCCGTCCGCATCCGTCCACAGCGCCGCAAGCTGGCTAAGCGCCACCTTGATCGTCTGCCCCGCCGTCCGCGTCACCGTCAAAACACCGGCCATCGGCAAATGGTTCGTCACCACCTGCGTCAGTGTATTGGTGCTACCCAAATAGTTGGCGTCACCCCGGTAACTAGCGGTGATGGTGTTGGGACCGCGCGGCAAGGTGATGAGGCTGGCGGTGACAGCCAAGCCTTGAGTGATGAGGTTCGTGCTGATTGGCCCTTGGCCGCTGGTGAACACCACCTGCCCCGTGGCATCCGCTGGCAGCGTGGCGGTGAAGGACACCGCATCGTGATACCCGCCGGGGTTATTGCCGGAGCCCAGCACCAACCCGGAAGCCGCACGGTTGACTGTGAGTGTTTGCTGCACAGGGCCAGCCGCGAAATAATTACTGTCCCCGCTCTGACTTACCGTGAGCACCGTGGTGCCAGGCTTGAGAATCGTTACCGTCCCCTCGGACATAGCCACCACCGAAGGGTCGGAACTGGCATAGCTGAGGGCCAGCCCGGAATTAACCGTCGCGCCGAGGCTGAAGGGTGCATCGCCATAAGTCCGCGCTGCCAGGGGGCCGAAGGAGATCGTCTGTCCGGCTTTCACGACGTTCAGAGTGACGGTTTTTGGGGCCGGCGTGGTGTAGCCCAGCGTGTCGGTCGGAGTGAACTGGACGCTCACCACTTGGCCGCCGCCCAAGCTCAACACCGTGCCTTCGGCCGGCGTGTAAACAAAGCTGCCCGCCACGCCGCCCGAAGTTGCATTAAGCTGCGCTCCGCCCAACGGCATCCCGTAAGCCATATCCGCCGGAGTGTTCCAAAGAATCACCGGCGTTGACGGACTGACCCCCACCACCACAGTCGCACTCACCGTGGCATAATTGGTCGAATCGGTTGGGATAAAGGTAATACTGGCATTGGTGGTGCCGACACGAGGCATCCCGCTGGGGGTGGTGAGATGGAAAATGCCAGGCACAACAAAACCCGAGAGGTTGGTGGCCGAGCCTCCGCTCAGAACCACATCGCCAAAAGTCTGCCCGTAGCTCAAAGCCGACGCGGTAGGCAACGCAGCCAGACGCGGACCGGCTTGGCCGACCACCAGGGTATTGGTGCTACCCCCTGAAAAAGTCGAGCCGGTGATCAACGCCACCACCGTGTAAACCCCGGCATTGGTCGGTTCCGCACTGCTGCCATTGTAAGTCACGCTCACAGGAACGTTGACCGGCTCGGTGACGACACTGACCGGCAGGGCGTTGCCGGTGTAAGTCCGGGCTAGGCCGTCAAAGCGGATGGACGCAGTCTGCTGGTTGACCATGATGCCTGCGGTGGTGCTGACCGTTGCATAATCCACTCCGTCAGCCGGGGTGAAGAGGACCGGCACAGTGTTCAACCCGGGCTGGGCCACACCATCGGGAGTGGCGAAGGAAAAACTTCCATCGACACTTAGCCCTGCCAGATTTGTCACCACCCCACCCGCCAGGCTTGCGGCACGGAAAGGATCCCCGTAAGTCAGCTCACTGGCCACCGGCCCCGCTGCCACCCCCACAGGGCCGGGCAGGATTCCCGCCCCCGTCAGACTCAGCGGTTGCTCCAGCACATAATTTGTGGACGATTCCCCCGTCAAGGTGAGATGGGTCACATTGACCAGCAAACTGCTCCACGCCGTCGCACGTTCGAAATCCGCCACATACCCGTGGGTCGACACCCCCACCCGGTTGGTGTCCGCATCGATCAACCCCGCCAACACCACCCCGTTACTGAGGATTGTCGCCGCCGTGGTGCCGTCGTAAAACTTGCTCTGCGCCAGCAACCCGCCGCTCACCCTCAGCGGCGCCGCACTCACCGTTAAAGTCCCCGACACATAGTGGATCGTATAATTCTCCACGCCCGTTCCCTGAGCATTGCTGCCCATAATGTAATAGGTCCCCACGGGCAAAATCCCCCCTGACCCGGCCACGGCCAAAGTCACATTCGTGACACTGTCGCGGCGGATGAGGCCGAGCACGGTGAAATTCGTAGGCTCAACCACCAGAACTTGCCCATACACCTTCCTCAGGCTACCAGCCATGATTGTCAGATCCCTCGGAGCCACCGTCACCGTCACCGTCGTGGTCGCCACCGCATAATTCTGCCAGTCCGACGGCAGGAAACTCACCGCCGTAGTGACCGTTCCGGCCCCGGGCACTGACTCCGGATCCGTAAACTCGAAACTCCCCTCCACGCTTTGACCCGCAGCATTGGTGGCGGTCCCGCCCACCAACCCGGCCGCCACAAAACCCTGCCCATAGGTCAGCGACGTGGCCACTGGCACAACCGCCACCCCCAAAGGCCGCTGCAAAATCCCGGCCCCGGTCACGATCACTGGCTGCTCCAGCACATAATTCACCGACGCGTCCCCGATCAGGGACAGGTGGCTCACGCGGACCGCCAAGCTGCTCCCCGCAGTCGCGCGCTCGAAATCCGCCACGTACCCGTTCGTCGACACCCCCACCAAACCCGCATCCGCCGCGATCACCCCCGCCAACACCACACCGTTGGTCCGCACGATTGCCGTCGTCGTTCCGTCATAAACTTTGCTCTCAGCCAAAAGCCCGCCGATTACCCGCACCGACGCTGGATTCACCGTCAAAGTCCCCGCCACATAGTTGATCGTGTAATTCTCCACGCCCGTTCCCTGCGCACCACTGCCCATAATGTCATACGCCCCCACCGCCGCGCCTTCTGCCGCACCGTCGCTGGCCATTGTCACATTGGTGACACTGTCACCCTGGATGAGTCCCGACACGGCATAGCCGGCAGCCGCAACTCCCGGCGTCTGCCCATACACTTTACTAAGGTCTCCAACGCTGATCACCAAGCTCTTGGGCACCACGGTCACATCCACCATCACATCCGCCGGCGCATAATTCTGGTAGTCCACCGGCACAAAATGCACCACCGTGGTCACCATGCCGACTGGCGGCACAAAATTAGGCTCCGAGAACTCAAAAGTCCCAGCCACGCTGTCGCCTGCGGAATTGGTCACCGTCCCGCCCGCCAACGCGGCCTGGCCAAAACTCTGCCCATAAGTCAGACTCGCTGTCACACGAAATGCGGGTGTAAGACGGCCCAACCCGGCCGCTCCGGAACTCGCGCCATAGGGCGGGGCCGGCACCACCGGCGCACCTGCCACACCAAGGGGCAACTTCAAAATCCCCGCCCCAGTCACGATCACTGGCTGCTCCAGCACATAGTTCACCGACGCGTCCCCAATCAGCGACAGATGGCTCACGCGGACCGCCAGGCTGCTCCCCGCAGTCGCACGCTCGAAATCCGCCACATACCCGTTCGTCGACAGCCCCACCAAACCCGCATCCGCCGCGATCACCCCCGCCAACACCACACCGTTGGTCCGCACGATTGCCGTCGTCGTTCCGTCATAAAACTTGCTCTCAGCCGACAGACCGGCGATCAACCGCACCGGCGCCGCACTCACCGTCAAAACCCCAGGCTGATAGCTGATGGCGTAGTTCTCCAGCCCGCCACCCTGCGCCTGACTGCCAACAATGTCATAAGTCCCCACCGCCGCGCCCTCCGCCCCACCGCCGCTGGTCATTGTCACATCCGTCACAATGTCCCCCAGGATGAGTCCCGACACGGTATAGCCGGCACCCGCAAGTCCCGGCGTCTGCCCATACACTTTGCCGAGATTTCCGGCGCTGATCACCAGGCTCTTTGGCGCCACCGTCACTTCCACCGTCGCCGCCGCCGGCGTATAGTTCCGCCAGTCCGACGGGATGAAAGTCACCACCGCCGCAACTGTGCCGGCCTTGGGCGCCGATTCCGGATCTGCGAATCCGAAAGTGCCCTCCACGCTTTGGCCCGCGGCATTGGTCGCCATCCCGCCCTCCAACCCGGCCGCTCCTAAAGTCTGCCCGTAAGTCAGCATACTGGCCATCGGCGGCACCGCCACAGCCAAGGGCCGCGGCAGAATCCCCGCCCCAGTCACGATCACTGGCTGCTCCAGCACATAGTTCACCGACGCGTCCCCGCTCAGCGACAAGTGGCTCACGCGGACCGCCAAGCTGCTCCACGCCGTTGCGCGTTCGAAATCCGCCACATACCCGTTCGTCGACAACCCCACCAAACCCGCATCCGCCGCGATCACGCCCGCCAGCACCACGCCGTTGGTCCGCACAATTGCCGCCGTCGTTCCATCATAAAACTTGCTCTCAGCCGACAGACCGGCGATCAGCCGCACGGGGGCCGGACCCACCGCCAAACTCCCCGGCACATAGCTGATGGCGTAGTTCCCGAGCCCGCCGCCTTGCGCCTGGCTGCCAACAATGTCATACGCCCCCACCGCCGCGCCTTCCGCCGCACCGGCGCTGCCCAATGCCACATTGGTGACACTGTCACCCCGGATGAGTCCCGACACGGTATACCCGGCTGGGGCCGCGTCGATATTCTGCCCATACACTTTGCTCAGGTTCCCGGCGCTGATCACCAGGCTCCTGGCCGCCACCATCACATCGACAGTGGCGACTGCCGGCGCATAATTCCTCCAATCGGAAGGTTGGAAACTCACAGCCGCCGTGAGATGTCCCACTCCGGGCACGAACTCGGAAGAATTGAAATTAAAAGTCCCCTCGACGCCCCCACCGGCGGCATTGGTGACCTGCCCGCCGTCCAAAGCCAGAACGCCCAGGGCCTGACCATAAGTCAGTGGGGCTGCGGACGGGGCTGTCGCCAGCAAGGGCACCTGTTGGGCCACCGCCACCCCCACTGTCACAGAAGTCACGGAATAATTGGTGCTGTCTACCGGGGTGAATGTCACGTCGGCATTTGTCAGACCGGCATTGGGTATCTGGGCGGGATTGGTGAAGCTGAAAACCCCGGGCAGCTCGATTCCGGCGGCGTTGGTCGCCATGCCACCGCTCAGGGTCGAAGCGCCAAAGGCCTGCCCATAAGTCAGGGATTCCGCCGCCGGGAGCGTGGCCACCCCCGGCTCCTGTTTCACCACCGTCAAACCCACCGTGCTTCTAACCGATTGGTAGTCGGTGGCATCCGAGGGCAGGAACTCCACGCTCAACGTCTGATTGCTCCCCGCCCCAAGCACCCTTTCCGACGGCGGACTATAGACGAAAGTCCCCGGCACACCGCCGGAACCGGCGTTCAACTGCACCCCGCTCAAAGCGGTGCCGTAGATGATTGGCTCCGGAGTGTTCCAGGTGATCACAGGTAGAGCCAAGTCCACTGTCAACGTCTGCGGCACCGAGTCGGCCGCGGCGCGGTTCGCGTCCCCAGCCTGACTGGCAGTGATCACCGTCGTGCCTGCTTGCAAGATCGTCACCGTCCCGCCTGAAATGGTTGCCACCGAAGTTCCCGAGCTGGTGTAACTGACGGGCAGACCGGAACTGCTGGTGGCGAGAAGGGCGAAGGGCGCCGCGCCAAAAGTCTTGGCCGGCAGATTCCCAAAGGTGATGGTTTGCGGGGCTTTCCGCACATTCAGACTCACGGCCCGCGCAGCTGGCGCAAGGTAGTTCACCGGGTCGGCCGGCGTGAACTGCACGCTCAAGACCTGATTACTCCCGGCATTAAGCAACGTGCCGGCCCCCGGCGTATAAACAAAACTCCCCGCCACACCCCCGGCGTCCGCATTGAGTTGCCCGCCGTCCAGCACCGTGCCGTAGAAAATGTCCGGCGGGTTTATCCACGCGATAACCGGCAAAGCCTTGTTCACCGTGAGCGTCTGCGGCACGGAGACGGCCGCATTGTAATTCGTGTTCCCAGCCTGACTGGCGGTGATCACAGTCGTGCCTGTCTTCAGAACCGTCACCACGGACCCCAACACTGTGGCCACCGTCGGATCAGAACTGCTGTAAGCAATCTCGAGATTCGAATCGGCTGCGGCGGTGAGCGCAAAGGGAGCGACCCCGTAAGTGCGCTCCGGCAGCGGGGCGAAAGCGATCGACTGGCCGGCTTTGAGCACATTCAAACTCACGCTGCTGACCACCGGGGTGGAGTAGCCCACCGTATCGGCAGGAACGAACTGCGCACGCAACGTCTGACCCGGTCCGGCACTCAAAACCGTGCCTGCGCCCGGCGCATAAACAAAACTCCCCGCCACACCCCCGGACGTCGCATTCAACTGCGCCCCGTCCAGCGCCGTGCCATAAGTGATGTCCCCTGGAACACTCCAACTAATCACCGGGAGTGCCCGGTTCACCGTCAGCGTCCGCGCCACGGAGGCCGCCGCGGTGTAATTGCTGTTTCCCGCCTGGCTCGCCGTGAGCATGGTCACGCCCGGCTTGAGAATCGTCACCACCCCGCCCGACACTGTCGCCACCGAAGTGTCGGAACTGGCATAGATGACCGCCAACCCGGAGCCTGCACTCGCGGGGGGGCTGAAGGGCGCGTCGCCATAAGTCTTGATAAGATTGGCCAAAGTGATGGTTTGAGCGGCTTTTTTCACCGTGATGCCCACGGTCTTGGCGGCCGGCGCGCTGTAGTTCACCGTGTCGGCCGGGGTGAACTGCGCGCTAAGTGTCTGATTGGTTCCCGCATTCAACACCACTCCCGCGGCCGGCGTGTAAACAAAACTCCCCGCCACCCCCCCGGACGCCGCATTCAACTGCACCCCGCCCAGCGCCGTGCCATAAGTAATGTCCGCCGGACCACTCCAACTGATCACCGGCAGCAGGGGGTTCACAACAAACGTCTGCGCCACCGGCACAGCAGCAACATAATTGCCGTTCCCGCTCTGGCTGGCCGTGATCACGGTCACACCGGCCTTGAGAACCGTCACCGTTGCGCCGGAAACCGTGGCCACCGACGGATCGGAACTGACATAACTCACGGATAGCGAGGAGCTGGCAATGGCTGTGAGGTTGAAGGGCGCGGCCCCGTAAGTTTTGGCCGTAAGGCTGCCGAAGGAGATCGTTTGAACAGCCTGCTGCACCGTCAGGCTGACCGTCTGCACCACCGTCGTGTAATTCAGCGCGTCCGACGGGATGAACTGCACACTGATCGTCTGGTTACTGCCCGCATTCAACACCGTCCCGGCGGCCGGCGTGTAAACAAAACTCCCCGCCACGCCCCCCGAGCTCGCATTCAACTGCGTCCCGCCCAGCGCAGCGCCGTAAGTCATGTCCGCCGGTGCAGCCCAACTGATCACCGGCAGCGCCCGGCTCACCGTAAGGGTCTGCACCACCGAAGCGGCCGCAGTATAATTGCTGTTCCCGCTCTGGCTGGCGGTGAGCAACGTCGTCCCCGCCTTGAGCACCGTCACTGTCCCCCCAGACACCACCGCCACCGAGGGATCGGAGCTGACATAGCTGACCGCAAGCCCGGAGCTGGCCGCGGCCCCGGGATTAAAAGGTTCCGCTCCATAATCCTTGGCCAGCGGACCCGCAAAGGTGACACCTTGATTGGCCTTCTGCACAGTGATGCTTGCAATCTTGGCCGTCGGAGTGCTGTAGTTAATGATATCTGCCGGAGTGAACTGCACGCTCAAGATCTGATTGGTGCCCGCATTCAAAACCGTTCCGGCGGCGGGCGTATAAACAAAACTTCCCGCCACACCGCCCGAGCTCGCATTCAACTGCGTCCCGCCCAACACCGTTCCAAAGGTAATGTCGGCCGGCGCGCTCCAATCAATCACCGGCACCTGGACAGCCACAGCCACACTCACCGTCAAACTCACCGTCGTATAATTCGCGCCGTCCACCGGCGTGAAAACCACATTCTGGCCGCCCGCGCCGGAAGCAGGCATGGTTGTCGGAGCGGTGAACGCAAAACTCCCCGACACACTCGCCATGCCCCCGCTTAACTTGGACTCGCTTAAAGCCTGACCGAAGGTGATTCCCGAGGCCGCAGGCAACACCGTGATGGTCGGAGTTCCCTTCCCCACCGCCACAGTCACCGTGGTGCTGACCGTGCTGTAACTACCCGTGTCCGTCGGGGTAAAGGTCACCGCGACATTCGTGGAGCCGGCATTGGGGACGCCCGACGGCGTGTTAAAACTGAAAGAACCAGCCACACTCGCACCGGCTGCATTGGTCACCAATCCACCCGTAAACACCGAAGCGCTGAACATCTGGCCGTAAGTCAGCGATGAAGCCGCAGGCACTGTGGCAACCACAGGCACGGCGCGGGTCAGATTAATCGCAAAAGTCTGCGCCGAACTGGTGTCCACACCGCCGTTGGCCGTGCCGCCATTGTCGCGCGCCACCACCGTCACCGTGGCCGTACCATTGCCGCCACCAGACGGGGTGAAAGAAAGAGTGCCGTCGGGCGCAATAACCGGCTGGCTGCTAAACAAAGCATTGTTGTTGTTACTCACCGTGAAACCCACCGTCTGACCCGACTCATCGGCCGGACCGGCAAGGATATTCCCGGCAAAACCACTCCAGACCACAACCGGACTGCCCACCGGCAGTGTCATACTGGTCTGGCTCCATGTGACACCCGCCGGTCCACCCGCCACAGGAAGGCTGAAACCCGGCGCGTCATTCACCGCCGTGATCGTCATGCTCACCGTCGCCGCCCCGGAATACAGCGCGCCGTCGGAGGCCGTCACAGTAAACGTCTTCGACCCGTTGTCATTGGTGGCAGGCACATAGGTCAGGTTGCCAAGATTCGCCGCGGACACGACCTGCCCGGAGCCGACGTTCACACCCGAAAGTTGAAGCACACCGCTCGCGGGCAATGTGACCACGGTGATTCCACCCAGTGGCGAACTTTCCACATCGCTGTAGGCATTTGTGAAATTCGCGGCGGTGAACGCCAGCACGGTGTCTTCCAACCCGCTCACCGCGATGGGCGCAAGCGTCGGAGGATAGTTCACCGCGACCACCGTGATCGTCGCAGTGCCCGAAAGAGCGGAGTAGGCCGTGGAACCGCCGGTGGGATTGAGCGCCACCGTGCCGCCCGACGTGCCAATGGTTTGATCCCAAGCCTGATAGCTAAGGGTCGCCGTGCCGTTGAAGTGCAATTTAGGAACGAATCGCACCCTGGACACGGCATCGTCGCCGCGCAGCAACCGCGCACTGTTTGTTCCCACCCCGCTGAGCGTGTTCCACGAACTCCCATCCAGCGTGTAATACCATGTGCCATTCGTGGCATCCACCCCCGTCACCGCCAAACCTTTCACGCTCGGCACATCCACATCCGTGATGCCCGCCGCCAGGTCCGCCACCAGGTCGCCTGGATTGCCCGCATCGGCGACATCCTCAAGAATGGGGGTGAGGGTGGAAGTATTGCTGCCCGCAGAGAGTTTGCGGATGAGTTGGTTGCCGGAATCGGCCACATAGAGATTGCCCGCCGTGTCGATGGCCACACCAGTGGGGATTCTAAAGGTGGATGCCGCCCAAGTCCCGTTAGCCGAACCGGCGCTGCTCCCGGCCACCGTGCTCACCACCCCGGCGCTGGTGATCTTTCGGATCCGATGATTGCCTGCGTCCGCCACATAAACATTGCCGCTGGCATCCACCGCCACACCTGCCGGTCCATTGAAACTGGCACCCGACCCTGCCCCATCCAGCGCACCCGCCACAGCCGAACCGGCGAATGCCGATTGAACTCCAGCCGCATTGACCTTGAGAATCTGATTACGGGTGCTGATATATAAGTTCCCGCTTCCATCCGCGGCAATCCCCTGGCAATAAATGCCATCCGTGAAGATGGAAACCACCCCGGCAGGAGTGACCTTCAAGACCTTGCCCGGAGAACTACCGGTGCTTCCGACATACAGGTTGCCGCTGCTATCGCGGGCAATGTGGTAGGGGCCGTCATAATAGCCGCTGTTGCTGAAGGTGGAGAGAACTCCGGCGCTGGTGACCTGCAAAATATTATTATAATGCCCCACATAGACGGTGCCCGATGCGCTGTCCACGGCCACTGAGGAGGGGTAATAAATAGACCTGGCCATCGTCGTGACCGCACCGGATGGAGTGATCTTACGGATTGCGCTATTACCCGTATCGGCCACATACACATTGCCGCTGGCATCCAAGGTCAGCGCTTCCGGATCCGAGAATGCCGCAGAAGCGCCGTTCCCGTCCACGTTGGCCGCGACACCGGACCCGGCCAGGGTGGACACCTGTGGAGCGGTAATCACCGGGGCGTCGTTCACCGCCGCGATGGTCATGGTCACCGTGGCTGAGGCTGAAGACAGGGCGCCGTCCGACGCGGTGACGGTGAAGGATTTGGACCCGTTCTCGTTTGCGGCGGGCGAGTAGGTCAGGTTGCCGAGATTCGCCGCAGACACCACCTGCCCCGGCGTGACGTTCACGCCGGAAAGCTGAAGAGCACCGCTCGACGGCAATGTCGCCACGGTGATACCGGCCAAGGACGAGCCGTCCACATCGCTGTAGGCGTTTGTGAAATTGGCTGCTGTGAAAGCCAGCACGGTGTCTTCCACACCGTTCACCGCGATAGCGGAAAGAGCCGGAGTGTGATTGGTGACCGTGACACTGACGGTGAGAGATGCGGTGGTGTAATTGGTGAGGTCGATCGGGGTGAAGGTGGCCGCTGCGTTGGTGATTCCGGCGAGCGGCACGGCCGAAGGGGCGCTAAAAGCAAACCCGCCCGGCACAGTGACGCCGGCCGAATTCGTCGCGGTGCCGCCGGTCAGGACCGAGCCGCTGAAAGCCTGACCGAGATTAATAACGGAGGCGCTTGGGGCCGCCGCCACGAGCGGGGTCTGCTTGTTTACAGTCACACTTACTGTGGTGCTTGCCGCAGTATAGGTCGCCCCATCCGTAGGCGTGAAGGTCAGCGCCGCGTTCGTCACCCCGGTATTGGGAACGGCTGTTGGGGCGGTGAAACTGAACGCACCGGGCACGGCGAAACCGGCCCCGTTGGTCGCACTCCCGCCAGTCAACGCCGATGCGCTCAATGCCTGGCCATAGGTCAACGCGGAGGCCGCAGGTGCCACACTCACCACGGGTGTCTGCTTAACCACCACAGCCACACTCGAGGTGACGACCGTATAATTCGTGCTGTCGAGGGGTGTAAATGTAATCCCAGCGTTGGTCACGCCACCATTGGGCACGCCAGACGGAGCATTGAAACCAAAGGTGCCTGAGACACTCGCCCCGGCCGCGTTGGTCACGCTGCCGCCGGTTAAGATGGACACGCTAAAAGCCTGCCCCTGAGTTAGCGCGGACGCCACGGGGGCGGCGGACACCACCGGCGTTTGCTTACTTACCAGAATACTGGCCGTTACGTCCACCGTGTTGTAATTGTTGGTGTCCGCCGGGGTGAAGGTCACGGAGGCATTGGTCGTGCCGGCATTGGGGACGCCGGATGGCGCGTTGAAAGAAAAAGTCCCCGCCACACTGGTTCCTGAGGCATTAGTGGCGAACCCGCCATTGAGCCCCACAGCGCTGAAGGTCTGGCCATAGATCAGACCGGCCACCTGCAAAAAGGTGAATCCGGGCCCATAATAAGCCTGATTTGTCGCCCCGGACGTGCCAGTGGCATAGACAGCGTTATTGGGCCAGGTGACATTAGCCGAATAAGCATACGGATGGTTGATATAAAGCAGAGCCGGATTGGCATACCACGTTCCGGCCGAACCCGCATTCCCACCAGCCCAACCGTTTGTACTGGTGAAAGCACTCACCGTATAAGTTGAGCCGGCCGTTAACAGCAGCGGCGTGATCGAGTGCAGATAATAACCGCCCGATTGCGGATCGGTAAGAAGCACGTTGGCCGAAGCCAGCACATTATGGGCACTGTCATAAAGAGTCACGGTCTCGCCCTTGCCAATCAGGGTGCTGCAGGCATAAAAGCCCAGAGTATTGATAAAAGCATTCGTCTGCATCTGGAAGGTGGTGGCGAGATTCACCGGATTCGCCGGGCCTGCCCCCGCCATACCCAGACTTGGGGGAGTGAATGCCTGAGCAGCCGCAATCGCTGCCACGGGAGCAGTCACACCCGGGGTCTGCTTTGATACAGTCACAGCCACTCTGATGCTGGCTGTCGCGTAATTCGTGCTATCAATCGGCGTAAAGGTCACCGCCGCGTTCGTCACCCCGGCATTTGGCATGCCCGTCGGCACAGTGAAGTTGAAGGTGCCCAGCACACTCCCCCCGGCCGCATTGGTCGCGCTGCCGCCGCTCAAACCCGATACACTAAAAGCCTGCCCGTAAGTCAGAGCGGATGCCGTCGGTGCCACCGACACCACCGGCGCCTGATTGTTCACCGTGACAGCCACGATCAAGTTAACGGCCGTATAATTCG
This sequence comes from uncultured Verrucomicrobiota bacterium, assembly GCA_903873415.1. GTDB lineage: Bacteria > Verrucomicrobiota > Verrucomicrobiia > Limisphaerales > CAIQOK01 > CAIQOK01. The sequence continues at coordinate 8,544 of CAIQOK010000081.1, read as the reverse complement.
TGGTGTCATTGGGTGTAAAGGTCACCGCCGCGTTCGTCACCCCGGCATTTGGCATGCCTGTTGGGGCAGTAAAACTGAAAATGCCGGGCACGGCCACACCGGCGGAGTTGGTGGCACTCCCGCCACTGAGATTGGAAGCAGCAAAGGACTGGCCATAGACCAAAACGGAGGCGGTGGGGAGAGCGGACACCACAGGGGTTGCCTGATTCACGGTCAAGGTTGCGCTCTGGCTGACCGAGCCCGCTAGGCCGCTGACGGTGGCTGTATAAATGCCCGAGTCCGTCGGGGCTGCGCTCGACAGGGTGAAGGTGGCGTTTGTGGCACTGGGAAGATTAGTCCCGGCCAACTGCCATTGATAAGTGAATGGCCCGTTGCCATTGGTCACCACTAGGGTCATGGAGAAGTTTTGACCCGCCGTCAGGATCTGGTTGGTGAGCGCGACGACCTGAGGGGAATAGGCGCCGACTAGCAAGGTATGCTTGGCTTCGTTCATCGACCCAATGGAAGAGGCCTGCACGCCGAGCAACTGCACGGGCAAAAGTCCCGCCCCAACTGTGGTATTACCCATGCTCCACAAGGTTCCGTCCGACTTCACAAGCATGGAGAAATTATTACCGCCTGCCACCGCCACCACATTGCTAACCAATGCAACGGGGGAATTACGCTGTGTCCTTGTGCCATCGCCCAACTGACCGTCCTGATTGCGCCCCATCCCCCAAAGCGTTCCACCCGCATCAATAAACAGGGAGTGAATTAGGCCGGCTGCCACCAAAACCACATTGGTCGCCACCAAACCAGGGCGATTGGTGCTCGCCACAGAGCCCAGGCCCAACATACCTTGGTTACCCATCCCCATGGACCACAAGGTCCCATCCGACTTCATGAAAAGGGAATGGATGTCACCACCCGCCACCGCCACCACATTGCTCCCCACCGATACCGGCGATGTTCGGAAGCCCACGCCTCCATCGCCCAATTGGGAATAAGTGTCCTGCCCTACGGTCCACAGGGTACCGTCCGACTTTACAATCAGGGAATGATACCCGCCAGCAGCCACAGCCACCACATTGCTCCCTACGCAAATAGGTTGGTTGGTATTTACCTGAGAGCCATTACCCAACTGTCCGTAATTATTCTGGCCCATCGCCCAGAGCTTACCCTCCGATGTGATAAAAAGTGAGTGACCATATCCGGCTGCCACCGCCACCACATTACTGGCGATTAGCACGGGTCTATTCGTATCGATTAATGTTCCATTACCCAACTGCCCTTGCCCGTTCCAACCCATGGCCCAGAGTGTCCCGTCCGATGCGATAAAAAGTGAGTGATTCCAGCCGGCGGTCGATGCCACCACATTGTTTCCCGAGACACCCATCGCGTTGCCCGGAGTGGTGATGACATTACCCAACTGTCCGTAGGTGTTCGCCCCCCAGCTCAGCAGCGGGGCATTGGGAATACTCAAGAGAACAGGGGTGCTAATGACCATGCCGCTTGTGTTTGTGATGACAACCTGATAGCTGCCGCTGTTGGTCAGACCAAACGCGGCGAAACTCAGCGTGCTGTTGGTCTGGCCCACCAGCATCCCGCCGTCTTTCATCCACTGGTAACTCAGGCTGTTCCCACTGGCCGTGACACCAAGGCTGGCGGCAGAACCCAGCGCTGCCACGCCTCCAACCGGCTGGGATAGGATGCCCGGCCGATTGACAGTCAATACGACATTCTGGCTGGAGGATCCCGCCAGGCCGCTGACCGTGGCTGTATAAGTGCCCGAATCCGTCGGGGCAGCGCTGGCCAAAGTGAAGGTGGCGTTGGTGGCGGCGGGCAGATTGGTCCCACCCAACTGCCATTGGTAAGTGAATGGCCCGTTCCCATTGGTCACCACTAGGGTCATGGAGAGGTTTTGACCCGCCGTCAGGATCTGGTTGGTGAGCGCGGCGACCTGGGGCACATAACCACCCACCGCTATGGAATGGGTAGCCTGAGACATGCCCCCAAGCGTGCCGGCAGTCAGGCAGGAGATATTGATCGGGTTGGTCTGCTGCAGGGTTGCGCCATTGCCCAACTGGCCGCTGGCGTTTACACCCATCGCCCAGAGCGTCCCGTCCGTCTTGGAAAACAGCGAATGAGCAAACCCACCCGATACGGCCACGACGTTGCTGGCCACATTAACCGGCAGGTTTGTGGCGATCAGGTTGCCCATGCCCAACTGGCCGTTGGCGTTCAAGCCCATGACCCAGAGTGTAGCGTCCTTCTTTCTGAAAAGGGAATGGTTTGCCCCGGCAGCCACAGCCGCCACGCTGCTGCCAATGGTGGTTGGCAGGTTGGTATTAATCAGATTCCCGTTCCCGAGCTGGCCGCTGGTGTTCAAGCCCATCGCCCAGACCGTTCCGTCCGACTTCACAAACAGGGAATGACCGAACCCGGCCGCCGCGCTCACCACACCGGTGGCCACAGCAACGGGCAGGTTGGTATTCGCCAAGTTGCCTTTGCCAAGTTGGCCGCTGGTGTTCAAGCCCATCGCCCAGAGCGTCCCGTCCGACTTCACAAACAGAGAATGGCCGGCCCCGGCCGCCACGCTCACCACGTTGCTCGCCACGGCAATGGGCAGGTTGGTATTGACCAGGTTCCCGCTGCCCAGCTGGCCGCTGGTGTTCAGGCCCATCGCCCAGAGCGTCCCGTCCGACTTCACGAACAGGGAATGATTGGTTCCAGCCGCCACGGCGACGACGTTGGCCGCGACATTGACGGGCACATTGCTATTGATCAGGTTGCCAGAGCCCAACTGGCCATACCCGTTATAGCCCACGGCCCAGAGCGTGCCGTCTGACTTGACGAACAGCGAATGAGCGCCACCGGCGGCGGCGGCGACCACGTTGCTGACCCCGGAAAACGGCGAGGAAAGCGCGGCATTCAACCCGTTGCCCAACTGGCCGGAGCTGTTGTTACCCCAAGTCAAAAACGGCGCGTTGGACAGGGTCAACGAAGCCGGCAAACTGATGGCGATTCCACCGGCATTGGCGGCCACGACCTGATAACTGCCGCTGTTGGTCATGCCGAACGCGGCCAAACTCAGCGTGCTGTTGGTCTGGCCCACCAGCATCCCGCCGTCTTTCATCCACTGATAACCATCCACCGAACCGCTGACCGTGACGCTCAAGCTGGTGGCAGAGCCCAGAGCCACCACACCTCCCGCCGGCTGGGCGGTCAGAGAGGGAGGAGCAATGGTGACACTGACCGAGGTGCTGGCGGTCGTGAAATTTCGGCTGTCGGTGGGAGTGAAGATGATCGCCGCATTTGTGGTTCCACCACCAAAAACACCGGCGGGTTCACCGAAGCTGAACGTGCCCGGCACGCTGGCGCCGGCCGCATTGGTGGCACTGCCTCCACTCAAGACCGACTGGCTAAAGGTCTGACCGCTGGCCAGGAAGGATGCGGAAGGCGGCGTGGCCACCCTTAACACTGCTTTGTTGCCAACCAATGTGCTGGGCACCATGCCATTGAAAATAGTGTACAACTGACCATCATTATTGAGCGTGGCCACCGCCAACTGGTAGGCCGCAAGCGAACCGGCCGGCACTGCGATGGTCGTATTGACACCCGAGTTCAGGTCAAAAGTGTGTCCATAGAACGTTCCTGCCGGAGGATTGGTGGAGAGCAGCAAAATAGTGCTCAGACTGGTGCACTGATAGGTCAAATCATTCCCGTACGTGGTAAAGGTTGCGGGAAAACTCAACGTGCGCAGAGTGCTGATTCTTATGCCACCCGAGAGATTTGTGATCCCGCTTGGAATGATTAATCCGGTAATCGACGTAGTGGAAAACACACTGCCAAAACCGGTTACCGGGTAGTTGGAAATAGGAACCGATGCGGGAACAACCGCCGTGCCTGAGGAGTACGTGAATGCCGTAATTGTGGCAGAAGAACCGCTCTGGCTATAGGTGTAGGCGTTCCCGTTCTCGTCAGTTAATTGGGTCGCGCCGACCACGGTGAAATTGTTCCCATCCATGTCTTGGTAGGTGGCGGCCCGAGTCGAAGGGATCAGGAGAAACACCCAGCATACCGCCACCGCGCACAGCCGGAACCGCATACGAGCCAGAATCCAGGACACGGCTTTTCCAGGAAGCGAATCGATACAATTTAAAACTAGAGCTGACAAAATTTGAATGGGTTAATTTGAGTTGTTGAAACCCCGCGATGTATTTGCCGGACTGCCTGCAACAACTAAAGCCGGGGGACACAGGCCCACCGAGATATCGGCCGCTTTCCAGGAGCTCCTGTTTCTATAGTGCCGGGCTTTGCCGACGCAAAGCACGAGGTGAGTCTCGAGACCCACCTTGGTATAAAACGTCCTCGACACCCATCGCAACCCGACCTTATTTGTCTGCAGCGGGGCGACGACAGACTTAGCCAATCCACGCTCAGAAGCCCGTCCCGAACGTGCACGACCCGGGGCAACCGGGTTGACGCAGGGCACCCCAACCCGCCGGGCGGGGAGAGGGTGGCGGTCAGGCCGACCGCGTTCGGGGCCAAAACCGCCGGCCGATTCAACTGAAAAAAATGACTTCAAATCCTGAGGAAAATTAAGGTTCATAAGTGGCCAGTCCGGAAAGAGCCGGCAACGGACGGAGCAGCGGCTTGTTCGCCGTCCCTCCAGTTTTTTTGTTCCACCGGCTTGCCATTGATCAAGCGCGCCTCGGTCTTGATAAAACCGCTCGGATAATACAAGCGCGCCAACCCTTGCCCCAGCCCGTCGCGCAACTCCATCTCCTCGATCAGCATCCCCTGCTCGGCCCAGGACCGAAAAGTGCCCTCCAACTTGCCTTTAACCACCCGGCCTTGGGAGAGTTTGCGTCCGTTCGCATGCCATTTGGTGCGGATCCCGTCCGAAACACCCCCCACGTAGCGCTGCTCCACCTGCACCAGACCGTTGGTGAAATAGTCAAAGGACACCCCTTCCAAGAGTCCATTGCTCACCGAGGATCGGGACTTGGCAACCCCTCCCCGATAAGTCTCGAGTATGACTCCGGTGAACCCGTTGGTATGGCCGGCTTGACACCAGAGCCCGGTCGTATGAACCATGTCGGTGACAGAGACTTCAACGGCACTTGCGTGGATCGATCGGGACGGACGTATGATCGGGTAAATCAACCAAATCCCGATCACCCCTGATACAAGGAGGAAAATCAGAAGCAGGCTTTTTTCAGATAATTTCATTTCCGATAATCCTGAATTGAATGCCGGAAAAAGCGCGGCTTGCTCCTTACCCCCATACCACCAAGCTCACCTATTTCGATCCACAACTCTCCACCCGCGGCGAGCTCTGCGGCTGCAACCGCAGTGCGCCCCGCTTCCCGCCAAGCGGGGAATGGTTGACCGACAGGCTGGGCGAGAAAAGGCCGATTTGAAATGAGAATTTTCAAATGCTTACTTCGAGTCTTTTGCCTAAACAAAAATCCCCGGATCGTTCTGGCCGTGCCGCCAAGGATTCGTCCGGGCCAAAACAAGACCGGCGGTTATTGCACCTGGACTTTGTAAAAATGCTGAACGCCCGGGTTAGCGTCAGGATGCTGCGGCTCGATCTGCAGCGTCTGCGTCCCCGGCGTGAAGTAATTCTTTCTTGGTCCGTCGCCTGCCCCGTTCGCCGGAATTTTAAAGGAAAGAACCTCCCAATCCACCATGTTGGTTGAGGATAAAAGAGTGTAAGTGTGCTGACTGACCGCATTGAACTCCACCACCGGCCGCGCCCCGACCCGAGGCTTGATCGCCAGCTTGAACCCGGCTGTCGGATCGAAGGCATACACCCCGGCCAGATACTTCGACATGTTGCTCACCCCGTCATTCAATGCGCTGTCGTTGGGCCCCACCTTGGTGCCCGCACCCAGCATGTCCAACAACAACTGCTGCCACGCATCCGGCAACCCGTCCCCGTTGGCGTCCACACCCAAAGTAAGATCAATCCGCGTGCTGCCGGCGGGCTTGCCCAAAAGCGCATAGTTCCCAGCCATCTCCATCGGCAGATAGGTCACCCCGTTGGCCAACACATTGATCCGAAACGGGGTGCTGGCAAACAGCGCCGTCGCCTTATACGGCGTCCGCGTCATCCCCGCATCCATCGGCAGATAAACCTCATAATTAACCCCCGGCGCCAGACCGGGAGTGATCGAGCCGGCGACCCTGATACCGTTGGTGGCGATAAAAACAATAGTGGCGCCTTGATCCGCGAAAGGCTGGCCGAATTCGTCGCGGACCAGGCCAAAGATCCGGTGCGCGGGGGCGGGGGGATATGCGCGGACCGGACCGGGCACGACCAAGGCGATCAGGGCCAGAGCCAGAACGGCGAGGCTTAAGCCGCGGCCGGATGATTTAAATAACGAGACGTTCATAAGTTTATCCTGCAACTCAAACAAAAATTTCACCAAGGACAAAACACCAGACACGAATTTCACAAATCCAGACCAATTGCTTCAGAGACGGCCGGTCCGAATCGAACAAGGATGGACCCGTTACCCCGTCGGCAACAGGGACCAAAACCAACAAACGGGCACCGCACCGCGCTAACCACCGCACTTCACTCGGCATCATTGCCACCCCCAGTCGCCTCCTCACGTCGGCGGCCACAGGAACAGAAACGCGTGGCGACCCCATGGACAGAGAAAGTTGTTCAGTTGCCCGAATAGGAGTAGGTGTCGAAATGAAGCTTGATGTCGGTCACGGTCTTGATGAACCGGTCCAGACCCGTTGTCGGATCGCTCAGCAAAACATTGCCGGGAATGACCAGTTTCCATTTGCTGTTCCACACCGAGCGGCCGATGAGACGGTTGTTGGTGTATTGCGAGCGGAGCAGCGAGCCGCTGCTGCCGTAAAGGTTCTGGCTGAAAAACGACGGGTCAGGCACAGGCCGGAATGGCTGGAACTTCCGGAATCCGAACAGGGGCTGGCTGAGCGAGTCGGACGACTGATAGAAACCAGAACTGGCGAACTGCGACGCCCCAATGTTGAACGGCAGCGGAATGGCCACATCGTCCACACTATAGGTGCGGATAGTGCTGGTGTCTCCCAGGGGTGGGGTCCGCATGGAATCCTGGCCGCAAGGAATGAGATAGACATAAGGATTGGCGTCCAGAGCCAGCGGATCCAAATACCAGAAGCTGGGATCAGGCGGAGTGATGCCGCCAGAGCCAAGGTTGCTGGGCGGGGCGTCCATGCCGCGATAACCGACCAAGGCCACGCCGGCGCCGAAGATCTTGGTCGCAAACGACGCAGTGCTGTAGTTGTGATCCCCCGCTGCCATGGCCTGTCCGAAGAGGTTGTAGCCCGTGGCAATAGTGGTGCTGAAGTCCAGAATAATACCCGGCACCGCCACTCCCGGACCTTGGCTGAGTTGCATGCAGTAGCGCGACACGTCGGCATCGGCCATGAGATCCGCCACGCGATGCTGCAACAGCACATCCTGCCAGTTGGCCAAGCCGTTGGTGTCGGGCGAGATGCGGTAGTTCTCCACGCGGAGCGATGCGGTGGTGCCGTAGGCGTCGGGGTTGTTGAAGCCCAAACGGCCCTTCACCACATCCCAGTCGGCCTTCATCTGGGCCAATGCGGTGGAAAGACCGGGATCGCCGTTGGCGCTGCCGCCAAACTGCGGCTGTCCGTCCTGCACCACGCCTAGGGCGCGGGAAGAGACGATTTTGTTTATGTATTTGCGGCCGGCATCGGTGTTGAGCAGGCCCGTCTCATAGTCGTAGGCATTGGCTGCCAGAAAGGCGTAGCGGGTGGCCAGATCGAACAACGTCTTATAGCGCTCCAACTTCTCGTTCCGGAACACGCGGAAGGCCGCGTCCCGATTGCGAAATCCTTGAACCAAGGCAGCGCTGGACTGTCGGACGACCTTGCGCTCCATCTGGAGCCGGTCGCCTTCAGCCGCAAGCGTTTTGAAATTGTTATAAGAATCCTGGACATTCTGGATTGCGTAATTAATACCGGTGAAGTCCCCCTGCACCGTCTTTTGCATAGACGCCAGAGAAACCACCATCTGCTGCAATTGTAAATTCTGGCCGGATTGATTCAGTTGTGATTGCAATCGAATTATTGAGGTTTCAAATAAAGCCTTTAATTTAGCCCACGCGCTATCAGCATTTGTGGTAAACACCTTGACTCCATCTTCCGCCTCCTGAGCGGCCATGATAGTAGGTAGCATAGCGGCTTTCAGTTGATCCCCACCAACCGCAAGTCCGGCTATTACAGTGGTAGGCATGGACAAAATGGCGGCTTTGGTTAGTTGTGCGGCTGCATTTGCAGCCACATTTAAAGCAAGACTAATGGATTCATTAATAGCATCCCCGGAGATGGTCAGCATGGTTAGTCCATCAATAGTGCTCTGAAGGGAATTCTGATTCGAGAACAAGGCCGCTTGCGCATTGAAGAGCTGTAGTTGCTTGTCTAAGTCTTCTTTATCACTACTCGCCTGACAAAGTGCCGCGTAGAGATGATTCTGAGCGGATAGGAATGTGGAGACTGCCTGCTGCAGTTTTCCAGGGGAGGAACGGCTCC
>CAIQOK010000080.1 GCA_903873415.1 uncultured Verrucomicrobiota bacterium | reverse complement strand
GCTCGTCCTGGTTCTCCAGGAATTTCTGTCGCATGACCTCTTGCAGGTCGTTGGTGGGAATGCTCCAGTCGATCCCAAGGTTTGCCACGTGCTGAAGTGTATCAGAAAACCGCAGTTTGGTTTGGTCATCCTCAAAGTCCGGTCGTTGCAGCATGTCCCGCACTTCATTCAGCGCCAGCTTGTAGGACTTCGGGAGCTCTCCGTTGATCTTTGCGTCCAGCTGCCGTATGACCTGGCCGAGGATGCCTTCCTTGGCGGTAAAATCCCGGATTCCTCGGGCGGTGTCGCGAGCGTAATCAATCAACTGAACCATCCGCTCTTTCGAGTCGGCGGCCATTTGATCCAGGTCCACGTAATTCTTGCTCACGCGCAGCAGGTTATCGTTGTTGCGTTTCAGGGCGCTGGCGTCCGACTTCCACTGCGACCTGGCTTCCATCTCCTTGCCGGCCATGTGCGCTTCCCAGGCCGCCATCAACCGATGCGTCAGGGCGGCGGCGCGTTGCTGGGCGATCTCGTTCGGCAGATCCGGAATGCGAGTGTTGGCATCCACGCCGTGCTGGGCGACCGCGTTATCAATCAGCGACTTTGGAGTGACGCCGTTGGTAAACATATCGGAATCGCCGACCTTCTCGGGGAGGTCGATGAAGAACTTTGCGATCTGATCCTTGCTCAGCCCGGCGGTGTTGCCACCAGAAGTCTCCCATGCCTGGATCTGCGCGTGAACCGCATCCATGAAATGGTTGAGTGCGGCGATTCCAACCGGAGCGCCCTCGGCAGTCTCCAGCATCCGCTTGGGATTGGTGACGGTGTTAATGCCGGTGTGGCGGGTGCTGCTCTGGTTGATCAGTCGTGCGGCATAGGCATGGCCGCCTTTGTTGAGTTCACCCGACTCCATCTGCACGTCGACGGGAACCAAAGTCGTATTTTTACCCGTTCCTGTGATAAACACATTCTGCGGCACCGCATCCGATACGGTGACATCGCCCCGCGTCCACGTGCCGTCCTTGAACTTGAATCCTTCCTTGGAAAAAAACTCCTTTATTTCAGCATGAGTGGCATGGCGCCCCTTGATAAATGGCTGCGATGTGACGATCTGGGGCAGCTCCCCGTCCAGATGAACCAGACCCTCGAAACGAATGTCATCCCCAAAAACCTCGTTTTGCAGTAGCAGACTGCGCAGGTAATGGAGGGCATCAGGGCTTTGTCCAACTTCGCCGTTGCCCAGTGGATCTTCGTGCGTGACCTTGATGACCCGGCCTGTTGCCTTGTCAGGATAGACGGAGTGTTCCGAGCCGGAGCCTAACTCTTTGCGCGACGCGACGGTGCGGAGGAAGGTCTCCGGGTCGAGGTTGAGTCCTTGCTCCGCTGCAAACTCCGCAAGTTTCGCCGCGCTTGCGCGTGCATCTCCTCTTCTGTCATTCCCTGCCCAGACAACCGCGCTTTTAAGAGTTTCTCTCGTGTCTCCGGACGCAGGATTTGCCGTAAGTTCTCCGTCATAATTTTGGTAGATGAGTTTGGGACTGTTCCCCACCTTGTCAATGGGAAGCGAACGGGCATTCCGTGTTCCTTGAGGTTGGATGCTGTCCCAATTCGGAACCTTCATCCGGGGTCCGCCCAGGAAGTTTAGGTAGGACATGGCCGTATCCCCGGCCAGAACCATTTTCACCCGGTTCTCAAAGTAAACCATCGCCCGCTCCTTGCTGGGCGGGTAGCCGCACGCATGGGCAATCGCCATGAGAGTTCCGTGGTAGATGTCCTTTGCTATCCGCCACAGGCGCTGCGACCAGCTCGATGCGGTGTTGGGATCAAACCCTTCCCTCACCAGCTTCTGCGCAATCGACTCCACCAAGCGGCCTTCGTTCTGAATTCTGGGCCGGTTTTGAGGCTTTTCGTTGGCCGGAACCGCCTCGGTAAACCCGCGGCCAATAGATAGTTCGTCATTGGTAAGCGAAGCCACTGCGCGGTGCAGGCTGGCCTGCATCTCCGGGGTTTCCCTGGCAAACGCAGCGTGTCCGACTTCGTGCAGCAGGTTGACCAGGTTGCCAACGGTTGGCATGTGCATGTCCGCCATGCTCCAGGAGATAATCCTAACGATGCCGCCCTTGTTGTTTTTGATTTCGCTGTAGCGCCCCCAATGATCTCCCAGAACTTCAATCACACGGCCCACGCGAATGCCCACGGCTCTCAGGTTGCGCTCCACCGTGCTCGCGATCAGCGCAGTCTGGGCGTCTGAAGGGCGAAGCCGCTCCACGTCGTCCTCGGCTTGTTGGCGCCGGTTCCTTGCGACCTGCTCAAACAGTTCCGGAGTGGCTGGGAGTTCTGCCCCGCCGAAGGTGTGGATGGTCATCTCGCCGGTATCCGGATCGGCGTAGAGCAGTCCCATCTCCTTGCCGACGCGAACAGGAAAAGCGGAGCCCTCTCCTTGGGCATTGAAGATCTGGTCGGCAGCTTCCTCTATGGCCTCGCGGTCCTCGTGGCCTTGCTCTTCGGCGAGGCGTTCCGCAATCGCATCAAGCTGACCGCTTTCCTTCTTGTTGAGAATCTTCTGATCAACGACCTCAACCTTCGGAGCGGCAGTCTTTTCCCTTACGCCGCCGGCATCTTTTGAGGCGGCAGGCTTTGGGGCAGGGGATTCTGCTGGCGGTTTTGCTCTACCTTCTGCAACCGGGTTTGTTCGCGTTTCAGCTCCGCCTGCTCCTGATTGATTTCCGGTTGGCGCCGGGCTTCCTGCTCGCTCTGGGGCGGGAACAGGCTCGGGCACTGGCCGCTGGCCTTGGCCGCCTTCAAGAAATCCTCTACGACTTTCGCGTAAGAGGGATTCTGTAAACGCTTCCGGGCTGCTGCGACCTCCTTGTCCCAATTTCTGTGAATTCTCATAGTGCTCTAAAAGTGTTTTACCAACAATGTCGGCGATCTCTTTAGCGCCCTGCTTTTTAGGGTCTAGCCCAAGGTCGTGTATCAGGGGTTCAAGCGCTCCAAAAGCGCGGGCATTTCCCAATGCCTGAATAATTTCTTCGGCGTTCTGGGGCTGGTAATCTTGCAGAGCGTCCCAAATCACCTCCGCGTGCGGTGTGTCAAAATGCGGAAGATCCCCCGCCGCCGCCGCATTCGTGACGTCGACCGGTTTTCCCTCTGCATCCGCAAGTTTTATTGACTCAACACCACCGCTGGACTCATCTCCGGAGCCTTGCACATCGCCTGATCCTTCGTTTGAGCTCGGGCCGGTCTTGCGATATTCATTGCTCGCCTCCAGCCAATTCATCATGGCCTCGGTGGTGCGCATGCTCGCCCCCCGGATGTCGCGCATTTGCTGCTCAACGGCTCGCCATTGCTCGGGCGTGTAGGTCGAAAAGTTCCCCTTCAGCGGCTTGTCCGATTTGATCGAGGACAAAGGCTTCCATCCCTTTTCCAGCATCTCCTGGACGGTGCTGACGTGCCAGTTGTTGCCTTCGCCGGGGGCTTTGCGACCGCAGCCGATGTTGTAGGTCGAAATCTTTTCAGTCAGAACCCCATTGCGTTGCGTTTTGGTAGCCACGCCAAGCAACACGTGGCTGCCGTCCGGGGATAGCATGGCTACGAGCTTGCGGCTGGTCGTTTTGCTCTGATCCGATTTGCTATCCTCATAAGCAGCCTTGATGGCTTCCTCAGGTGCCATCGTGCTTAAATCGGTGTAGAGAGCCGCGCGTTTCTGGCCCAGACCAGCCGCAAGGCCTTGGAGTGTTTGCTTGCCTTTCTCCAGGGTCCTCGCGATCGCGGTGATGATCTTGTTGGCTCCGGATTCGTCCCCGTCCTCGCGTAACCGGTAGGCTTTGTTGAGCTGCTGCTCCTGATAGTCTTCTCCGGTGATTTTAGCTTCCTTTGTTTCCCCGCGAATGGCAGCCACCTTCCCGGTTTCAGCCACGTCCCGAATGGCTTCCACAAGCTGATTAGGATCGCCCTGATGGTTCTGCCACTCGGGCTTGGCTTCAGCGGGTTTAACCTCTCCAGCCTTTATCTCAGCTGGTTTGGTTTCGGTCGGCGTTGTCGAGGCTTCAGGCGTAATTGCGGGCTTTTCAGACCCCCGATTTTCCAACACGTCTTTCAGGACTTGGATGCGGTGGTCGGTAAATTGATCCGGCTGCAAGTGCAGTGTTTGTGCAAGCAGCTGTAGGTTCTCAGCGGTTAAACCCTTTGCCCAGGTGCGGACGGCGTTCTCCATGCCGGCGTCCATGTTGCGCTGTTCAGGGGCAGGAGGCCCCGGCAATGTGGATGGCGGCTTTATATCAAACTCGTGGGTTGCAATAGTGGCTTCCGATTCGTCTTGGTCGACTTCGTTGATTTCGCCAAAGCCTTCAGATGCCTTTGATGGTGTGCCTTCGATGGCTGACGCCGGAACGACGGGAGGCTCCTCAACGATTGGACTGGCTGGTCTTGCCTGTAGAATCTCTTCGCCCCGGTCAGTGCCTTGGAACATTTTCGGCACGTCCGCACCGGCCTTGAGCTCCACCGGAATGCCAGCATCGACAAAGTGGTTCTGAAGAACATTGAAGATCTTGTTTGGGTTGTTGTTTGCCAGCGCGGCGGCGAGGTTTTCTCCCCGCTTTGGAACCCGAGCTTTTATGGAGGGAAGCAGCAGTTTGCCGATGGCGGGCAGGTCCACCGGATTGATGTATTGAACCGGGATACCTGATGTGGATGGTTTGGGCGTGGCTGGAGTTTTCTCCCCTGACGCTATGCTGGTTGCCTCCGTCTTTGGCGACTCATCTGCTTGAATCCACTTACCTTCTGGACCCTTTACCCACTTCACCTCAGAGGCTGGGGGCAGTGTCGTCGTTGGGGGAGAAGGGGGTAAAGCCTCCGCAGGGGTGGGTTCAGTCTCACCAGCCTTGGCCTTTGCAGCGAGTTCCTCCGCAATGCGGGACGACCAGTCTTGTTTGTATTGGTCGTAGGCCTTCTTTACCGCGTCGTTCTCCGCCGCCATCTCGCCGTAGCGGGCGATGTCGTCAGTGGTTTGCCCCCCGGCCGCATCGCGTCCTGCCATTGCTTGCAGCTCGGCGCGTTGTTCCGGAGTTAAAGTCGTCGGGATCTGAGTCCCTTCCTCGGCGTAGGTTTGTGCCGGATTTTTTAGCGGATTGGTATGATCGGCGTCCTTGTTTTCCTCTTCCTTGGCAATGGCCTCCTCGGCTTGGCGCCCGAACACGCCATACCGCGGGTGCCCCATGACAAGAGACTGCACGAACGCCTCAGTGATCCCTTGCTTGGTAGGGCTTTGCCCCATGAGATAGGGCTGCACCACCGACATGCCGGTCCCGATCCCTACCTGCTGAACCGTGGCCAGCGCAGCCTTGCGGTCGTTGGCGATGCTTTTTAGCAGCTGAGTGTTTCCGGCAGCTTCCTTCTCCAAGGCACCGAAGCCGCCCGCCTTCGCAGCCTTTACCATCGCCGCCACACCCTTCACCGAAGTCAGCGGGGCGAACTCAAAAACAGGGAGCGAGGCTGCAATTCTGCCAACAGCACCCGCAACAGGATGCCGCGCCTCACCCGCTTCCAACCGTTTGTTAAATCTTGCCGTCGTCTCAGGCGCAAGATGTTCCGCTGCCTTGTGCTGAGCCCATGCGGCCGCCGCGCTGCTCATGGCCGCCGCCGTCATTCCTCCAAGCAAATGCCCGGCGAACTTGCCGACCGCAGTTCCCACCACGCCGCCGCCCAGCTCCGAAACCCCTGTTTCGCCTGCGCCTGGAACCAATGCGCCCAGCCCGGTGCCGACCCAGCCGCCCACTCTGCCGCCAATCGCTTCGCCGACCTTTGCGCCCACAGGGAAAGCCGCGGCGCCCACCGCCGTCGGACCCAGTTCAGACACGGCGGATTCGCCAAGGGTTTCCAGCGCTTCAACCTTCCCTAGGGACTCATCCGTAATGCCGGCATCCTGCTGGATCGCCCTGTTAAACGCAGCGTCGGCTGCGGAATCACCTGAGCTTCCAAGGCCTGCCAGCGGGGCGTCCGGTGCGACCGCCACGCCTCCGTCATCCGTTGAAGCCCCGGCCAAGGCTCTGCGAAAGGCTTCGCCTGCGTAATCAATAGCCATTGTTGTAGTTGTATTGGCTGGGGAGGTATATGGGCTGGCTGGCGGAATTGATCACCGGATCGTTTTGCGGTATGAACGCGGAAGGATCGTAAGCTCCGGTGTTCGGCCCGAGCGATGCTCCAGCGGGGGTTCTGCCGATGGCATCTATCGGGTTCACTGGCTGCACCGGCTGCGCCAAGGGGATCTGTGGCGTGGTGAAGCCCACGGGGTATTGCGGCGGGGTCATGCCCGCAGGCCAAATAAACGGCTGGCCGGATCCAGATTGGGGAAGGGTCACAACCGCGGGGCCTGGGTTTGCCACCATCACCGGGTTTGTAATGGGCGGGTTGAATCCGGGAGTGCGGTTTACAATTCTCCCATCAGGCAGTTGCACCGGGTTCGGCAATGGCAGCGGTGCAAAACGCATTGCCGGTACCTGCTGCTCTGAGTAGGTATTGCTCGGATGTGTCGAGCTGTCGAACAGGGATCCAACACCCCTCCCATAATAGGCGATCGGGTTTATGGAACTCATTCCGCTTTGCTGCAATTTGGATACGGTGTCCAAATCCTGCGGGGTCATCATTTGCGAGGTGTCTGGCAGGCCATGCGAGGTGAGCACGCCCGACACAGCTCGCTGGTTCATCCAATCCCCTAACGCTGGAATGGCCGCCGTATTGATGGGATTTCCCTGCGTGTCGTAGCCCGGCGCCATGTAAGCCTGACCGGGGTAAGGCTGCGCCTTTCCGACCGGAGCGGGGCTTGCCGAGGGATTGACCGGGTTTGCGTGGACTCCGTCAGCGGCCGGCTTTTGTTGACCTTCCAGCGCTTTGTAATAGTCCGGGAAGGTCCTCTTACGGAACTCGGTATCCTCGGCAAGATTTGATGCTTCTGAAAACCACGGCTTGGGAACAGCACCCCTGGCCCCCGGCATCATTCCGGTGGCGGCGATCTGCTTATTGATCCCCTCCAGCTCAACCTTGTAAAGCGCGTTGAGCTCCGCTTTGGCCCGCAAATCCGGAGCCATCTCAGTGTTGCCAATCGACTTGATGTAATTCTGCTGAAGCTGAGCATGCGCTGCGTTAAAAGTGCTTTTGTAGACAGCCTGAATCTCTGCCAGCTGCTCAGGATGATCCTTAACGGCTTGTTGCAGTCGTGCTCCAAACCTCTGTTCAACAGCATTTTGAGCTGCGACTTCCGCCCCCGGGACCGTCTGGTCAGAAGCCCGTTTGTCTAATTCAGCCAGTCGAGGATCCTGCTGAAATGCAGACACTGCTTTCTCCCTCTCCGCTTGCTGGATTCGCAAGCTGGCCAGCCTCTGTGCGTCCGCCTGGATGTTGCTCTGCTTTTGGCCTGCAATCGCTTCGCCCAGTTTTTTAGCGTAGCCAGGGTCGCTAATGTCCCCGTCCGGCAACGTCCCGCCATACTTGTTTACGAGTGTATCCGCCTGCTGCGCGAGAAGTGTTCCGGCGGCCTTCTGTTTGATTGCAGCCAGCACGCTCTCATTCCGAAGTTTCTGCTGGTCCAAATAGCGCTGGTCTCGCATTTGTTCCCGCTGCATTTGGGATTGATGCTGCCATTGGGCAAGCTCTCGTGCCCGCTGGTTGTTCAGCTCGGCAATTTGCATGGCCCGCTGATTATTCATGTCCGCCATCGTCATTTCACGCTGCCCCGTCATCTGGTTCAGCATGAACGTGTTTTGCGCCGCGTTGCCGTTTTCTACGGCGCGGGTCACGGGCTCGACCATCGAGGATCCCATTCTGGCGAAATCCGCGGTGCCTGGTGCCTGCCACCCGTAATCAAGCACTCGAACGGGTGGAGAGATGACTTCAGACATAAATTATAGGGTTAAACAATCGCCGAACTCAGGGCTGCCGAGCCTCCCACATCCACTCCCATGCCTCCTCCCATGCCGCCCATAGCGTCGCCCGCGCCTCCGGCAATTCCGTAGTTTGCCGGCACGGAGTTGTAGAGCGCCGGGCTTTGATACATCCCGGTATTCATCAGGTTGGTGTTCATCTGCTGCTGTTTCAGCATGTCGAGATATTGCTGCTGCTGACCCATGAGCTGCTGCTGGTTCCGGTATTGCATGTAAGTGCCTACTCCTTGATTTAAGCTGCCAGCGGCCCCAGCCAGTGCGTTGGCTCCGCCCATGTAAGCCCCGGGACCGGCGGTCGGAAGCGGCTGATATTGGAACGGCCCGGTGTAGCCGATTTTCACCGCGTTAAACGGCTGCATCCGTTGCCCCAGGTTCTCCAGATACATGTCCCCCGGCAGCATCGCAGTCTGGCCGTTTTGCCGAGCCATCTGGTAGGGCAGCTGCATGTTTTGCATCGGCAGGGTGATGTCGCCGTAATTCCGGATGTCCGCATTTTGCTGGAGGTTCTGCTGGCTGGCCGCACCGACCGCGTTGCCGGCCGCATTGGCCCCTTGGAATTTGAGCAGGCGGTTGCCGTAAGAATCTCCCACGTAACCCCGGCTGGCCTGTTGCGAGTCGATCTGATCGAGGGTCTTTTGGAGGGCGTCCAGGGAGGAGGACTTTGCGGTGGCCAACCGTGCTTCCTGCACAGGTGCTGCGTTGTGGAGCATCTTGTTCGTGATGCCGCCACTGAAAATATCGTTCGTCAGGCCTGAGGCCCCCTCTTGCGCTTGAGCCGTCTTTGCGGCGGCTCCCTGAAATGTTGAGAGCGGCAGGGCGGTCTGGTTGTAGGCACCCACCAAATCCTTGCCCAGCTGGTTACCCTCAAACGGTTGCCCGTTGGCGTCCGTAAGGTAGGTCGGCAACACGGCGCTCCCGTTGGAGCCGTGCGACTCCTGAAACATCTGATAGTTCAGCTTGTTGGCGTCCGATTGCGATTGAGCCGCCTTGTTCGCTGCATACTTCTGAGACTGGGACGCGGAATATCCCGCATAGGCGGTTGCTCCCGCTGCCACGGCTCCCACGGCAACAATGGCAAAAGTGTAACACCGTGGTTCCTCAAACATCCGCCCCGGACGCGAGGTCCATTCTATTTCATGCTCCAGCCTCATGGGTTTTCCATCTCCTTGTGTTTCCCGTTGTCAATCGGAGCCACGGGACGGAACGTCGGTTCTTCCGTGATCAGGGCGGCGATTCTTTCAGGATCGGTTTCGTTCGTCGCGTGGCAGGTGATCCACACGCAGTCCTCGTGAATGTTGAGCACCCGCTGGGTTCCTGGTTTGGTGACGCCGCAGTAGGGGGCCCGAAAGTGTTCGATGCCGGACTCGGTCATCACGGAGGCATGTCCCTTGGCCACGATGAACGGGTGTTCAGTCAGATGCTTGCGGCTGATTACCATTGTCCCTTTTGGCATGAATATCTCTCGGATATACATGCCGGGCGTGAAACGGTGGATCAGCGGGCATGAAACCTGAGGCAGCTCGGCCCAGACCCGGCCAACGGCCTCGATCTTCTCGCCATAGCTGTGATCGGCATGGTCCTGGTTGATTGCGACGCCCGTCATCCAATCGGGTTGGAGTTGGTTTTGCATGCGTCAGGCTTCCACCCAGGGAATGCGGCCCACAGTTCCAGTCACGCTGCTCCCCCAACGGGTGAACACGATCGCCTTTTCCGTGCCGGCCGACCCCGTGGACAGGTCGTATTCGATGGTGAGATTGCAGCGCCCGTAATCGGCCCAGGGCGCCCCATCGCCCCCGAGCGCGATCGACTTCACGTATTGCAGGTTCGTGTATTTTGCGGCATCGGCCCACCACCCCACGATTCCGGTGGCATACGTGCCGGTGATTTTGAAAATGTGGATGAAGGGAACATCGCCCGCTGACACGTAGATGCGCTGGATTACCGGGTTGTATTGGAAGAAAAGAATCCGCGTCCCCACGTTGGAGGCGGTCCCGGATGGGCCGATGGCTGTGCCATACCATTTGCGGAAGTCGCCGATGTTGCTGATGGTGGATGTCGTCAAATCCACGGTGCCGGTCACCTGTGCCGTTGAGTTTCCGCTGACGCTGAAATTGAACATCCGCACCGCATTGAGGCCGATGGCTGAGTTGTAGTTGCTGTCCACGCTGTAGATGTTGGTGATTGCCCCGGCCGATTCGGTGAGCCACACGGGCTTGGTCGTGTAGTAATTCGGGGTGCCAAGCCGGTTCGCCCGCCAGATGGCACCGGAGGCGATGACAGAGGCAGTGACGAGGTAGCCGATCTTGCCTTTGAGATAAAGCGTTGTCTGCGTTGAGCTTGTCGTGATCGTCGTGGTCGTGTTGTAGGTGGTTCCATCCAGCGACCAGCTCGTGTCGTTCCCCCCGGCTGCATAGGTATAAGTGGTGGAAACGGTGACCGTCAGGGTGTAAATCCCCGAGCTGTTGTAGACCGAGTAAGCCGGCACAATGGAGATCAAAGGCGAAACCATCGGCAGCCGGAAATAGCCCGCTGTGCTGGTGAATAGCGCCTCAATGCTCCCGCTGCTTCGGGCAAAAACTGCGGCGTTACAGTCGGCTGGCACGCTCGCATTGTCCGGGTAGGAAAGGGGGGTGGCCGCGTTGGTTGCAAGATTGACGCAGGAGAAAGGGCGATACCCGGAAATTCCAAGATTGGAGACGATCAGGTTGTTGCCGTAGGAAACCGCCAGTTCCGGGCCTGGAAAGGGATAGGTGACTGCCGGGAGGATGATATTCGAGACGTTGCTGGTCGTGTCTGCCACCACAACGATCTGCCAGTTGGCCGGGGTCAGGGCTGTGGACACTCCCGTAAGAAAAAGGCTGCTGCTGGCCGAGGTGGTCAGGTTCACATAGGCCGCATCAATGGAGAAGCAAAGCCACGGACTTCCCGTGGCCAAACTGTTCGCGGTGTAGAACAGGTCGAAAGGCACGTAGGCTCCGACTGCCACCACGCTATCCGAGCTGTCAGAGGCTGTTTTAAGGAGATAGACGCGCGTGGTAGAGGGCAGCTGCTGCAGCCCATGAGCAATGTTCAGCGTCGAGGCTGAGGTGGGAATGGCGATGCCACCGCTTGTGAACCGGTTGGTTCCGTTGACTGTGTAGGAAAGAGTGGTGTTCCCTGAGCCGGATCCACTGCTGGACGAACCCCCTGCAAGCAGCACAAAGGTCCCGTTCTTGTAGATCACCGAAAACACTGTCGGCGCTCCGATCGCACCGGAAGTCAACGGAGACCCGTTCTGGAGGATTGGAATGGCGCCAAGCCCGTTCACGTTGAGTGTGGCGGCAGCGGTGTTCGGGTTCGTCGTGTAGATGAAGAAAATCTGGCTGTCCTTGTAGGCGGAGATTGCGGCCGCCGGCGTGAGCGTCGATGTCACGGTCGCCCCTGCTGTCCCGGTGAGAGTGACCGAGGTGGTGGCGGCGATAAAAGTCTGCGCGCCGGTAGCCGTGATGGTCTGGGATCCGTTGATCATGCTCGCATCGTGTCCGTTCTTGGTGAACACGTAGCCGCTATTGAGCGTGAGCCCGCTAAGCACGTAGTTTCCGTTGGCATCGTAGGTCGCTGCACCGGGAATCAGGTTTGTTCCATTGAGCCCGCCTCGCGCCGTGATGGCATAGGCATTCAAAGTCCCTGTATCCGTATCCACGGGAATGATGGAATAAAGAAGGCTTGGACTGAGGTTCGTCAGAGCGACCGCAGCGGTCTGCAACGCCTGGGACCCGACCGAGGCCGCCACCAAGGTCCCGTCCGGATTCAGCGACGCGGAGATGAGGTTGGCCAGCGTGAGGCAGTAGGATCGGATGTTGGTCCAGTTGGCGTCCAGTTCGCTATCGAGCAGGGGGCTGCCTTTGCCGGAGCGGGTGACTAGGGTTGGGAAGGAGGGGATGCTCATTTTGGTAACTGGGTTTTAAGAGTCTCGATCTGGGTGCTCAGGGCCGAGAGCCGCAGGTTCACCGCTCCCTGCACCCCGGCATACCACTGTTCCAGAGCGCTTAGG
>CAIQOK010000079.1 GCA_903873415.1 uncultured Verrucomicrobiota bacterium | reverse complement strand
GGAACTATGCGCTGACTGCGGCGCCCGGCGTGGGTTTTGTGTTCACAAACTGGACGAGCAACTTGTTGCCCGCGACGAACAGGAGCACGGTGCAGTTCCAGATGGTGTCGAACCTGAGCCTGACGGCGAACTTTGTGGATATCCAGAAGCCGGTGCTGGCTGTCAGCCTCCCGGCTGGAGGTGTTTTGGGGAGCAACGCCCAATTTACCGTGACCGGCACGGCTGTGGATAATGATCGCGTTGCCTCCGTGTTTTATCAGTTGAACGGCGCGGAATGGACACCGGCTGGCACGGATAATCAGTTCACAAACTGGACGGCCGCTGGATTGTCGCTCTTTGCGGGGACCAACACGGTGAGTGCCTACGCGGTTGATGCGACGGGCAATGTTTCGCCCACCAACCGGGTGAAGATTATCTATGTTGTGCGGGCCCCTTTGGTAATCAACATCGCCGGATCCGGTATGGCGACGCCCTACACTAACGGCCAGTTTCTGCAGATCGGCAATAACTACGCGCTTACCGCGGCGCCGCTCAGCGGATGCCTCTTCTCCAATTGGATGGGAGGCCCGGTTGTGGCCGCAGAGCAGCTTGGCACGTCGGCTACTCTTTCTTTTGTGATGACCAGCAATCTGGTGTTGCAGGCCAACTTCGTGACCAATCCGTTTCCGGCGGTGGCGGGCAACTATCAGGGTCTGTTCTACGATCCGAGTAATCCGGGTCAGGCCAATGCGGGGTTTTTCAATGCCACGGTGACGGCGAGCGGTGCGTTCACGGCAAAATTGCAGAGCGGCGCAAATAAGCCGGCCTTCTCCGGTCAGTTAAGCGTGGGCGGACTTTGGTCCACAAACAATGCCGGACTGGGTGCGGGGCCCGTCACGGCGCAGTTCCAGTTGGACTTGAGCGGGGGCGATGTTCTCAGCGGCCAGTTCAGCGGACCATCCTTCAGTTCCCAACTTGTGGCAAATCGCAGCCGGTTCGGCTCCGGTAATCCCGCGCCCCAGGCCGGTAAATACACGCTCGTCATTCCTGGCATGACAAACAATGCGAGTTCGCCGGCCGGTTATGGATACGGCGCAGTGACGGTGACAACCAACGGTGTGATCACTTTTGCCGGGCGTTTGGGCGACGGAACCAACGTGACCCAGGGCACGACGCTGTCCAAGGCCGGGCTATGGCCTCTCTATGTGCCGCTCTACGGTGACAAGGGGTCGGTTTTCGGCTGGCTGAGTTTTACGAATGACACCGACCGCGATCTGGCGGGTGTGGTGAACTGGACGAAGCCTAGTCTAGCCGGCGCAGGCTGGTATACCAACGGTTTTGTGCTGGCTGGAACGAATGCCCTGGAGGTCGTCGGGTCCCGGTTCAACGGGAGCAACGGCATACCTGTGCTCGCGCTGACCAACGGCGTGCTCATTGCGGAGCAGGGGAATCTGGATGCTGTCTTCAACAACGGGTTCAGCCTGGGGACGAACAATGTGGGGACGGGACCGAATGCCCTGAGTCTGACGTTCACCAACACGAGCGGGCTCTTCAGCGGGAGCGTGACGAATCCGGCGGTTGGGCGGCTGTTAAGGGTGGTTGGAGCGGTGTTGCAGAAGCAGAACGCGGGCTATGGCCAGTTCCCAGGCACGAACGGCACCGGGGCGGTCTACTTGGGAAAGTAGGAAACGGGCCGGGGTCCTTTGATTGAGGCCGCCTGTGCGCCTCCCAAAAAAAGATCGGAGATTTCAGCCCGGTTGGGTAACATCCGGGCATGAAAGTCAGCGGTTTTACCTTTTTACGGAACGGCCAGAAACTGGGCTATCCGTTCCTGGCATCCATCCGCTCACTCCTACCCATTGTCGACGAATTTGTCATCGCCCTGGGGCCATGCGACGACGATACGGAAGCCATGCTGCGGGGAATCGGCGACCCGAAAATCCGGATCATCCCGACGCAGTGGAATGAGAATCTACGCAGTGATTATTCGGTTAAGGGGTTTGTCTACGGCCAGCAGAAATCCATCGCGCTTTTCAACTGCACCGGCGACTGGGCGTTTTACCTCGAGGCGGACGAGGTGCTTCACGAAGCGGATCTGCCTAAAATCCGGGCTGCAATGGAGAAGCACTTGAACGATGAGCGGGTCGAGGCGCTGGCTTTTGATTACCTCCATTTTTACGGCAACAAAAATACCATCGCCTGGTCGCCGGGCTGGTATCGCAGCGAGGTGCGGATTTTGCGCAACACCATACCGGCTTGGTCAAGCGAGGCCCTGTTCTTCAATGTGGTGGTCAGTCACAAAAAATCCCGCTATCCGCGGGCGGCCCACACTGGCGCGACGATTCACCACTACGGCTGGATCCGAAGCGAGGCGCAGATGAATTTAAAAAGCGAAAGCGTGCTGAAGTTCTGGAACAACCGGACATTGACGGCCGTCAACTATTCCCGGGTTGATTCCGCCGTGTTGCGCGGCTTTTCCGGCAGCCATCCCGAGCCCATTCGGGACTGGCTGCCCAAGGGCGAGGGGCTGTTCAAAGCCGACCGGGATTATCAGCCGACTGCACGCGAACGCAAGCACCGCTGGATGCTTTGGCTGGAAAAAACCTTCGGTCTGAAATTCAGCAGGAAACATTACCGGCTGGTCCGGTAAGGATCCGGGCGACGGATTCGTTGACGGTGGATACCTGGATTTCTTGAATAGCCACCGCTCTGGGGCTCACGACCACCCAGTCCGGATGGCGGAATGGGATGGGGCTGCCGGGGGTCACTTCATGCATCAGCATTAAAACCCTGTTTCCGAGCGCGACAGCGAGGTGCAACGCCCCCGTATCTCCGCCCAGAACCAGTGTGGAAAGCCGCATCAGACCGGCGGTGATCAGCAGGGGGACTCCCGCTGAGACAACGAAACCTTGACGGCGCGCTGTCTCAAGGAGTCCGCGGTCCGCGGGTCCTCCCCCAAACACGATTTGGATGCCACGGCTCTGCCAATGCCGGGCAATCGACAGATAGTTTTCCAGCGGCCAGTTTTTATGGGGTGAGCTGGTAAAGGGCTGGAGGAAAAGGAGGGGATGGGTTGCAGTGAGCCGGTTTTTCTCAAGGAAAGCGTGCGCGGCGGCGAGAGCCGCGGTTGGAAGATGAAATTCGTTGGCAGGCTCCATCGCGGACAATCCACCATGGCTGAGAAGCCGGAGATGGTCCTCTGCCGAATGGATTTCCTTGTTGCGGGGAAGGCTGCGGGTGTAGGCCCATTTGCGGCCCTGACTGTAAATGGTTCCCCAGCGTTCGGGGGCTCCACTTAGCCGGGCCAGCCAAGCGGTCTCGCTGTAGCCCTGTAGATCGAGGGCCAAATCGAACCTGCCCCCGCGCAAGCGCCGCAGCAGTCCGAAAAATTCGGGCAGAACTTTCAGTGGATTCCCACTGCGCAACGCGGCCCGATCCAGGGAAAGAACCTCGTTGACGTCGCGAAAGCCCTGCAAGAGGGGGGCGTTTTCGCTGGAGGTAAGGAATGTGATGCGGGCTTTGGGGAAGTTTTGACGGACGACCGAGACGGCCGGCAGCGTCAAGACCACGTCGCCGATGGCTTTGAACCGGATGACGAGTATGGATTGAGGGGGCTTCATTTCAGCGGGGCAGACCGGTGGTCCGGGGGCAGCCGCGCAAGTGCCATCCAGCCAGAGCAGAGCAAAGTTTGAGACGGGTCCGCCAGCGCAGGTTGGTGCCGCCGGTGGCCAGCGTGAGCGCCAAGGCGGCGGCCAAGTCGATGGTCAAGCGCACCAGCAGTCCACCCAGCAGCAGCAGGCGGACGAGGCGGCCGGAGTTCTTGGCGAAGTAGGCGTAGCGCGAACGCCAGTGCTCGATCCGCACGCCGATGGATACCTGTTTGGCTGTCTGCCCCTGGCCGTGCCAGACGCGCACCTCCGGCAGATGCGTTACTCGGAAGCCTTGGTTCCTGACTTGGAGACAGAAATCCGTTTCTTCAAAAAAGAAGAAGAACCGTTCATCCAGCCCGCCCAGCCTGTCCCAGATCGATTTGCGGATGAGCATGAAGGCTCCAATGACGGTATCCACGTCCAAGGGTTTTTCCGGCTGGAATTCCTTTCCGGGAAACCGGTTTGGCCAGAGGTGCCGGAGCAGAGATTTGTTCAGGAGTTCCGTGGCGAGCGAAGGAAAATTGGCGATTGAATTCTGACTCGAGCCGTCGTTGTGAAGCAGTCTGGCCCCGCTTACACCGCAGTCCGGATTCTGTCGCATCCAAGACAAGGCGGAGTGGAGGGCATCGGGTGCGGGGCGGGCATCGGAGTTGAGAAGGAGCAGGAATTGGCCTGTGGCCTGACGCGCCGCCAGATTGACCGCTTTGGAAAAGCCAAGATTTCTTTCGGAGCGCAGGAGCCGTATTCCGGGGAACTCGCGCGGCAGGACTTTGGCGGTTTCATCCGTGGATCCGTTGTCCACGATCCACACCTCCGCGCTTATGCCCGTTGAGGACTCCATCACGGAGGTGACGGCGTTGCGTGTGAGATCGCACGTGTTGCGGGTGACGATGATGATGGAAATGTCCATTGTTTTTCGCTTAGGCCTTGCCGGCTGATTGTTCCTGAGCGGCGCGTATTTTGGCGTAGCGCGTGGCGGTGTAAAAAGCCGTCATCCATGCAATGTAAAGCCCCTGCCAGCCATCGAGAAAACCCAGACGCAGTAGGTAGCTGCGAACCAGTCGCCACAGCGGGCGAAAGGCCAGATCAACTCCGCGGCAAGAGCGGTGGCGGAGGTTGGCATCACGCAGAAAATCCTCGCTGTAGCTTGAAATCTTGGCGATTTGCCGGTCGATCGTCTCCGCGTTGTGATGCCGCAGATCGGCGAGCAGTTTTCCAACCGGACCGCTGACGATGAGTTTGTCGTGCGGGTCTACTCCACCCCAGTGGGCTGTGCCCTTGCGCCAGAGCCGGGTCTGGCGATCCGGATACCAGTCGCCGTGGCGGATCCAGCGTCCGCAAAACCGGGTGCAACGCGGAAAGCAAAAGGCTGTCGAGTCGCCCGGAGCAGCGGTGGCCCGGATGATTTCATCCCGGAGTCCGGCGGGGATTTCCTCGTCTGCGTCCAGACCCAGCAACCACGGCTGACTGGCCTTGGCGGCGGCGGAGTTTTTCTGGGCAATATGTCCTTTCCAGGTCTCGTGGAAAACTTTTGCCCCGTAGGATTCTGCAATCTTTTCCGTGCCGTCGCTCACATCCGCGTTCACAACCAAAATGATTTCTCTGGTCCAGCCTGATACGCTCTCTAGGGCGCGTCGGATTCGGCCGGCCTCGTTGCCCGCAATGATGCAAACGGAAATAGGCGATTGTGCTGATGGATTCATAAGCTGACTTGAGTCGCCGAAGGGGGACGGGGATTTGCCACACGGCCCGCCAGAACGGATCGCACCGCTTCAATCACGGCGCTGTTATCGACCGCTTGTAGAAAAGGGGTGTTGGGCGGGTTGGTGCCAACGACGACACGGTATTGATTGCCGGTTGGCAGCCACTGTTGGAGGCTTGGATTGGGCCAGAACCAGGCTACGGCGGGAGTGTTGGTCATGGCGGCCAGGTGCAGTGTTCCAGTATCGCCGCAGATGTGGAGAGCGCAGTGGCGGATAAGTGCCGCGAGTTGTGTAAGGGTCAGGGTTCCTGCGAACACCTGCCAGGGTTTGTGGTGCAGCAGGGCGACCAACTCTGTCATCTTTTTCTGTTCGCGTTGGTTTGGCGCACAAGATAAGACCAGACGCTTGTCTGGAAAACCGGTTTGCAGGGCGCTGATCAACCGGGCCAATTGCTCCGGCGAGAGTTCTTTGCAGTCCGCCGTTGTGAACGGACTGAGATGGAAATAGGAGCCGGAATCGGCTTCGGTCAGGCCTGTCGCAGCAAGGTTGGCGGGATTGATTTCGGCATGGAACTCCGGCGGAGTGGACGGAAAGCCGGCCTGTTCCAGGCAACGGCAGCGTTGCAGGTAGATTGGGTCCGGCTTGAAAGGGTAGTGGACTCGAGCGGTGAACATCCATTTCCAGAAAGGCGGGCCCCCGTCATCCGGAGTCCGCCCCAAACGCTCCTTCGCGCCGCTAAAAAAAGTCAGCCAGCTGGAGCGGTCGGAGCCGTTGAGATTGATGACCACATCGAATTGTTCCCTCCGTAAACGCCTGATGATTTGAAAGTTTTCAAGCAAGGTCGCATGGCGCGGGTAGCGCATGTAGCCCCATGTCTTGTTCACCCACGGCACGCACTCCATCAGCGAGGTGATATGCGACGAGACGGCGACATGCAGTTCCGCCTGCGGATAGGCCTGCCGCACCATCCACAGCGCCGGCAGCAGATGCACGGTGTCGCCGAGAAAACCGAGGTCGAGCACCATGACCCTAAGCGCGGTGCGGGTGCGCTCCAGAAAAGATTCGCGGCCGGATGATGCCATTTCAGACAGCCTAGCTTGGCGTGCGGGCACGACAAGTTGGAATTCGCAGTCAAATGTTTTGGCCTTTACAAACCGGGTGGTGCCAAACACTTTGAAATCAATAAGTCATGCATGATCGTCAGATGCGGATAGTTTATCTGTCAAACGCATTTCCGCCCGGTGTCAGCGGTCATTTTCCCGCCCTTTGCGCATCATCCCACCCCCAAGAGACCCGCATGGTTCAGGCGATTTCTAGGCTGGCAGAAGTCTCAACTGTAGGATTGTTGCCACGACAGTTTTGGGGACATCTGGATGTCGTGGATGACTCCCTAGGATTGAATCATGACTTGTTGCTGTGGGAAAGGAAGCCTGAACCTTGGCACCGCTGGCGGTCGTTAAGGAGACTGCGGGCCTTTTATAAGGAACACACCAGGCGGCACGGTGTGCCTGATGTTTTGCTGGTGCGAAATCTGTCCAATGTGGTTTACAACTATTTTGCCCGGTGGCTCAACCAACAGCCGGCTCGGCCTGTTATTGTCACTGTTTTAGCCGATAGCGGACTGGGGCAGCCGGTTTCATTCTTGCGGCGGTTGCGCTACAAAATTAAACCGATGCAGGTTCTCGAGGAAACGGCAGTCTCTTGGTATGATGCCTGTATCGGTCTGGGAATCGAATCGGAACGGCATTTCAAACCCAGAGGCATCCCGTGGCTATGGATGCCATCAGCCTTTAATTTTTATTACGATCCTCCGCCTCCTGCCGGTTTCAAGGGGCCCATCCGTTTTGGTTATTTCGGTTCGTTGACCGAGGAGATTGGCGTGCTTTCGATGATCCGGGCTTTTCTGGATTCGGGGGTTCCGGG
>CAIQOK010000078.1 GCA_903873415.1 uncultured Verrucomicrobiota bacterium | reverse complement strand
GCTCCTCCGTAAAAAATAAAACGTCCACTATGTAAAACTGGTAAAATCTCCCAACGCCCTCTTCCAAGTCTTCCTTCATTTTTAAAGGAAATAGCACCATTTTAGCCCCCACTTAACCTGCTATGGGATGCCTGTGAGGTTTTTATAAAGGCCACCACGAACAACTGTTCCCGGTTAAAACAGAATCCAATAAAAAAGGATTCCGGTGCCCGAAAACAAACCGAAAATTTCCGAAAAATGGTGCCGACGGAGGGGGTCGAACCCACACACTCGTAAGAGTACAAGATTTTGAGTCTAGCGCGTCTGCCAATTCCGCCACGTCGGCACTGATACCATTGACACCGAACCCCGGTGATTTGAATACATTAACAGCACACCCGTGGCGATGGCAAGTCTTTGATGAGAAGCTGGCGAAAATCCCGAATCATTAGCCCCCCCGAGTCACCGGCGCGCTAAGCCGATTTTTTCGGATCGGGCCTTGCGGCATCGAGGCCGCCCCACCGCGGATGTCGCTGCCAGTGCCTTTGAAGCCGCCCGGTTGGTACGATTCGGTTGCGCCACTAAAAACAATCAGCCCCCTTTCATGGCCTAGACGGGCTTCAGGCTAAACCTCCCGCCCCAAGGCAAATCGACCTTGGAGTTCATGAAGATCATTGAGACAGAAAAGGGCTTCCTCCGCCTGACACAATTCTTCATGGTTACTTCACTTCCAGCTCAAAGGTTCTTCCGGTGGTCGGAGATCTGCGGTTGATCCCAAGTGTGTTTTTAGGACAAAAGTGCGGGTGCTTCTCTTCCCATAAACGGCGATTGGCAGCCCAGAGCTTACCCCCATGTGCCGGCTCGGATCGACGGTGCCATGGAGTAGTGCGTTCCCCCACCAAGAAGCCCACCCCGATCGTCTGGAAACGGATGGCAGGGTTTTCGTCCCAGTTGATTCGGGCGCCCTCGAACTCCGTGTCGTCAAAAAACAGCGTCGGGCACCCCATGTTTTAAGGGTTACGGTCGGTTGCTAATGATTGGGGATTAAAGGCATTGACTCTAGCGGGGGTGAGGGGCCTGCGGCGGTAAACTGCTGCTCCGTTCCCACGAAAAAAGTCTCATATGTCTTCTCCGGGCCCTTCGTATGCACACTACTTGTTCCTCCGCCCCAAATAAGACCGCCTCCGTTCGGTGCTGTGCTGGGAAGTTTACTCCGGGTTTTGCCGACATAAAAATAGGAGTCCTCCGCCCACCCAAAATCAAGTGTTGAACTCGTGCAGCAGCGCCCCTTATTGCTTATCTCAACGACTATTTTGCCGTCTTTCATGCGCAGCGGAGTTGAATTGGTCTTTCCAAACTCAATCAGAACCCAACCGGTAAATCCTTCGGGAATCTCATAAACGCGTGAAGAGCGAGTCTCATTCGCCAGCAGGGCCAGGACGATTTCTTTGCGGGAGATAAAACCGGCATCGTGAAGTGTAGCCTGCTCATCGCGGTTTCTGGAGTTCGCCTCGGCAGTGCCCTTAATCAATGAATTGACCAGCTTGGAGTCTTTGGATGTTGTGGGTGTGCCTAGTGCGGAGAAAACTTCTTCAGGCGCGCCCTCGTTAAAAGTGTGATTTGCCTCAGTTTTTTCGCCTCTGACATTAATCCTTGGCATTCCTGCGGCATTCAGAAGGTTGACGTTGGTAGGGGTCGGTTTATCGCAACCAACAGTGATTACGACGGTCAATATGGCGAGTGCGATTAATTTCGTCGCGATTGATTCCATCTTTTAAATCGTCGCTACGGGGATGTGGGGGTGCAAGTGTTTTTTGTACTGCCAAGTGATATTGACGGAAATCCGTTTGATCGCGTGCAAGTTTGGCTCCGGGCGTCGGTAGTAAGTTCCGGCGAGGAGGCCAAGCTCCAGAGGAGCGACCTGTCTATAGCAACCGGTCCAAAATAAAATCCAAGCTCCACAGGAGGGGTACAGACGGCAGATGCGCAATTCAGGCAACTCCAATTGATTTCGCGCTTGTTTATTGCTCTTGCCGGTTGCCCGCCGACCTCGGGCCTAGCCGACCTCGGCCAGCTGCTCGCAGTAATCCTTTAAAAAGCGCCTGAGCCGGTAGGCCTCCAGCCGGCTGAGCTCCACGGGTTTGGTTAGGCCTTTGAGAAAGGCGTGGGTTCGGTTGTCCGTGACTGTCTTGAAACTCAGAACTTGACTACGGTTGATGAGCAAGCTGCGGCTTATCCGCTGAAAAAGCAGCTCCGGAAGCCGAGTCTCCCAATAGGATATCGGCCGGTGCACCATGAAAAACTGAGATCCCTCCAGAGCGATCCGGGTGAAGTGCCCGTCCGCTTCGACAACCCGGATATCAACCACTCTGGCCATGTGGGTGCGTTCGCCCTCCTTGAGTAAAACCAGGTCTTGCGGGGTCAGGGGGGCACCGGATTCTCCGGACTTGGTTTGGGGTGCGGCGGGCCGGGGCGGGGCGGGTGGGGTGCCTCGGGTCTTGAGTCGCTGAATCGCCTTGGCCAGGCGCTCAGCGACAACCGGTTTGGTCAGGTAATCCAAGGCCTCGAATTCAAAGGCCTTGACCGCGTATTGGTCGTGGGCGGTGACGAAGATGATCGCCGGCGGTCTGTCGCGCGGCGGCAGCTTGTGCAGCAGGGCAAATCCGTCCTCCGGCTTCATCTGCACGTCCAGAAAAATCAAATCCGGACGGTGCCGGCACTCCAGTTCGAGCCCCTCATCCACATCCGACGCCTCGCCGATCACGACGATTTCCGGGTGGGCCAGCAGCAGTTGCTTCATCCGCTTGCGTGCCGGAGACTCGTCGTCCACGATCAACGTCTTGATCTGTTCGTCTAAATGTTCTTTCGGGCTCATTCCGGGGTCTTCTTTCTTGCCTGTCTGGGCAGACGCAGGCTCACCCTGACTTTGGATTCGGTGGCATCGACGGTTAATTCTATGAGGCTGCCGTATACGGCGGCAAGCCGCTGCCTGAGGTTGGTAAGGCCTGTGCCCAGCGAGGTGTTGGGGTTGTGCGGGACCCAAGGCCCCGAGTTTTCAACCACCACGAAAAGGTCATTTCCTTCGAAACGGATAAAAATGCCCAGTTCCAGTGGTTGAGCCCGGTTCATTGTGCCGTATTTGATCGCGTTTTCAACCAGCGGTTGGATCAGCCACGGAGGGGTTTGGCAGGTTCGCGTTGCCGCTTCGGCATCGATCCGGTAATTAAACCGCTCACAATAGCGCATTTTCTCGACCGCCAGATAATTCTCCATCGCATCCAGCTCCTGCCCCAAGGTGTGGAGGTTGTGGTTCTGATTTATGGAAAATCTGAGGTAGTTGGACAAGGACTGGATTGCGCTTGAGACCTTCTGAGGCTCATCCACCTGGGCCAGGATCGAATTGAGGGCGTTGAAGAGAAAGTGGGGGTTGATCTGGGCGCGGAGCAACATGATGGCCGAATCTTTGCTCTGCAGCTCGAGCTGCCGGGTGTTGCGGGATTCTTTAATGATAAAGTAAAGGCTCAGCCAAGTGGCCAGAACCAAGTAGCGGGTTAGCCAAACAAGTCCGAAAATCTGGCGATACTCTGCCATTTTTGCCCTGAATCCAAGCAGGTAGAAGCCGGCTTGGGACGCAAGAGTGGCCACGATGCTCAACCCCAAGGCCAGCAGGAGGAGAATGAATATCAACCTTTTAACCGGATAACGGCGCTCAAATATCCGGCGGCAGAACCTGCGCCCCAGACTGGTCACCAACAGCCCCACGCATGGAACATAGACCAGCATGTAGCGGTCGGCGGCGCTTTTTAACGGGACTAGCTTCAGCTCATACGCTGTCAACAGAAGGGTCGACAATAGGCCCCAACCGCCCAGTTGTAGAAGCCAGAAATTGGCCATGGTTGCAAGCGATTCGTTTTCTTGGGCTATTGACGCGTTGGGGGGCGGCGGCAAAATCACCGACTGGTCCGGGCCGCTGGATATGGGTTGAGTTCCTGTCATTAGTACGACCCCAGAATAATGTCCGCAGGGGGCAATTGCAAAAGACTTCTCCTCCCAGAGCTGCCATTCCGGGCGGTTTTCTGCCATTTCGGGAAGTTTAAGTTGAAGGGACCATTGGAATTTGCAGAATAACTGCGGCAGGACTTGGGGCGTGTAAAAAACGCGGCTTAGGCTGCAAGTGAAATGCAGAATCGGTTTCGCAGGCCCGGCGCTCAGGCCTGTGAAATCCGATTGATTCAGGGCTGATATGAACTTGAAACGATTTTACAGACTCTTGTGCGGGTTGCTGGCCGTGGCGGGACTGTCGCTTGGAACGGCCCAGGCGCAGTGGGTTACCCAGACCCTTCAGCTCACCAACGGTTGGAACGCCGTCTTCCTCCACGTCGACGCATCCTACAACACCATAGACAGTCTGATTGGCAATGACGGGAGTAATCCGATCCAGCAAATCTGGCGTTGGAATCCCACCCTGCGCACCCAGTATATCGACACCCCCGCCACGCCGACTCCGACTCTGGATTGGGTTTTCTGGACGCGGACAAACAGCGCGGCTTCGCCCCTTCAAGGGTTGATAGGAGACTCCGCCTATTTGGTTTACGTCGGGGTTAATAATTATTCCTCCACCCCTTATTCCTACACTTGGAAAGTCAAGGGCAAGCCGGTTCCTCCGCGGCATACCTGGACGGTTTCAGGCATGAACTTTGTCGGGTTCCCCACCGTGAGCAATGCGCCGCCCAAGTTTGATGTTTTTCTGGCGCAATCCCCGGCTCTGCAAACCATCACTCCTGAAATTGATTTTTATCCGGGAGGCGAGCTTCTTGCGGGTCGCAGCCCGATGTTGTTGCCGTCCGCCTTGTTTTTTCTCCAACCTGTCACTCGGGGGCAGGCCTACTGGATGCGGTCAGGCACGGTTTTCAACAACTATTTCGGGCCATTTGAGGTCGCCAGCGTTCCTCAGGGGGGGTTGAATTTCAGCACCGGCGGGACCCAGCTGAGTTTTCGACTTAACAATCTGACCACCAACATCCTGGTGATTACTGGCACTCTGTCCGCATCCGACTCGGCGCCCACCGGTCAGGCCGCATTCACCAATCTGCCCCCACTGCTGGTCAAGGGCGCCATTAACATGACCAATCTGACCTATGGTTACACCACTCTTTCAAGCGGCAATCCCGCCACTTGGACCTTGGCGCCGATGGGCCAACCCGGCGACGGGCTCAATGTCACGCTCGGTTTGGACCGATCCTCCATCACCCAACCGGCCGGCAGCTTGCTCGGGGGAGTTCTGACATTCACCGATTCGCTGGGGTTCTTGAGCGTGCCGGTTCCGATTTCGGCGACGGTCGGTTCACTTGGCGGATTATGGGTGGGTCAGGCCTCGATCAGCCAGGTGGGGCAATATTTGAAGCTTTACCCGCCGCTGGTCACCAACGTCACAGGCGGATCGGCGGCGATCGAAGCAGGTATCAATGCGGCTGCGGCGGCCGTTGGCCTTCCCTCCAACGGCAGCGAGCAACCCGGCGCGGTCTGGCAACTCTCCTACTCCAACCCCCCTCCCGCCAACAGTCTGCCCGTTTATGCCAACTACGGATTCGAGACGGATATTTTCACGAGCGACTCGGGTTTGGCGCTGAGCAACAAAGTCATTACCGGCTGGTTGGGCAACGTGGACAAGGTGGGGTTAAACCCGGTATTTTTCCCCTCGGCCGCTCCGTATAAGCCCTATGCAAATGACGGGGCAATCCCGGAGGGCACAAACACCGCGTTTCTTCTCAGAAACAGTTCGCTGGCTTTGACTTTGACAAATCTGACGATAGGCCGGTATTACGGTGTGACATACAAGGAAGACGCAGCACGGCCGACTCTCCTGCTGGATGGCGCGGGTTACGGAGTGCTGCCGACCATGAATTTCCTTGGGAGCAGCAACTTTACATTGGA
Source organism: uncultured Verrucomicrobiota bacterium (assembly GCA_903873415.1). GTDB lineage: Bacteria > Verrucomicrobiota > Verrucomicrobiia > Limisphaerales > CAIQOK01 > CAIQOK01. The sequence goes on along the minus strand of CAIQOK010000078.1, from coordinate 20,078 downwards.
GGCGTGGGTCTATCCCAACGCGGCGGTGCCCAACTCCACCCTGTTCGACTTTGCCGGACCGGCTTTCACCAACTTGGTCAACTACGCGACCAACATCGTCTATGTCTATCAGACCAACAGTCTAACAACCACCAATACACTAGTTTCCCTCAAGGTGGCCATAGTTAAAGGACTGCCGAAGATTACTACGGTTACGACTTATATCTACACAACCAACAGAATCGTCTCCATCTTCAATACGAATTATATTCCGTATCTTGTGACGAACACTTTTGCCGTATCCTCCACAAGCAATCGCATTTCACTCGTGCTCAACAGTCAGGCAACAGGCTCCAAGTCGTTGCCGGGCTTGGTTTTAACCTATGGCAGCAGTGTGAAAACCACCGCCAACGGGGGGGACTCACTCCCCACCAATACGTGGACTCATCTGGCAGTGGTATTCAACACAACCAATTTCTCCAGCGGGCTGGGAAATGCCGTGTTTTACACCAACGGAGTATTCTCAAGCGTCGTGGGCGGATTGACCGTTCCCACAAACTGTTTGCGCTACGGCAATTACATAGGCAACTCACCCTGGCTCACCAACGCCCTGGTCCGCTGCGCCCTAGGGACTGTCCGGATCTGGAATACGAACCTCTCTCCGGCCAATGTTCAGAGCGCCATGTCCACCCGCTATTATTCCAGTGGCACCAGCAACCTCTTGGCCCAGTTCACCTTTACCGAGGCCGCCAGAGTGGCTTATGATTCCAGCGGCCGAACCAATAACCTCACTTTGGCCGGCACAGCCGCAACCACCGTGGTGAGCGAAATACAGGATGCCTCCGGTCCAGGCAGTCCTAGCGTTTCAATCCCGCTTCCCACCAGTCTATCGTTCGCAGCCGACTTCAACACCCCTTCCATTCTCTTAACAGGGATACCGATCGGCAACGGCTCTGGAGTGTATGCCTTTTATGGCAACGCAGCCGATTCGGCAAAATACAATTATTCCAAGGCCTTTGACGGCAACAGCCTTACGGCCTCCGTCGCCGGACCCCGCAGCAACCCGCCCACCCAAGCTGTGGACACCCGGTGGGTAGGGCTGGATTTGGGCGCTCAGAAGATCGTCACCGCCTTCGCATTCTTCCCTCAGGGCGGGTATGAGACCAATCTGCTCGGCGGTCGGTTCCAAGTCGCCAGCACCGCCGATTTCAGCGATGCGGTGACTCTTTTGACTCTAACCAATACGCCCAGCCCCGGGTGGACAACCAACAACCCCGGCGGTGTGCCGGTTGCCGGGCGATACATTCGTTATGTCGGGTCGACCAATGGCTTTATCAACATTGCGGAACTGCAATTCTTCGGCTACGACTGCCAAGTCGTGTCCGCCAACCACAGCGTTTCCACCTTTGCCTCGGGTGGAACCTACTCGACAATCAGTAATAATTTTCTCGCCACGGCATCGACCATGAATTTGGTCTTCCAGAAAGGGGTGAATACCACCAATGGAAGCACCCCTCTGCTGATGGACAATATCGTCTTGAGCGATCCCGGCACGAATTTGAACTTCTATTCCTTCGGCGCGGTGGCCTCCTCCCGCACGGGAACACTGCTCTTGGCCGGGGATCAGGGCGGCAAAAGCAGGCTCGGGGGCTTGATCTATCTTTCGCCCGATGGCGGGCAAACTTGGAAGGGGGTCGGCCCGGTGCGTGTCTGGTCCAGCCTGTCGTGTTCGGATGGGGGGAATGTGATTCTGGCGGCAGTCACCAACGGCCCCCTTTATCTGTCCACCGACTACGGTCAAACATGGGGCCAGACTGCCGTTGACTTTGGGCCTAACCATAACTGGGTTCGCGTCTGCGTCTCTGGCGATGGCAGCCATCTGGCCGCAGCGTGGCAAGGAGGTATGATCCTGCTCTCGACGAACAGCGGCGCAAATTGGCAGGCAGCCAACCAGCCCTCGGGCACCGGCATTGCAACCGACAACTGGGCTGGGCTGGTGATTTCAAGCGACGGAACCCAATTGGTGGCCGGCCTGAATCCCGGCTCCCTCTTTCGTTCCACCGACTTCGGTCAGACTTGGAAGCCCGCGTCTCTCCGCACTCTCAACGTGGTTGACTTGTCCGCCTCCGGGGACACGACGAATTTGCTCATCGCTGTGTCCGGGGGGCCGCTCTTCGTGTCTCGGGATGGCGGATTCACCGTCACCCCGGCTGGGCCTCTTACCCAAGGAGCGCCCCAATCGTCCACCAATGGCAGCTCCGTGAGCTACGGTCCGGCCGTGGTTGCCACCAATCAAACTTGGGTCGGGGTTAGCAGCAGTTCCGATGGCAGGCATCTGTTGGCGGCAACGGCAGCAACAAATCTTTACACCTCCGACGATTACGGAGTGACCTGGACCAATCGGAGCCCTGTGAACACTTGGGATGATGTGGCCATGAGCTCCGACGGAACCCATCTGCTCGGTTGTGCCTACTCCAAGGGAGGGGCCGGTCCTGTGCTGGCCCAATTGAATCGAGGCTTTACACAATATTCGTTGGATTCCAACACCGGATTTGTGATTCAGACCAACGGCGTTTATCTCTTCTCTCTCAACACCAATCTCGGCGTGGTCAGCAAGTCCTATCCCCTGCGTCTTATCATCCACAACCCCACCAACGGCAGCCCCGCGGTCCTGCTTCAGCGCGTCTTTGTCGGCGTGGATTCCCAGACCAATCCGGTTATAGCCAACAGCGAAAGCCTCCTCAACGCGAATTACCTCGCCCAAGCCCGACGCATCACCGCTGTGCACCTCCCTTGGTCGGCCGCCAACACACCCTGGTCCTTGGGCGCTCCCCTCTCCCGAACCGTCACCTTCTCCACCAGCGTCAGCGTTGATTATAACGACCGGATCGCAAATCCATTTGTGCACGGGTTCCATCCGGACCACGACAACTTGGACTCTACATTCACCTCCGTTCTGCCCCGGGGCTCTGAGTCCTATGGCATAACCCGCCAGATCAACATGCAGGTGGGGGCCACGGGATCCGATTACGACAGCCGTGTCAATTCCGCCATCGGGCTGACGGGGACCTACACCGAAACGTTGACCGTGCTTGGACTGGGCTCCAACCAGCGGGTTTTCCAGACGGGTGGCACCTTTAGCATCCAGCGCATGAGTGACAACCCGGTGCTCCAGGTCAAGTGAACTCATCGGCGCGAGGATGCGAACTTCATTATAAAAACCGGCAATCTAATGCAAACCAGTGAACTAAAGGATTCGACCCTTTCCCCTAGACCCCTCCTAGTCCTGTGCGGGGATACCCTTGTGACCCGTCCCCAACCGGCTCGCGTGCCCACCCACAACTCACTCCACACTCCAACCAGTTTAAACAGTAACTTGGAAACCAAACATATGCTCACCTCCCACCCCTATTCCCGCCCCCTCCGGTCTGGGATATTAACGGCAGTGCTGCTCATGCTCGGCCTCATGATCGTGCCGCGTACAGCCCAAGCCCAGACCCCGACACCGCCCGAGACCGTTTCGTATCAAGGCTACTTGACGGACAACGCGGGTGTGGCGTTGGCGACCAACGCCCCTAAAAACTACGACTTGGTCCTGAAAATCTACAGCTCACCCAGCGGTGGAAATCCCCTTTGGGCGGAATCGCAGACCGCCACGGTGGACCGCGGGAATTTCAGCCTGCTCTTAGGCAATGGAAACACCTACAACTCCTATTCTCATAATCTTCCCGGGGTGTTCACAGGGGCGAATGCCGCCACCGCTTCGAGCCGTTATCTCGAGGTCACTGTTTTGGGTGTGGGCGGTCAGGCAGCCGTGACGATGTTGCCACGCATGCAATTGGCCACGACGCCATACGCCTTCCTAGCCACCACGGCCGCCGGCCTCTCCAGCCCGGCCAGTGGCAGTATCAGCATTGCCACCAATGCCGTGGTCAACGGCACCCTGACCGCGAATTTCCCGGTCACTGTCAATGCCAACTTTATGGTCAATGGTGGCAACGTGGGCATCGGCGAATTGACTCCGTCGTTTCCCCTCAACTTTGCAAGCACCTTGGGTGACAAAATCTCACTTTGGGGTAATTCCGGAAACCTAAGCGGAGGTACTAGTTACGGGTTTGGCATTCAAAATGGCCTTTTGCAAATCCACACCGATGGGTCAGGTGGCGACGTGGCCTTCGGGTATGGCAGCAGCGCGAACATGACCGAAACCATGCGCGTCAAGGGCAATGGCAATGTGGGGATCGGAACGGGGTCACCCGGCTACAAGTTGCAAGTGAACGGAGACATTGCCGCCAATGGGTTCCACCTGCCCTCCGGTGGAACCATTTTTGCCAAAAATTCCGACGGCAGTGAAAGTCAGATGCTCCAGCGTTGGGTGGATAACTATGATTATATGACGATGGCCATGAATGGTCTTAATATCCGGAACAATGCCGGCACGGGTATCATGTATATTAAGAACAACGGCAACGTGGGGATCGGCAACTCAAACCCCCAATACACCATGGACTGCAATGGAAGCGCAAGATTTGGTTCCGCTTGCATTGGCGTCGTCAACACAGGCTTCTATTTTGACGGGAATCTTGCTTTGCGGACTTCGGGAGGGACCTACTTCCAAAACGCGGGTGGCGCTCAAACGTTTATGTATATCAACCCTTACGGATTCGTCGGGATAGGGACCACGGGACCCCAGTGCCCTTTGGATATCGAGGCCTCCTATGCCTTTGGAAACCACAACTACAGGTTTTTCAACAGCAAAACCTTGATAGGCGAATATGCGACAGGATATAACTATCCTTACAGCATTTGGGCTTCCGGAGGGGTTGCCTGCAGTGAGTTGAACTGTATTTCGGATCAGCGCGTGAAAGAGGTCGTCAAGCGCAGCAACTCATCCGAGGACTTGGCCCTGGTTCAGCGGCTTCAGATCACCGACTACCGCAAAATCGATGTTTTGGCTGAAGGGACGAATGTTTTTAAAGGGGTGATTGCACAGGAGGTGGAGAAAATCATTCCGTCGGCCGTGATCCAAAGCACCAACTTTATTCCCAACGTGTATGCCCTCTCCCTCACAACCACCCAAGACGATGCTCGCGGGACGCTGCGGGTCACTCTCCCCAAAGCCCATGAATTCCAGATCAATGATCTGGTCAAGTTGATGGTCGAAAACGGAGCCAAGACGTTCGATTCCTACCGTGTGGTCGGGGTCGAGGCCACGAATGTCTTTGAGGTGGCGCTTTCCTCCAGCAACCGTATCGACAAGGTGTTTGTGTATGGCAAACAGGTGGCGGATTTCCGCACGGTGAATTACGACCGCCTCTTCACCACCGGTCTGGGAGCGATCCAGGAGTTGGCCATCCGCAGCGAAGCGCAGGCCGAGGAAATCCGTGCGCTTAAACTGCGGTTGGCCCGCATGGCTGAACTGGAGCGCAAGTCGGCCAAACTCCAACAGATGGAGGGGGAACTTGCCGATCTCAAGAGGATTGTGAGCCGACTGGCGGAACAGGGGGGGCGTGCCAAGAGCACCCAGGCAGCTCTGAGGGTGAACGAGAATTGATCGTCCAGTTCGGTCGTTGAATGTCAAAGTCCAAGGAAAAGATGCTTGGCAATGGGTCATTCTGAATTGTGGGTTGGCCACTCCCCATGAACTGGTTCGAGGTTGAAAACGGTTGGTGTATGGCAATGTTATGTCTGATTGCATGAATGTTTTAAGATTGCAGAGGCTAATACCGGTTTTATTGTGCGCAGTGTCGCTCCGCGCCGCGGCCCAGGGCCAGATGCTCATTCCGCCGCAGAGTTACCAGAGCGCCAGCACGGTTTGGAACCTTCAATCCTTCCGAGGGGTGCCCATCAGCGCCACCGCCAACTCCTCGGCCGGCTCTGACGGACGCATGCCCACTGCCAACTCTTCCTACTCTGTGAGTGGGAGTGTCATCGGATCCACTTTGTCGCCCCTGCAGGCGACGGCCAACCAGTTTCAAAGTGTCTACTCCTTCGGCGGAGTATCTTCTCTTGCCAATGGCGCGTGGCAGCAGGTGCGCACCAACCTAATCCTCAACTGGGTGGGCACCGCCCCTTACCACACGAACTATCTCAGCGCCACACCAGGCGTGCTGGGAACAAACACCTATTCCGGCTCCATTGCCCAGGCAATGCAGTCCGTGCCGGTGGCCCTTGTGCCCGGGGCGCCCAGCAGCAATCTGGTCGTCGCCCTCACCCTCCGCAATCAGCAGCTCGGCGGTGCATTCTTTGCCCAATTGGTCAACTTCAACTTCGGCGATGTGGTCTCCGTTCCCACCACGGATGAGAACGGCAGCACCCTCACGAATACAAGCCCGTCCGACTATTGGCTTCCGTATCCGGCCGCGTCGGTGGGGACTTACTTCAGCCCGCATTCGGGAAAAATTTACGCCGTGCAGCCGGGCCAAATCTCCGTGACTTGGATCAAGGCTGCCGCGACGAACAACACCCCGTTCGATTATGCCACCAACTCGGTGGCGTACATGACCAACGGCGGCAGCATATTCAGGACCCTAACCAAGACCTATAACGTGACCGCCTTGGCGAACAAGCCTGTGCACCGGGTCTATTGGACTGAAAAAAATTTCCAGTCCGCCTCCTACCCCGTCAGCATCCCGCCCAATCTCGTGGGCGCAATTCGCTTCGCATACAATACCAGCGTCCCGCAAAATGTATCCTCCGAGTACCTCGATCCCAACACCAGCCAAGCCAACACGAATCAGACCTATCAGGAGACCCGGACCTTGTGGTATGACCCCACAACAGCATCGATCCATGCCTACAATGCCGAGGGCCGGGTCTTTCTTGAGCTGCTCGGAGATCTTAAGCCGGACGGAATGACGCGCAACTTCTTGGGTTATGAGATTGTCGATGTGGTGAAGCAGCCCTCTCCTTCGGACCTACAGCAGGATTTAGGGGATCAACTCGTGCCGCTCAATCCGGGCGACCTCGTCACCTTGACTCCATGGTTGGTGCAGGTGCCGTTGCAGAATCTTGCGAAGCCCTTCGCCTATGCGAATTCGGCCCTTACCCCGCCGCAGCTCTATGCCGTGGCTCCCACCGTCAGCCAGAACGACTGCCTGGTTCATTGGTTGAAGCCCGGTGTTGCCGGGATTCTGTGGCCCGAGCAGTATATCCGGTATAAACTCACTTGGCCGGCGGACTCCGCCAAATACAGTCACTATATTCGCCCGCAAGCCGCCTCCGCCAACGAGGCCCAGCTCACCTCCGTGGTGCTGCCCGGTAAAAACAATCCTTATCTCCAATTCCAAGACATCACGGATTCCATCCATGGGGCGTTTACTTTCACTGGGTCCGGCGGGGTTCTTTTCTACACCTTTCTGAGTCCCGATTATCCGGCTCACCGCTCGTTGATCCGCTACATGTCCGGGCCTTACGTGTCCTTTGAACGGGTTTTCTCCTGGCTGGACAGTGCATTGCTGGATCCCAACAACAATCTTCCGCTGTATAACCCTGTTTTCAGCTCCTTGTTGAATTATTCTCCCCTCCCAGCGGTGCTCACCAATCCCAGCTTTGAGACGGATAATGCTTCGAGTGTCAATTTCCCTGGATACAGGTCGATCACCGGCTGGCAATCTTCAAGTGGCTCTATCGGGGTGAACGACGCCTATAATATGAGCCCGTTCAACAACAACGGTTCTGTCCCGGACGGCGGCCAAGTGGCGTTCATCCAAGGCAGTGGGAGCATTGAGCAGCTGGTTTCCGGGCTGACGGTGGGGGCTGTTTATACCCTGCATTACTATGAAAACGCCCGCAACATGCTTCCCAGCACCAATTTGCCACTCTGTACAGTTCTGTTGGGCGGAAAGACGATTGTCACCCAGCACCCAGTCTCCACGGTCGGTGGATCGAATCCGTTCAGCGAGGTTTACAGCCTTCCTTTCGTTGCGGTGAGCAACAACCTTGTGCTCAAATTCGTCGCCGGCAGCACAGGGGGGGACACCACGCTCCTACTGGATAATGTCAGTATCTCAGGTCAATCCACTTTGGGATCCACCAACCGCTTCTACGGGATGTCTCCCACCGCCCAGTCTCCGGCGACGCTTTACGCCGGTTGCTATCTTACAAATGGAGTTTTGCACCTCGTCGATGCCATCCCTTCCAAGTCGGGCTCCATGAGTGTTCCAGACCCCACTCAAGGCGATACCATCACCAATTTCAACCTTACCTTCAACGTCTTGGTCGGCGGGGGTACCCCCCTGCCCGGGGGAGGGTTCAGTGTGAACCTTGGAACACCCATGACCGGAGAATCCCCGGCGGAGGAGGGGTTGGCCAACGGTCTATCCGTTTGTTTTGATCTCATGCAGAACGCCGCAAACGACTATGCGCCCGGCATTACGGTGAAATTCAACGGCACCACCTTGGCTGGAGTCCGAACGGGGGATCCGACCAACTCGTTGCTCGACACCGGCATCTCCCTGAATGCGCCACCGATTGATCCGGCCACCGGTTTGCCCCTGAGGCTGGACACCGCGGGCAGTTTCGCCCCGGTGAAAATAGTGATGTCGTCGGTCGGCTTATTGGATGTCTACTACAAGGGCGTTCTGGTTCTCTCCCAAATTCCCACGGGCTATCTGCCCTCGGCGGGTTCCTTTTGGCTGGGTGCAAGGTGCGAAAGCGCCAACACGGCCAACGTCTGGATGAATAGTTTGAGTCTGGTGGAAAACTTTACCGGACCGTCCCCATTCGCACGTTCTGTCGCAGCGACTCTCAATTCTTGGCAGCCGGATAATGGGACTTTCATTTTCCCAACCACCAGATCCGGTCCCAATCTTTTTGTCGACACTGCGCGGGTCGGCACCACAATTCTTCCGCCTCTCACGGAGGGCACAAATATATGGGTGGGTTATATCCTGACTAATCTTGGGAACTTGTACAATCCCCACGCCTACATCGACCCGTTTGCCGCCGGATTCGACGGTGCGGCGAGCAGCGCTATTATTCCGGTGAACGACACTCCCGGGGCCAACAAGCTGTCTGTTCTCTGGTTCCGCGGGAACCAGATGAACGCGGCTCTGGGATTCCTGCCAAGCTACTGGCCCGCCGCTTTGGGGAAATACATCATTAGTTATCCGGATAATCCCAAGGAGATTGTTCTAGCCAGCAACCGGGGGAGTGCCGGGAATGGCTCTATTGATCCCCGTGAAATGTTGGGTCGCATTTATTACCAGAACGATCCACTTCAGGCTGGTTACAACCCCAACGAGGAGCACGCCATCATGGCAGGCGGAACAGCTTACGCTTTGCGCGACGATTTGAACCTGACAAACAAGTCCAACCAGACTATCGCCGGGGTTAACTACTCTTCTCAGCCTTATGTTCTGGTCGAGTACACACAGGACAACGGGAGCATGGCCATGACTGCCTACAAGGTCCGGCGTGAAAAGCCCGAGTCGGGCTGGGTTTTTGATTATCCAATCCCGGCCGGTCAATTGCTTCAATCCCCCATGCCTCTTCCCCTGCTGCAACCTCCGGTGGACAGCACTGGGAAAAACTGGAACACGGAGCCGCTGGCCGATGCCGGCGCCGACCTCCCAGGAGGGTGGGCTACCGCGCCAGCGCCTTTGCGCCAGCGCTTTCAATATTATTCCTGTTTTACCTACCAAGACCGCAAGCATCAGTTCTGGGTGCATCGTGGTCCCAATGCCGGACTGCCCCCGCTGCAAACAGGCACCTATGACCAAGCCAAGGGGATGGTCTCCTTGGATTATGCGCAGGCATGTATTGGACAGCAATTTGCACTCAACCTGCACTCGACCCGACAGCCGGAATATCTGGCCATCCAGCCGCCTGCCAACATGCCCTCCTGGCTGAGTGTCAACCCCACCAACGGACTTCAGTTGGTCGGCAGCCCAAGCAATCTGGACGCAGGCAAGACCACTTTGGCGCTTGTTGTTCTCGACCTTTGGGAGGGCACCTCGGCGACCAACACCTTGGTCCTGAATGTCGTCACCAGCACCGTGCCGAGCGACGTTATCACCCAAGGCCCCATGGTGATCAGCAGCACCAACACCTACAGCGGCACCTCTGTTTACTTCACCAATCGAGCCCCGTTCCTTTCATTCAGCGCGGCATCATCCAACAGTTTTCAGATGCAGTATTATTATCCCACAGACCCCACCTTTTCCTGGCCGGGTTACTCCAACCCCCCTCTGGCGGGCACGATTGTCCCCTATCTGCGGACTTTCGACCCGGTGTCACGCACCTATACTGGCGGCATGGATGGAGCAACCAATCGGGTGACGCAGGCGCTGCCGATTGTTTATCGCCCCTATTGGCCCGAGCAGGATCCAAGCGACTCCACCAAGCCGGTGCCCACACTCGAGTATGGGCAGACTTTGGTGCGTCCCCAGAATGGGCTTCCCGGAGTGGGCGATTGGCTTACCGCCAACGTTCTCTACCAGCAATCTGTGGCGCCGAACATTCAGGCGCCCAAAAATAGCGTGAAGCTGTTCGACCCGACCCGGCAGAAAACGTCTCTTCTCACGAACCTGCCCAGTAGTCTTCCCACCACCACCTATCAGGGCCGAATCTTTTTCCCAACACTACCGCCGCATCTTAACCAACGTGTTTTTTACGATCCCAACAGCCTCCAGCTCGTCTTTCAGGGCCAGTTCCACGACGAGCCTGTGGGGGAGAGCTATCTTTCCCTCAACGTGATGAGCACCAACGATATAGCGGCCGTTGTGGGGATTTGCAGCACGCTCGACACCGGCTACGGCGATTGGGGCGCGGCGGTTTCCAACCTCTACACCACCGTGGTCAATTTCACGATGAACACAAACGGGGTCTACGCCGCCGGTGAGGACGACTCCAGTTATGTGACCAATATTGTCACCCGCAAGGTGTCAAAGAAAACCGCCTTTAAAAACAAGCGCGGGTTCATCACTGTCGTCCAGGCCACCAATATCACCTACAATATCACCTATATTCCCGGAACCAATTTGGTGGACTATGGCGTTTCGGAGCTTCCTGAGTTGACTTGGGAGAACGAGGCGGCGGACAGCAAGGCTCTCTCGGCCTGCGGCCCCGGCAGCGGTTACGTGACTCTGGTGGAAAACGGCGGCGGAGCCTTTACCAAGGACGGGGATCCGGTGGCGTTGCATGTTATTAAGGTGGGAGGCCGTCTGCATCCCGGCCAAATTAAAATCATCGCCCCTCAAAACCCGCTCAGCGAGCAGTTGACCCTTCAACACACCGTTGATCAGGGTGGCAACGTGGGCGACTACGAATACCAGTGGAAGATTGCCGCACCCATCAGCGGCCAGCCCCCGTCGCAGGATTCTCAGATGACCCTCTTCCAAGGGTTGCAGAAGGGATCCGGACTGTTCAGCTTTATTCTAGGGGGTGCCGGAATTCAGACCCTCAGCGACAACTACGTGACGATGCGCTATCGTCCCATCAATCCGGCCCACCCTCTTTACACAACTCCGGCGGGTGACCCGGCGGCCTTGAATTGGTCCGCATGGACGCCGCCCGTCTTAGCCGAAGGCTGGATCAAGCGGGTGCTTGCTGGGATCAACCCCTTCAACCAGCGGACCAAGGATCTATTTAACAACTCGGTCAACACCTCCTCCAGTATGCTCACCCAGGCCGGGCACAGATGGGAAGGGGACGTTGCTTTGAACCTCGAGAGTCTCAACAAGTATGGTCTGATCGAGATCTATGACACGGTTTTGCGTCGCGGCAAGTCGATCAGCATCAATTCCGGTTACGACTACGGCCCCGCCAACCAGGCCCTTCTTTTGGCTGCGGGCTATATTTCCGATCTTTACATGATGGTGGGGAATGAGGCTTGGGCCGATGGCTCCAATCCGACCATCGGCATTGGCACTGATAGCGCTTCTTATGGGTCCATTGCCACCTCCCTTTTCTCCTTCATGGGCCAGGAACCGTCCCTCCTGGAAGAGGAGCTTGCTCTGGACCGCGGCCGCGATGACCAGCTCGTACCCGGAGTGCAATACAACCCGGTTTATAACCGCTTGGTTTGGAATTTCACCCAGGGCATCGGCGACGGGCAGACCATCTACCAGCAGAACTACAACATCACCGACCAGAACATGGACGGAATCGTGGATGCCACCGATGCCTCCATCATGTATCCGATGGGACACGGGGATGCCTATGGTCATTATCTGACCGCACTGAGCGGTTATTATGCCCTGCTCATGAACCCGAACTTCGACTGGGTGCCCGCCGCGGAATCCGTGAATGTTTTGGGAATGCCGGTGTCGGTGAACTACGTGCACGAGCGTAAGTTCATGGCCGCCGCCGTCGCATTGGCACGGACCGGTCAGCAGGTGTTTGATTTGACGTGGCGTCGCGATTATCTGCCCGCCCACACCACTGGCTGGGGCAATCTTAGCCCTGCCAGCACCAACGCCAACCGTGCTTTGCCTTCCACTTTCGTGGACGGCAAGTTCTGGGGCGCGGATCACTGGGCCAGCCGCGTCGCGCTGGGCGGCTATGTCAACTGGGTGGCCGGCAACGCCATTCTCCCTGACGTGGATCAGGACCCCACGCACAAGGGAACCATTCAACAAGTGGATCGCACCACCGTGCCGGAGCTGACCCAGCTCTCGACGATGGCCAATGACCTTCAAACGGCCATGGACAATGCTGAAGCCGGCCTCAACCCCCTGGGCATGACCCCAGGAAGCGTCGCTTTGGATATTGACCCCAACCAAGTGGTGGGTGGAGCCAACAACACCCATTTTGAACAGATATACAACCGGGCGCTGACGGCTCTGAACAACGCCGTGGCTTCCTTTAACGATGCCAAAAATGTCACCGAATTGATGCGGTCTCAGGAGGATTCCTTGACGGGCCTCCAACTCCAGGTCAACGCTCAAGAGCAGGCTTTTACCAACGCACTCATTGAACTGTATGGCACCCCCTATACTGATGATATCGGCGCGGGTAACACCTACGCCCAAAACTACTCGGGTCCGGATCTGATCCACTACATGTATATTGACGACCTCGAGTTCTCCAATCCTAACCTATCTTTGTGGGACCCTAACCCTGCGGCTACTTTTAAAATCGATATTCAGAGCACCTCCCCTGATTACGCGAGTGCGAATGCCACTACCATTCCAATAATGCCTGCCTTTGATTCCGGTTATGCCCTTGATTCCGACTATATCAATTTTAACTACGGTGCGAATGCCTTTATGAGCAAGCCCTCGACCTGGAGCGGCAGCCGCAAATCTCCCGGTAAGATCCAAGCCGCCCTCTCAAAATACGTGGCGGCCCACGACAACCTTTACGTTGCCATCACCGCCAAGGCGATGAGCGACAAGGAGGACTTGGACAAGCAGGTCGCCTTGTTCCGTTCTTTAGCCAGCACGGTGAATTATCAGAAGAAAATCAAGGAGCAGATGGATTCTCTGAACAAGGGGATCATCATCGGGCAGAACATCATCGATTCAGCCGGTCTGATTTTCGACGCGGATCTGGAGGCAATGAAGAACATCAAGGATGCCATCGCAACCAGTATTCCAGACCTGTTCGTAGCCGGTCTGGCGGTCGGCACCACCGCTCCAGGCGACGCGGCCAAAGGCGTCATCAAGTTCACAGGAGCCGGAATAGCCACCGGACTTATGGCCACTCGCATTGTTACGGAGTTGGCGTGGAACCAGATCAGCACTGGTTTTCAAACCACCCTTATCGACTTGCAAAATAAGTTGGACAGATCCGATGTGATGTTGCAGCTGCAGCAGCAGGTGCAGACCATTATGCTCATGCAGAAGACCGTGATGGGTGATTTCATTGCCATCAACCAAGCCATTCGCGCCCTGGCCGATACCTTGGACGAATACAAGACATTGGTTGCCAAGGGGGATCAGTTGCAGATGGAGCGTCAGGTGGCCCGCAACATGACGGCTGGAGTGATCCAGGGTTATCGGAACCGCGATGCCGCCTTTCGCGTGTTCCGCAACGAGAAGCTCGAGCGCTATAAAACGCTTTTCGACATGGCCGCACGCTACTCCTTTTTGGCCGCCAACGCCTACGACTTCGAGACCGGATTGCTCAACACCGACACCGGCCGGGCTTATTTGAATAAGATCGTCAGCTCCCGCTCTCTTGGTGTGGTTCAAAACGGGGTTCCTCAATACGGCGGCAGTATCAACGGGGATCCTGGCCTCTCCACCGCACTAGCCCAGATGAAAGCGGACTGGGACGTGGTCAAGGGTCGGCTCGGCTTCAACAATCCCGACGCCTATGGCACTACGGTGTCGCTGCGCAGTGAGAACTACCGGATACTGCCCGGGACCAACGGGGACGTGAACTGGCAGGATGTTCTCAACCAGCATCGGGTGGCCGATGTGATGGCCGACTCCGATGTGGCGCGCTATTGCATGCAGATTTCGCAGGGATCCAGTTTGGCTGTTCCCGGGATCATCCTCGACTTCAGCACCACCATTGCCGCGGGCTATAATCTCTTTGGCCAGCAACTCGGGGCGGGGGACCACAACTTTAGTCCCAGTGCATTCGCCACCAAGATCTTTGCTGCCGGCGTGGCGCTGCCGGGCTACCGGGGCATGGACAACCCTCCGGCAAACCTCTTGCCAGCCAGTGTCACGCCGCCCGATCCAAACCTTTGGGCGACAGATCCATTGGCCTTGGCGGCCACCCCCTATGTTTATCTCATCCCGTGCGGGCAGGACTCCATGCGCACCCCGCCCCTGGGTGATACCAGCACAATCCGGACCTTTACCGTGGACGATGTGGCCATCCCGCTTCCATTCAATATTGGCGCGGCCCAATTCGCCACCGGCGGATTTTATCAAACAGCCAACGCGCTTCAAACGCCTCTTTTCGCCATCCGCAAACATCAGGCGTTCCGCCCCGTCTCAGACCCGGCCGTCTTCTCTCAAAACCTTTACGGCCCAAGCGGGACTCTGATGCGCTCTCAATACACCAACAACCGTCTGATCGGTCGTTCAGTCTGGAACAGTCGCTGGAAACTTGTCATCCCTGGCAACACCCTGTTGAACGACTCCACCACAGGGCTGGATCGGTTCATCAGGACAGTGACTGATATCAAACTGCATTTCGACACCTATTCGTATTCCGGCAACTGAAGTCACTGCGGCCGCCGCCCCAAGGAGGCGCCGAAGTCAATAATGAAGAGTAAAACCGGCAATCTGAACTGGAGTGACCAAGGTGCTGCAGGGTTTCATTTGCCCCCTGTGCCGATTGCTGCCGTCAGGGTAATCAGTGTTAATTCGTGAACTTCGTGTCTTAGTGGTTATATAAATTTATGAAACTCCCGCTGCTGAACTCATCCCTTCGCGGGCTGCGCCGCGCCCTGCCGCTCTTGATCCTGGCCGCTCTGGCCGCACCGCGACTGGTTTACGCATTCCCTCCCGCCCCCTTCCACCGGATCACCGGACTGGTGCGCGACGAATACGGTCAGCCTGTGTCCACCTTCGGCGCTTACATCGTTTTTGAAGCCACCAACGGCGTGAAGGTCGCC
This sequence comes from uncultured Verrucomicrobiota bacterium, assembly GCA_903873415.1. Classification (GTDB taxonomy): domain Bacteria; phylum Verrucomicrobiota; class Verrucomicrobiia; order Limisphaerales; family CAIQOK01; genus CAIQOK01. Next base: position 4,579 of record CAIQOK010000078.1, on the reverse strand, counting down.
TCGGCCATCAATCCCGGCATGGGGCCGGGTATCAATTACGAGGTTCAACTCCCCATGGACTCCATGCTCAGCGGCAAATTGTATCGACCCACCGCCCTGACGCCGGATATCCCCTTCCGCATCACCGTTTGGATGAACAGTGTCAGTTATCTGCCCATCGAGATGGCGGCAAGCTTCGCCTCCCTGGGGCAGCCGGCCGGTCTCACCCATATCGACCTGACCTTGGGGGTGGATGCCAACGGGGACGGTCTGCCTGATGCGTGGCAGAACCTGTTGGTGCGGATGCTGGGGCCGGGAACCAAGGTGGGTCCTCAGGACAGCGCGCTTGGGGACGGGATCAGCAATCTTTCAAAATATACCGCCGGGCTCTACGCATGGGACACAAACAGCTCCTTCCGCTTGGCGATTGTGCCGCGGGCAGGCGCCCGCCCTGTGGTGGAGTTTTCGGCGGTCAGCCAGCACAGCTACAGCCTTCTTTCCACCACGAATCTCGTCGACTGGACTCCAATGCCCTTCAAGGTTCCATCCGATGTCAACACACCGGATGACCTCCCGCGGAACAGCTATTTTGCGCCCGGCACCCGAACCCTGCAGTTCGATCCGCAGCATTCGGATGCTGAGTCGGGCCTGGCGCATTTTTATAAGTTGCAGGTCCAGTGACTTATTTCCAGTGATTGGCGGGCTCGGTGTGGTTGTTCGTGTATAAAAGCCCTCTGCCTTAGCCTAGATGTTCTGTCCCGGGCACAATTTTTTAATAGAATTCATTGAACTTTTCAGCAACAGTTCCGTTTAGATTTGGTCGGCAAGGCTTTCAATCCCGAACCCCGGGTCTGGTTCGGTTATCCGTTGCCTGGTCCGTCGGCTGGACGGCGGTTGTTCTGTTGTGTCTCCTCGCGCTGCCGGCAACTGCGGCCCCTCCGGTGACTGACTATGCCCGGTGGTTTGACGCATCGCAGCTCAAGCTGGCGGATGGCGCTGCGGTCACTCAGATCCCCGACGGCAGCCCAAATTCTTTTAACGCCACACCCATCAGTGGTAAAGACACTCCGACCTATCTGGCGAATGCAGGGACGGAAAGCGGGTTGGGAGCGGTCAATTTCACCTCCAGTCAGGCACTGGGTTTCAACCGGGACAGTGGCATTCGCACGGTCTTTTCCATTTTCAAGGGCAGTTCCTTTTTGTTGACTGACGCAGGTTCCTATGATTTCCACCGCCCATCGGACAGCAATCCCGCCGATCCGCTGTGGACCTTTTGGACCAGCGGAAACATCACGTCCGGGTCCACCTATGTGAACGGCGCTTTGGTGGATGGCTCCAGTTTCGCCATGCCGACGGCCTTGCATGGGGGATTCAATCTGGTGGAAGTGCTGACCACCGGCACGGTCAGTGCCGACAGTTTCAACCGGGACCGGGTTTATCATTCCGGGCCACAGGCCTGCGGTGAGCTGATTGTTTACGATCGGGTGCTGAGCGAGAGCGAGCGGCTTCAGGTGGAAAATTATCTCAAGGCAAAGTGGTTTTCCGCCGCGGCTCCTATTGGTATGGGGAAGGGCACGGGGGGCGATATTACGATCACGAATGGTTATATAATACACACCTTCAAAGCCCCTGGGTCTTACACATTCACCCCAGCCTCGGCCGGCAGTTACGAGGTGTTGATCGTGGCTGGCGGCGGGGGCGGGAGCGGCGGGTATCAGGGTGCCGGGGGTTGTGGTGGCGGTGCCGGGGGCTTGATTTACAGTAATAATTTTTATCTATCCACCGGCAATGTTTCAGTTCAGGTGGGAGCAGGGGGGACGGGTGCTTCGGGTGGAAGTCCCGGTAATAATGGTTCTAATTCGAGTTTTGGAAGTCTCATAGCAATCGGCGGCGGCGGCGGCGGCGGGCGCGATGCCATCGGGATGTCTGGTGGGTCTGGTGGTGGTGGTGGCATTTCAGGGTCGGTGCAGAACGGTGGCTCCGGGACTCTGGGGCAAGGCAACGCGGGCTCAGCAAACTTTGCCTCAGGCCCCAACTACGGCGGTGGTGGCGGCGGCGGGGCGGGTGGGCCCGGAATCCAAGGCAGTTACACTGCTGGCGGAAGCGGGGGGGCCGGTTTGGCCTATGACATCAGTGGCGCTCTTACCTACTACGCTGGAGGCGGGGGCAGTTCCTATTATCAAAGTGGCGGAACTCTTGGGATCGGTGGGATCGGTGGGGGCGGCGCGCCTGGTGTGAACGGCACCGCTAACACCGGCGGTGGCGGCGGTGGCGGTGTCTCAGAAGGAAATACTGGCAGCTCTGGCGGCTCGGGTATAGTCATCGTCCGATATCCCGGAAATGCCAATAGTAGAAGCTTACCGGCGATTGCCGCTCTGCCAAAAGCGTCGGACTTGACCAATGGCCAAGCCTTTTCCGCATCGACTTTGAGCGGTGGCAGTGCAACCAACGCCGCCGGGACAAGTGTTCCAGGCAGCTTCGCCTTCTCAGAGCCCGGCGGAGTGCCCATTATCGGCGTCACAAATGCCGCGGTCACGTTTACTCCAGCGAACACCAACACCTATATGCCTTTGACGTTGACTGTGGGTGTCAAGGTGGCGGCAGCCACGCCTGGCAGCGGAGGGGTGGTTACCAGCACGAACGGATATATCATCCACACGTTTGCCAGCGTGGGAAGTTACAGCTTCACGCCGCCTGGCGCTGGAAACTATGAGGTTTTGGTTGTGGCCGGTGGCGGGGGAGGGAGCGGTGGCTGGTCCTCGGCAGGGGGTGCAGGAGGCGGGGCGGGTGGTTTGATTGAAACTTTCTATTACAGTTCCACGAGTGCTGTCAGCATTCAGGTGGGGACGGGTGGTGTGGGTGGCAGCCCAGGTGCGGCAGGCACGACGGGCGGCAACTCGATTTTTGGAACTCTAACAGCGATTGGAGGCGGTGGGGGTGGTTCGCGTGACGCCGGTGGGTTGTCCGGTGGTTCTGGAGGGGGAGCGGGTATTGCCGGGGGTGCTCAGGGGGTGGGTGCGGGAACTGCTGGTCAAGGCAATCCCGGAGGTGCCAATTCAACTTCTGGTCCCAATTATGGCGGTGGCGGTGGCGGTGGGGCAGGAGCCGCAGGTCAGGCGGGAACTCCCACCGTCGGCGGTAGCGGGGGCGTCGGGTTGGCCTATGATATCAGCGGTTCACTGACCTACTACGCCGGGGGTGGCGGCAGCTCGTTTTTTATCACTGGTGGGACTCAGGGTTCCGGTGGGCTTGGAGGCGGCGGTGCGCCCGGTGTGGACGGCCAGGCCGGCACCGGCGGCGGCGGCGGCGGGGCAAACGCCGATGGTCTGAGTGGAAATTCAGGCGGCTCGGGCGTTGTCATCGTCCGATATCCGGGTACGATTGCCGCAACCAAGGTCAATGAGACACCATTGATCGCGAGCCTTCCCTCCGCGTCAGCCCTGTCCAGCGGCCAATCCCTCAGATCGTCTGTTTTAACGGGTGGTGCTGTGACGAACTCCTCCGGTGGGGTGGTTTCCGGTGTTTTTAGTTTTCTTACCCCGGATTTGATACCAGGCGTCGGCATCACCAATGTTCCCGTCGTGTTTACCCCTTCGGACACCGTCCGTTATAACAGCATCACCAACTCTGCTGTGGGCCGTCCCCAAATCGCTTACGATTTCAATGACGGGACGTTGCAGGGCTGGAACAACCGGGTTTGGACCGGGTCGCAGTGGGTGGATTTGGCGCCGAATGCGACGAGCGTGGATGGTGTGAGCGTGGCGTTGGCTCCCGATGGGCTTTATGTCCCGGGATCTTCCGCCGTGTGGGTTAGCGGGAATACGGACAGCCACTGGAATAGCTTGTGGCTTCGTTCTCCCGTCTTTTACTTGAGTGGTCTGGGAGACCTGACGGTTCAATTATCCAGAGGGCAGGCCTCCGGAGATGCGCCGGTCAATGACCAGAATATTGCAGGAAACTCGATTGTGAATGGCGGATGGAAAGGCGTTGCGCTGCGGCGCGTCAGGGATGGGGCGTTTGTGCTCGCCAGGGGCCGCACCCATGTCGGGGACGACTGGGAAACGGAGACGTTCAGCCAAACGGACCTGGCTCCCTTCGTGAACGGCGATGCCTACACATTGGATGTGATGAATTTGGGATCGGGAGGTTGGGGTTGGTTGATCCTGGACAATGTTTCCATTCCCGGGGCCGCCAATTTCGGCGGAGCCCACCCGGGAACGGTTTCTGTTACCGTCGCCACCGGAGCGCTTGCGGACTTTCAGCTCGCCTACGCCATCACCAATGCGACTCGGATTGACAACAACATTGCCTACAGTGTGAACAACGCAGCCGCATTGACCAATGCCAGCTTCAGCCGGGTGAAATACCGGATGGAAGCTCAGGTCAATGGTGTCCTGCAATACGCCGAGGCCTCCTTCGACGCATGGGCTGGATTGACGGTGGCCCAGCTGCGGGTCCCTGACGCAACTTATAAGGGAACGATCCAGCTCAACGTGAGCAACCTCACGGTGGATTGCAGTTATCCCGGCGTGGTCAATGGCAGTGGGCAGGTCGGGCGTCTGGAAATCTGGCCCAGCAACTACGGCACGGGGACCTCGGG